>DATJIA010000238.1:0-7579 GCA_035493675.1 Kofleriaceae bacterium | reverse complement strand
GTCGAGGCGCGCGCAGCGATCGGGCGAACGCGTGAGCTCCTCGAAGTTGCCGTGGAAGGTCGCGGCGCACGCGATGGGCTGCGCGTCGGGCGCGAGCGTGACGTCGTCTCCGCACGCGGCGATCAGCATCAAGATCGCGAGGCGCTTCATCGGTGGATCCGGAAGAGGACCGCGTCGGCGAGGCCCGCGCCGACGTGCGCGTCGTCGATCTCGGGCACGCAATCCTGATCGCGATCGGAGGTCGGCGGACCGCCGGGGCCGCCGCCTTCGTCGCGCAGGCGGCCGGTCTCGCCGGTGAGCGTGCGCTCCGCCAGCTGCAGCCCGCCGCGCGGCAGGCCGCCCTCGACGCGCACGCACTCGTCGGGCCACGCCACGTGCTTGTCGCGATCGCGATCGTCCCAGCCGTTCAGGACCAGCGTGTCCATGCGCGCGAGGCGCGCCTCCACGATCGGCGCGAGGGCCTCGCCGCCGGGACGCGCCGCGACCAGCTCGTAGACGTCGCGCAGCGCGCTCTGCACCAGCGCGAAGCGGAGCGGCGTGTACTCGACCGCGTCGCGGGCCGCCGGCGAGAGGAGATAGATCCGCGCGTCCGGATCCCAGAACGTCGCGTCCATCCGCTGCCACATCGCGATCGCGCGCGCGCGGTACGTGGTGTCGCCGGTCGCGAGGTACGCGGCGAACAGGCCGTGGATCGCGGCGGCGTGCCCGTCGAGATCGAAGTCGGCGGGATCCTCGGTGCGCGTCATCAAGAGCTCCGCGTTCGCGCGCAGGAGCTGCTGCGCGCGCGCGGTGAACGACACGCCCGCGCCGGACGGGTGATGGATGGGGAACAGATCGAGCGGCGTCGACGCGATCGCGGTGTCGGGCGTGTTGTTCGAGTACAGCGTGAGCTGCGAGCTGAGCGCGCGCAGCATCGTGCGCAGCGCGATCACCGTGTAGGCCGCGTCGGTGGTCGAGACCGGCGCGCCGGTGCCCGCGCGATCGAGATCGATGAACGCGACGCGCATCATCGCGAGCGCGCGATCGTGCAGCGTGTCCTCGCCGTCGGGTACGCCGTCGTCGGCGGCGAATGGATCACCGTCGAAGAACGCGCGCACGGGCTGGGAGCCGCCGACGTCCGGGTTCATCCGATCGGTGAGCGCGTACGCTTCGGAGTACGCCATGATCACGCCGAGGTCGTCGAGCAGGTCGGGGTCGGGATCCGCGATCGCGTACGACGGCAGCGGGAACGGCGTGCCGTCGTCGCTCTCGGTGACCGCGATGCGCGGGAACGTGCGCAGCGGCGCGTCGTAGTCGTACGCGAGCGCGGCCGAGACGCTCGCGAAGCCATCGAGCGTCTTGCCGTCGGTCGTCGACAGGTGTGCGAGCCAGTCGTCGGCGCGCACGTCGAGCATCGTGACGAACATCTGCGCCTGGAAGCCTTCGATGTCGCTCGATCCGAGGAAGACGCTCGCGCCCGGCGCGCCGACCTGCGCGAGCTCCGCCTCGGGCACCGCCTCGACGGCCTGGTTCATCGCGTCGTGCATGATCTGCAGGTAGTTGATCGTCCACAGGCCGTACTTCCAGCCGCTCCATCCGTCGGCGCCGGGCGTGATGATCTTCTCGACCTGCTGATCGCGATCGCGCAGGTGCAGGCTCGACGCGTCGCACTCGTAGTCGGCGCTGATCAGCGGCGCCGCGGCTTCGGACGGATTGTCGTCGGAGACGATCGAGCACTGGAGATCGACGCGATCGCTCGGATCGCTCGACGGATCGAAGCTCGCGAACACGTGCGCGGTCGGCCAGATGCCGGGCCAGCCGAGCGGATTGTTCGCGGGCACGCCGGTGCCCGTCGGGTTGAGATCGCCGTACGCGTTGTCGGCGGGGAAGGTGCCGGGCGCGAACACCCACTTGCCGGTGGCGTTCGATCCGAGCGCGAAGTGCTGCACGCGCGCGGTGAGATCGCCGATCGCGGGCGCGTCGCCGAGCGCCGTGCCCGCGCCCGACTCGAACGCGAGCGCGTTCATCGGCTGCTTCGAGTACTCGTACGACTCGACGCCCGTCGAGAACCCGGGCAGATCAATCCAGAACAGGCCGCTCTGGTGATCGAGGTAGAGATCCGGCGGCAGCAGATCGCGGCTGTAGCCGCCGAGATCGCGGCCCATCGCCTCGGCGAGCGGCTCGCCGCTGATCTGCATCTCGCCGCCGGCGATCATGTGCTCGCGCGTGGTCGTGCGCGCGCTCGCGAGCTCCGCGGTGATCGTCACGTCCGCGGGCGGGCGTGCATCGGCGATCGCGTCATCGCCCGCGTCGGGCGCGCCCGGCACCGCGGCCTTGCAGCCCGCGGCGATCAGCACGAACGACCAGCGCACGCCTCGACGCTATCATTTGCCGTGCGCGAGCACTGCGGCTTGTGCGGCCGCCGCCAGCAGGTCCTCGATCAACGTGCGCTGCGCCTCGTCGAGCTCGAGGAAGCGGATGCCGATGCCGGGCAGGGCGCCCATGTCCGCGCGATCCGCGGCGATCACGTGCGCGACCTCGGCGCGCAGCTCGAGGACGCGGCCGTCGGGCGCGATGATCGCGAGCTGCAAGTGCGTGCCGAGCGGCGGCGGGTGGGTCGTCTTGAGGAACATGCCGCCGGCGCTGATGTCGCGCGCGTACATCGTCACGAGCTTCTTCCAGGTCGAGACGTGGAGGCGCACCGGGTGCGCGATCTCGTGGCGCGGCGCCGCGCGCTGATCGGCGACGGGCGGCGCCGTCGGCGGGCGCGGCTTCACCGGCTCGGCCTTCTTGTCGCCGCCGATCGCCTCGATCGCCGCGCGCACCGCCTCGCTCGACGGCTCGAGCTGCAGCGCGAACTGGTAGTTCATCAGCGCGCCCGCGCGATCGCCGTCGCGCTCGGCGTCCTTGCCGAACTGGAAGTAGCGGCGCGCCTGCGGCGACGCCGGATCCTCGACGTGCACGAGCGCGCGCCCGAGCCAGCGCAGCTGCCCGCTCGCGAGCACGCGATCGTACTCGGCGCGCTGGTGCGGATCGGACAGCACGCGGTACGCCTCGTTGAAGCGCGCCTGCAGCGAGACCAGCGCGCGTTTGCGATCCGGATCGGTTTCGCGCGCGTGGCGATCCGGGTGATACGCGGCGACGCGCTGCGCGTACGCGGCGCGGACCGCCTCGACGCTCGCGTCGGGCGTGACGTCGAGCAGCTGGTAGTACGAGCGCCGATCGAGCGCGGCCGCGAGCGCGAGCACGTCGTGCCAGAAGTCGCTCACGCGCGCTCGCCTCCCAAGACGCGGAGGCTGACGCGATTCGCGTGCCCGGTCGCGACGTCCTTCGCCGACACCTGCAGGATGCCGTCGGCGTCGACGAGGAACGTGACCTCGATGCGCACCTGACCGCGCGGCGCCGCCGCGATGCCGTCGAGGCGCAGCTCGCCGAGCGCGACGTTGTTGGCGAACGTGCGCTCGCCGCCTTGGCAGATGCGGATCACGACCTCGGTCTGCTGATCGCGCGCGGTCGCGAAGACGCGCGTGCGCTCGGCGGGGATCGCCTGGTTGCGATCGATCAGGACGTCGGTGTAGCCGCCGGCGGTCGCGAGGCCGAGCGCGTGCGGCGTCACGTCGATCAAGATCGGCGCGGGCTTGCTCTGCTCGGCCGGCGCCGTGAGGATCATCGCCTGCAGCGCGGCGCCCTCGGCGACGACCTCCATCGGGTTGATGTCGGTGCGCGGCTCGCGCTGGAAGTGCTCGGCGACGCGGCGCCGCACCAGCGGCACGCGGGTCGCGCCGCCGACGAGGATCACCTCGTCGACGTGCTGGGCCATCACGCCGGCCGCCGCGAGCACGTCCTCGCACTTCACGATCGCGCGATCGACGAGCGGCTCGATCATCTGCTCGAGCTCGGCGCGGGTGACGCGGAAGTCGAGCGCGAGCGGCACGCCGCCTTCGCCGTGCGCGATCTCGCTGAGCGAGCCGGTGACCTCGTCCTCGCTCGACAGCTTGCCCTTGATCTGCTCGCCCGCGATGCGCAGGATCGCGGTCGCGCGCGGATCGGTGTTCAGATCGATGCGGTGCTGCTCGAGGAACCGGCGCGCCATGCGATCGGCGATCAGCTTGTCCATGTCGTCGCCGCCGAGGAACGGATCGCCGCCGGTCGCGAGCACCTCGAAGAAGTCGTCTCTGACCGCGAGCAGCGTGACGTCGAAGGTCCCGCCGCCCATGTCGAAGACGACGACGCGCTGGTGCACCTGCTTGCCGATGCCGTACGCGAGCGCGGCCGCGGTCGGCTCGTTGAGCACGCGCAGCACGCGCAGCCCCGCCGCTTCGCCGGCGCGCCGCGTCGCCTCGCGTTGCCCGTCGGTGAAGTTGGCGGGCACGGTGATCACCGCCTCGGTCACCGGCTCGCCCGCGTACGCCTCGGCGCGCGCGCGCAGGTGCGCGAGGATCATCGTCGAGATCTCGGCGACCGGAACCGTCTTGCCGCGCGCGAGCACCGCGGGCTCACCGTCCTTGGCCGCGCGAACTTCGTACGGCAGCTGCGCGATCAAGGACTGGATCGCCTTCGACTCGAACGCCTGACCGATCAAGCGCTTCGCCGAGAAGATCGTGTTGCGCGGATCGATCACGCGGCGCAATCGCGCCGGCATCCCGATCGCGCGCTCGCCGTTCGGCTTGAACGCCACCACCGACGGATGCAGCTTCCGCCCTTCGTCGTCGGGCACGACCTCGATCCGACCGTCTCTCGCCAGCGCGACGACCGAGTTGGTCGTCCCCAGATCGATTCCCACCGCGACCATTCCGTCCACGATTGCACGCGCCCTCCCCACGCGCAGTCGATCGCGCGCACACGTTGCGCACGATCAGAAATCTTTGCAGCTCGAAGGATCGTCGGAGGTACGATCGGCAGGATGAGGTCGGCGATCCTCTTCGTCGTCTTTGCGGCGTGCGGCGCGCGCGACGCGCGCCCGGACGCGATGACCGCGATCACCGATGCGGCTCCGACGCCCGATGTGGACATCTGCTTCCGCAACGCCCAGACCTGCAACCCGGTCTTTCAGATCGGTTGTGACACCGGCGAGAGGTGCACGTGGGTCCGAGTCGAGCTCGGATCGTCGGGATGGGGAGAGATCGGCTGTGTGCCAACCGGCACCGCGCAGGTAGGCGCGGCTTGCACGTGGGGGCCGCACGGCACAGCGACCGGGTACGACGACTGTGCGACCGGCCTGCTCTGCGATGCACCCATGGACGTCGATCGCGCGACCGGGACGTGCGTCTCGATCTGCGATGCGTCGGCGCAGGCCGGCACGACGGGCGCGTGCGAGACCGCACTCACGTGCCAGACGACCGTCGGCGTCTTCTGGAACGCAGGATGTCCAGCGTCCGTCGTCGGCGTCTGCGTCGCTCACTGACAGACGCGGACTTCGGGCGGATATCCGTCGACGAACATGCCGCTCGCGCAGCTCGCGCGACACGTGCCCTCGACGCAGAAGAGATCTGCCGCGCAGTCGTCGTACGCGCCATCAGGATCGTCGATGAACGTGCATGCCTCGCCGAGCTGCTTCGTGCCGCGCGGCGCGCAGTCGAGGCGGCTCGCGAACGGCGTCGTCGATTCGACGCGAAGGCCGCACCGCAGATGCGGATCACCGACGCAACCGCCGCAAGGGCGACACGTGCCGTCGCCCACGCAGGTAGCGCCGCCGTTGCCGATCGGCACGCTCATCGCTTCGTCGCTTGCGAAGCGCAGGTCGCCGCTGTCGTACTCGCAGAGCGCCTGCGAGTACGACGCCGCGATCGGTATCGTCAGCGGATTCAGGCAGCCTGTGCGCTCGATCGTCAGCGCGTAGCTCGCGATGACGTGATCGTCGTAACGGAGCTCGACGACGTGCTTCGCGCCGATCGCCTTCAGCTCGTTGGTGTAGACGATCGAGAGTGATCGTCTCGGCACGCCGTCGATGTACACGACCGGCGCGATCGCCGGCGCCGGACGCTCGAACGGCTCGGCGTTGAATACGTACAGGTCGTAGCTCATGTGCAGGAGCGGAATCTCCGCGTCGGGCGGCCCGGCGTCCATCACCATGATCGTGGCGGGCTCTGCGCTGCACGCGCACACATAGAGGAGGCAGCCGACCGCCCGCACGTCTCCAGGATACGTCACGTCGCGCCGGCGACCTCAGGTCTTCTTCGCGACGCCGGGGTTCTCGGCCTCCTTGAGCTTGACCGTGCAGGTCGCGCGGACCGGCGTGCCGTCGGCGAGGAACATCGTGTACTTCGTGGTCAGCGACTCGATGACGCCCTTGAACTTCGAGAGCTTGTCGCCCCAGACGGCGACGACGAGGTGAGGCCGGAGGTGATCCTCGTCCTTCGCGTCGCGATCGCGAACCGTGGCGAGCTCGGCGAGATCGAGCACCGCTTGCTCGACGGACCGCCCGGTCTCCATTCCGTCGAAGGTCAACTCGAGGCTCAGCGTGCGCGGGCTGCCGCCAGTGAACTCCAGATCGTGCTCGTTCGCCTTCGTCACCTTGTGCGGCGTCCACGGCACCGACTTCTCGATCGTGAGCTCGCGCGGGTTGTACTGCGCTTCGACGCCCTTGCCCGGATCATCGAGGCTGCCGATCACGATCTTCTGGAGCCGGGCCGGCTCGGACGAGAGGTTGCGGAGCGTCTGCGGTTTCACGACGGGAGCTCGCATGCGGGATTCGCAGAGCAAGTCGCCGGCCATGCTCGGGCTCCCGCATCGCGGCCGATTGGCGCCGCGCGCGTGGACCAGCGCGGGTCCACGCCGGTCCGTTATTGGTCCGCTGCGATCGACGTCAGCGTATCGATCTGATGCACGAGCTCGTCGACACTCGACGGGGGAGCTCGTGCCGGATCGATCGGCCAGCGCAGGATCCGGCCGTCCATCCCCGCCGACACGACGTCACCGGTCGAGGAGAACGCGACGCTCGCGACTTCGTCCTCGTGACCTCGATGGATCTCCACGACCTCGCCGTCGGGGGTTGAGATGCGTGCGGTACGATCGCGTCCGCACGTCGCGATCCAGCGACCGTCGGGTGACACCGCCACGCCCCACACCGGTCCGAGATGTTGGAACAGTGTGCGGCTCGCGGTCCCCGGCACCCAGCGGCGGACGTGCCCGCGGAAGTCGCCGATGATGATCGAACCGTCGGGCATCGCGGCCAGCGCGTCGGTCGTGTCGCCGTCGCCGCGGTCGCTCGCCACCTCGCGTCCATGCGTGTCGATCACCGAGACCACCCCGCCGTCGTGCGACACGGCGACCGAGCCGTCGGGACGCGCGACGCAATCGCGCGCAGCCGAGGCGATGCGCGCTTCGAGCTCCACCTTCGCGAGCTCGCGATCGTAGAGGCGGAGCTCTCCGGTCGCGGCGATCACCACGGCCTGGCCCGATGGGAGCTGGGTGATGCACGCGGGTGATCGCGTCCAGATGTCCGTCACCGTGCGCGTGAGGGGATCGATCGCGCGCAGCGCATCGCCCCCGACGACGATCCGATCATCGATGATGCCGAGGGCCACCTGATCGCCGACATAGAAGCGTGGATCGGTCACGAGCGGCGTGATCTCACCGGTGCCACCGTCGGCGATCCCGA
>DATJIA010000237.1:0-4501 GCA_035493675.1 Kofleriaceae bacterium | reverse complement strand
ACCTTGTCGTCGTCGCCGACCTCGAAGATCGAGGGGGCGAGGCGCACGCAGCGGGCGTTGCCCTCGCAGAGATCGAGATCGACGACGAGCTTCACGACATCCACTTCCCGAGCGGCGTGCCCCAGACCCAGCGGATGATCTTCTGCAGGGTCCGCTCCTTGTCGGCGGTGTAGGGGTACCAGACGTGCTCCTCTTTGGTGCCGAAGCGATCGATCACGATCGGCATCGCGTGGCAGTAGCCGCGGAGGCCGACCTCGCCGTTGACCTGGCCGACGCCGGATTGCTTGCGGCCGCCGAACGGCGCCTCGCACGCGCCGTACGTGATCGACGACTCGTTGATGCAGACGCTGCCGGTCTCGAGGCGGCGCGCGATCGCGATCGCGCGCGCTTCGTCCTTGGACCAGACGGTGCCCGACAGGCCGTAGATCGAGTCGTTGGCCATCTCGATCGCGACGTCGTCGGAGGCGACGCGCACGATCGGGAGGATCGGGCCGAACGTCTCCTCGGTCATGATCGACATCTCGTGGGTGACGTCGACGAGCACGGTCGGCTCGTAGAAGCCGCCGTTGCGCTTGCCGCCGCACAGCACGCGCGCGCCCTTCGCGATCGCGTCGGCCATGTGGCGCTCGATCACGTCGAGCTGGCGCGGCCAGATCATCCGGCCGACGTCGTACTCGCCCTCGGTGCCTTGCCGCAGCGCGCGCGTCTTCTCGACGACGCGCGCGACGAACGCGTCGAAGATCGCGTCGTGCACGTAGACGCGCTCGGTGCCGCAGCAGAACTGCCCGGCGTTGAAGAAGCCGCCGAACACCGCGCCGCCCGCGGCGCGCTCGAGGTCGGCGTCGTCGCAGACGATCATCGCGTCCTTGCCGCCGAGCTCGAGCGTGCAGGGCACGAGCGCGCGCCCGCACGCCTCGCCGACCTTGCGGCCGGTCGCGACCGAGCCCGTGAACGAGATCTTGTCGACGCCGGCGCCGACCAGCGCCGCGCCGGTCTCGCCGTCGCCGAGCACGCACTGGAACACGTTCTCCGGCAGGCCGGCCTCGCGGAACAGCTCGCCGACCAGCTCGCCCGAGAACGGCGTGACCTCCGACGGCTTCACGATCACCGCGTTGCCCGCCATCAGCGCCTGCACGGTCGGGTTGAGCGCGAGGATGAACGGCCCGTTCCACGGCGTGATGATGCCGACCACGCCGAGCGGCTTGTACGTGACGAGCAGCTTCTTCGTCCGCAAGAGGTGCATCCCCGGCCGCTTGTCGGTGAGGAACTTCTCGGCGTGCTTCGCGTAGTAGGTCAGCGAATCGAGCGCCGGGAAGATCTCCATCATGAGCGTCTCGAAGTGCGAGCGCCCGGTCTCGCGGCGGATCACCTCGATGAAGCGTTCCTGCTCGCGCATCAGGATCGTGCGCGCCTTCTCCATCACGCGCGCGCGGTCCGCGAACTTCAGCGCGCCCCACGCGGCCTGCGCCATGCGGGCGCGCGCGACCGCGGCCTTCACCTCGACGGCGGGCGTCACCGCGATCTCGCCGATGGGCTCTACGATCGCCATGACAACCTCCGCATCGCCACCGACAGCTCGTCGTCGATCGTCTTCATGACCTCGGCGACGGGGCGCGACTCGTTCATGCGTCCGACGATCTGCCCGACCGGCGACGTCATCAGCTCGTGCGCGCGCGAGCCCGGCGTCTCCGCGAAGCGATGGATGCGCGTGGTCGCCTCGGCGGTCGCCATCCAGTGGAGCGGCATCGGCAAGGCGCCCGGTCCTTTCGGATCGTCCCACGCCTCCGACCACGCGGTCTTCAACTGGCGCGCGGGCTTCCCGGTCAGCGCGCGCGAGCGCACCGTGTCGGTCGACTTCGCGCGCAGGAGCTTGTCCTTCGCGATCGGGTGCACGTCGCTCTCGGCGACGGTGAGCCAGATCGATCCGGTCCACGCGCCTTGCGCGCCGAGCGCGAGCGCGGCCGCGACCTGGCGCCCGCACCCGATGCCGCCGGCGGCGAGCACCGGCACGTCGCCGACCGCGTCGACGATCTCCGGCACCAGCACCATCGTCGAGATCTCGCCGCAGTGCCCACCGGCTTCGGTGCCCTGCGCGACGATCACGTCGACGCCGTTGGCGATGTGCTTCTTGGCGTGCGCCGCGGATCCGCTGAGCGCCGCGACCACCAGCCCGCGCGCGTGCGCCTTGTCGACGATGTCGGCGGGCGGCGGCCCGAGCGCGTTCGCGAGCAAGACGATGTTCGACTGTGTACGCGACAGGACCATCTCGACCTGCGGGCGCGTGGTCTGCTCGGTCCACGCGAGCAGCTCGTGCCAGCCGTGCTCGCCTTCGGGCAGGCGCGGCACCTCGTGGCGCGCGAGCAGCTCCTCGACGAAGGCGCGATGCTTCGGCGAGATCATCTGCTCGAGCAGCTTCGGATCGAGCGCGCCGTCGTGACCGGCGCCGGCCGACTCGTACTTGACCGGCATCACGACGTCGACGCCGTAGGGCCGACCGCCGGCGTGCGCGTCGATCCAGTCGAGCGCCTCGCGGAGCTGATCGACCGTGTACGCGACCGCGCCGAGCACGCCGAGGCCACCGGCCTTCGACACCTCGGCGACGACCGCGGGCGCCTTCGAGAACGCGAACACCGGGACCTCGAGGCCGAGGCGCTCGCACAGCGGCGTACGGAAGGCGGCCATCACGACGCCGGCGGCAAGAACTTGTTCATCTTCTGGGCCATCGGGATCGATCCCGAGACCTTGAGCTTCCGCGTGAGGAAGGCCTTCGCGCCGTTCAAGTCGCCGTTGGCGAGGTTGACGTAGTCGTCGGCCTTCATCTTGTACGTCACGGTCGGCGACGGGACCGTGCCCGGCTCGACGGTGACCGTCTTGTCCTTGACGCGCACGGTCCACGTGCCGCCGCCGGCGCCTTCGAGCTCGTAGACGAACGTCGCGTCGATGCCGCTGGCGTGCTCCGGCAGGAAGCGCTCCTGGACGGTCTCGAAGTATTCCTTGCAGCTTCCGATCTTCCGCATCTGATCAGGCCCCCGTGTGAAACATGTTCTACTTGCGCAGTAAACTGCGCGGCACCGCCTCCGTCAAGCCCGAATCGACCTGCGCGAAGTGATCGAGCAGCACGTCGTTCAAGCGCGCCGCGCATTGATGGAGGATCGCGTGGCCCGCCTCGGCGAACTCGACGAGCCGCGAGTTGGGGATCAGCTCGTGCAAGCGGTGGTGCGAGCGCGGGCGGATCAGGCGATCGCGCGAGGCCTTGACGACCAGCGTCGGCGTCTCGTGCAGCGCGTGCAGGCGATGCGCCGCGCGATAGCGCACGATCGCGGCGAGCTGGCGCAGGCGATCCCACGCGGGCGCGGCGGCGACGACCTGATCGCGCAGCGCGGCGCGCAGCGGCGCGACGTCGCGCTTGGACAGCGTCGCGAGATAGTCGTCGGGGAAGATCAGGCGCTCGAACGCGCGCGCGCGACCCTCGCGCGGGCCGAAGAAGCCGCGCGCGAACATCCACAGGCTCGACGGCGGCGGGACGAGGTTGCGCAAGCCGCCGGCGTGCGTCGCGATCAGCGACAGCGAGCGCACCCGCGCGGTCCACGACAGCGCGAGCTCCTGCGCGATCATCCCGCCCATCGAGACGCCGACGACGTGCGCGTCGCTCCACGCGAGCGCGTCGAGCACCGCGAGCGCGTGCCGTCCGAGGTCGCGCATCTTCAAGAGCGTCGGGCCGCGGGTGTCGCCGGCGCCGACGTTGTCGAACCACGCGACGCGGTGGTGCCGCGCGAGCGCCTCGATCTGGTTCATCCACATGCGCCCGGGGACGCCGAAGCCCATCACGAGCAGGACCGGCGAGCCGCGATCGCCGGCCGTGTCGTAGTAGACGCGCGCGTCGGGCAGGGTCGCGAACGGCATGTCCTTCATCACAGGTGCATGGGCTCGAGCACGACGCGGCCGGTGAGGCCGCCGTCCTTGACGATTCGCTGCGCGCGCTCCGCTTCTGCGATCGGCAGGCGCGCGTGGATCGGCATCGCGAACGGATGCTTCGCGTGGAGCGCGAGCAGCGCGGCCATGTCGGCGCGGGTCGCGCCCGACGAGCCGGTGACCTGCAGCCCGCGCGTGATCAGGTAGCCGAGGTTGAGCTCGACGCGCGCGTCGACGACGTTGCCGATCGCGACCGCGCGCCCGCCGACGCCGAGCGAGCGCACCGCCGCGTTGAAGGTCGGCGCGCCGACGCAGTCGATCGCGACGTCGACCGGCTGCACGCGCTTGTGGATCGTCGCGCCGTCGTCGACGACGACCTCGCTCGCGCCGAGCTGTTGCGCCAGCTCGGCGTGCGCGTCGCGCCGCACCTGCGCGATCACGGTCGCGCCGAGCCGCGTCGCGATCTGCACCGCCGCCGCGCCGACGCCGCCGTTCGCGCCGGTGACCAGCACGCGCGCCCCCGCGTGCACGCGCGCGCGCGTGAGCCCGCGATACGCGGTGCCGAGCGTACAATGGAAGATCGCCGCGA
>DATJIA010000236.1:0-28140 GCA_035493675.1 Kofleriaceae bacterium | reverse complement strand
CGCGAGCGTGGTCGTGCGGACCTCCGCCGGCTCGCTGGCCAATGGCTCTCAGCAGCCCTCGCCGATCGAAGACCGATCGTGTTCCCAGACTCGCGTCGCGCAGACACTCGCTCCCATCCGTTCGGACGCCTCGGTCTGCATTGGTTAGCCGCCTGTCTACGGAGCGGTGCGCGCCGAAGGCACGCAGTCATGTCGTTGGCTCGCGCCTGCACACGCGGAGACGTCGAGCTGATGGAAGGAGACGCGGGCCGCCTCGTCGCCGGCTCGATCGTTGTGAGTGGCGATGATGACGGCCTCCGCCACAAGCTCGACAACCTCGCCGAAGGTCTGCTCAAGAAATGGTTCCTTCGCGCGCGCCGTCGGTGGCACCCGATCGACGCGACGAACATCGCGCACGGGTGGCTCGGCGTTGCCTACGCGCTGCTCCGCAGCCGCGTTGCGCTTCCTGACCGCTTCGTTGCTTCTCTGTCGAAGCTCGCATCGACATGGCGCATAGACGTCGTCTCGCGCGCCGACATGCGCGCGAGCTGGTGTACGGGTGCCGCCGGCACCGCGATGGCGTGGGCGGCCGCCTTCGAACGCACGCACGACAGCACGTTCCTGGCGCGCGCGAACGACGCCGCCAGCGCCGCGTACGACCTGTCCGATGGAACGCGAACGCACTTGTGCTGCGGGATGGGTGGCGTGGCGTATGCGCTGCTCGCGATGGAGCGCGTCGATCCGGGGCGCGGCTGGCGCGAGAAGGCGCGCGAGCTCGGCGCGCGCGCGATCCAGACCCCGCTGCGATCGCAGTGGCCGAACGGGCTCCTGTGGGGACATCCCGGGCTCGTTTGTCTCGCGCTCGATCTGATGAGCGACGAGCCGCGGGGCTTTCCGCTGATCGAAGACTGACGCGCTGACGTAAGATGTGCCCGGTGTCTGCGGAAGCCGCTCCGCGCAGAAGGTACCGCTACGGCGCGCGGATCGGCGGCGGCGGCATGGCGGAGGTGTTCCGCGGCACAGCGGTCGGCGCCGAAGGCTTCGAACGTCCGGTCGCGATCAAGCGCATCTTGCCATCGGTCTCCAACGACCCGCGCTTCGCTGCGATGTTCGTGAACGAGGCGCGCATCTCCGCGATGCTTCACCACCCGAACATCGTGCAGGTGCTCGACTTCGATCGTGACGAAGATGGGCGGCTGTTCCTCGTCATGGAGCTCGTCGACGGGACTGATCTCGCGACACTCATGCGTCGAGGTCGGATGCCTGTCGAGATCAGTGCCTACGTGGTTCGGGAGATACTGAAGGGCCTCGCACATGCGCACGAGCTCGCCGACGCGGATGGGAAGGTGCTGAGGATCGTGCATCGCGACGTCTCGCCGCACAATGTGCTGATTTCGAGCGAGGGCGCGGTGAAGCTCAGCGACTTCGGCATCGCGAAGGCCCTGGGAGCGGCCGCGACCGAGGTCTCCGAGGTGATCAAGGGGAAGCCGCTATACATGGCGCCCGAGCAGGTCACTGACCCGAGCAGCGTAGACCACCGGGCCGATATCTTCGCGGTCGGGGCGGTTCTCCACGAGCTGCTGACTGGCGTCCGCGTCTATCGCGGATCGACTGCGGAGGAGGTCTTGGCGGATGTCGTGCAAGTGTCGCGCGGCTATCGCGACCTCGAGCTCGACGCGCAAGCAATGCCGGACGGAATTCGCTCGCTCACTGAACAAATGATCGCAAGAGACGCTCAACGCCGTTTCCCGCGATCGGATCTCGCGATGCGAGCCCTCGAACATGCGATCCGGGTTCCGGCAGATGGGCCTGAGCGACTCGCTGCGCTCGCGCTCGCCAGCGTGCGTGCTCCACTCGACGTCGACGGAGGAACTGTCGCCCGCGTGATGGCTGCGCCCACGCGGACCCATCTACCGCACCGTCGCTTCCCGTATCGTCGTAGGGCGCTCGTCGCGGGCGCGCTGACGGTAGCGCTTGCGATCGGTGTGTGGCGCGCGGCGCCATCGGATGAGCACTCAGCGCGAGTCCCTTCGGTGTCATCGCCCGGCGAACGCTCGTGGGACGATCGCCCGCCGGACGAAGCGCTCACTACGTCGGCGAGTCGATCGCTCGCGACTCCCCGTGCGGCATTGTCCCCGAGCGGCAAGGTCTTGGCGATCGTTCGAGACGGACGCGTGACGGTCGAAGATATCGATCGCAAGATCGTGCGCGACCTCGCAGCACCGCCGCAACCGCTGAGGTGGGTCGAGTGGTTCCCTGATGAACGTCGAGTGCTCGTCGCATCTGGGAATCAGTCGCTCAACAATGATCTGTATGAGGTGCCGCTCGACGGCGGCGCACCGAAGAAGCTGACCTTGCAAGCGTGGCGAGCGGTCCTCTCGCCAAGCGGTACGTCCATCGCGTATGTCGACCGCGGAGGCCTCCATGTTCAGCCGTGGCCGAACGGTGAATCGAGACTGGTCGTGCCAACGCGCGAAAAGGGAGATGTTCTGTGGCCGGTATGGTCGCCCGATGAGCGATTCATCGCGTACCCACGCGAGGAGCCCACAGAAGAACACTCTCTTCACATACTCAAGCTCGACGTAGGCGAAGACCGCCTGTTCCTACCGAGTTCGAGCGAAGGCGACCCGTTCCCAGAAGCTTGGACGCCCGACGGCCACCTCTACTACACACTCGAGGCGTCGCCGAGTTCGTCGCTCATCGCACAAGCAATGGATACGGAAACAGGCCTCCCAACCAAGGCACCCACGAAGGTCATCACGTTCCCTCCCGAGACGGGAGTCGCGAGCGAGAGCCGCGATGGGCACCGGTGGATCGTCAGCAGGTATCAACGCGTGATCACCAGCTACGTCGGCGACCTTTCCGCGACGAGCTTCGCTGCGCGATCTGATGCCTACCAAGGGCGGCAGTTCATCGGATCCGCGCCGGATGCCTCCATCAGCTATTACGTAAGCCTCGATCAAGCCGACAGCACGGAGATCATCGCGCTCGATCACGACAAGAAGTCGCGCGTCGTCGCGCGGCTGCCAGGGTCGATCTCGAAGTCGCAGGTCGTGCCCACAGGTGACGCGGTGATGTATCTGACGACCGCGAACGCACACCTCGCTGTGGGACGTGCACCGTTCGCCGGAGGCGCCCCGGTTGTCGAAGAATTGCCCTACGCCGCCGGCAGCCGTGCGGGGCTCAGTTGCCCGCGACGCGCGGGCCGGCCGTGCGTCTTGGGCGTCGTCGAAGGCGACGACGAAGTGTTCTATTCGATCGGGGACCTTGAGCAACCACGGCGTCGCGTCGGCTCCGTCGCGGTCCCAGAGTTCCACAACTTCCAACTCACCTCGACGGGCGACAAGCTCCTCCTCGCAGGTTGGCCGGAAACGAATGTGCGGGTGGTCGACTTGGCGACGAACGCAGTCACCACCACGAAGACGGGCTCTCGAATCGTACTCCTGGCATCTTGGATCGGAGACTCGAGTTCGTTCGTTATCACGACGGCGACGGCCGATGGCGCCACGCTCATCCGTGTCGAACCGGATGGGCGGGAGACCCTGTTGTGGAAGAGCCCCACCGAATCCGTGCAAGGTATGCGCACCAGCAACGACGGCGCCACGCTCTACTTCGAGACATGGTCCGTTGCATCGAACTTCTCTTTGATGAGACCGCCGACCTAGGCGCGCGGGCGGGCGGCGACGTCGACGACGGCGGCGGCGAAGGCGGTGGCGGCGGCTTCGCAGGCGTCGAGGGTGCCTGAGAGGAAGGCGCAGGCGAAGTTGGTCTCGGTGGGCGGCGGCGTGATCTTGACCGAGCGGACGGCGGCGGACTTGAGGGCGGCGTCGAGCGCGAGCGTGAACTCGAGCGGGGGCGCGACGAGATACGCCATGGGATCGCCGGGAGAGAGGCCGGATTCGCGCGAGAGGTACGTGCCGAGGGAGGAGATCACGTGCGGGAAGACGGTGACGGTGCGCTTGCCGTCGGCGTCGTAGAAGCAGGCGTCGTGGGCCAAGCAAGACAGCAGTGAAGACAGGCCGTCTTCGATCGCTTGCGGCTCGGCGGCCGCGAGGACGCCGAGGATCTCGCCGGAGAGACGGCCGGAGGCGTGCGCGGCGCCGGCGTAGAAGCTGCGAGCGAAGACGACGTCGACGGGCGCGTGCTTGGTGGCTTCGTCGAGCGCGACGTACATCGCGTCGTCTTGATCGCAGGTGACGAGGCCGAGCGACGTGTGGCGCGAAGGGTCGGCGCCGTACGCGACCAACAAAGAAGGGTCGGCCGAGGGGATGCGGCGCACCGAGAGCACGGTCGGGACGATCGGCTCGAGGATCATCGGGCGCCTCCTCCCGACGATCGATCGACGAGGCGGCGGCGGACCTGCGGCGCGCGGTAGCCGCGCTCGATCGGCGCGTCGACCTTGGAGAGATCCAGCGACACGCCGGAGGTGCGCTGCGCGATCATCGCGGCGGCGAGCGCGGCAAGGCGGACCGCGGCGTCGGCGGGAGGCGTACCGCGCGCGTGGATGTTGCTCATCATGTTGCGATCGCCGTCGGTCTTGCCGAGCGATGGTTCGTATACGAGATAAGCGGACAGTCCGTCGCCGGTGCCGAGGCCGGGGCGCTCGCCGAGCAGGATCACCGCGACGCGAGCGGAGACCTCGGCGCCGATCTCGTCCTCGAGCCAGACGCGCGCGCGCGTCGCGCCGACCAGCGTGCCGACCTTCAACCCGCGCGATTCGCAGGCGGCGCGCAAGAGAGAAGACAGCTCGACGCCGCTGCCCATGCACGCGACCGCGGAGAGGCCGTCGGCCAAGATGATCTGGACATCGGGAGACTTCGAGGCGCGAGCGCGCAAGAGCTCGAGCGACGATGCGTCCAAGCGGCGTCCGAGATCCGGACGAAGCAGGAACTCGCGATGATCGACCGCGCGCGAGCGGAGCGGCAGGATGTCGTGCGATTCGAACCAGCCGTCGGGGAGCTCGGCGGCGACCGCCTCGTGGGCGACCGCGAGCTCGGCCTGGAACTGCAAGACGACGTCGGTCGCGTAGCGGGTGCCGACGTGGCCGATGCCGACGAGCGCGGTCGTGTGCTTGGCCGCTTCCTTCGCGAACGGCTCGGGCGCGTGGCGCGGGACGTACACGCGCAGCGGCGGCGCGGGGATCGGCGGCAGCGGCGCGGGCGGCGGCAGCGGATCAGCAACGCCCAACCGATCGCGCAGCGCGGCCACGAGCGAGCGCGTCCTCATCGCAGCACCGCCACGTCGCCGAAGCGCGGGCCGGGCGCGCCGTCGACCCAGATGCCGCGCGCGTCGAGCCACGCGTCGAACTCGGGCGTCGCGTGACGATCCAACAAGCGACGGAGCGACGCGATGTCGTGATAGCTCGTCGACTGGTAGTTCAGCATGATGTCGTCTCCGACCGGCAAGCTCATCAAGTAGGCGCAGCCCGCGGCGCCGAGCAGCACCTTCAGGCTCTCGAGCTCGTCCTGCCCCATGCGCGCGTGATACGTGAAGCAGGCGTCGCAGCCCATCGGTAGGCCGAGCAGCTTGCCCATGAAGTGATCTTCGAGCGCCGCGCGCGTGATCTGTGCGCCGTCCTCGAGGTACTCGGGCCCGATGAAGCCGACGACCGTGTTCACGAGGAACGGCTTGTACCGGCGCGCGAGCCCGTACGCGCGCGCTTCGATCGTGACCTGATCGGCGCCGTGGTGCGCGGCGGACGAGAGCGCGCTGCCCTGCCCCGTCTCGAAGTACATGACGTTCGGGCCGCGCGTCGTGCCGCGATCCTTCATCAGCGCCCACGCTTCGTCGAGCAGCGAGACCGAGATCCCGAACGCCTTGTTCGCCTGCTCGGTGCCGGCGAGCGACTGGAACATCAGATCCATCGGACAGCCGATCGATCCGAGCGCCTTCATCTGCACGGTGAGGTGCGAGAGCACGCAGTGCTGCGTCGGGATGTCGTTGTCTTTCAACAAGACATCGAGCGCGGACAAGATCGCCGCGGTCGATTCCGGAGAGTCGGTCGCCGGGTTCACGCCGATCACCGCGTCGCCGCATCCGTACGCGAGCCCTTCGCGCGTCGACGCCAGGATGCCGAGCACGTCGTCGGTCGGATGGTTCGGCTGCAGGCGCGACGACAAGCGCCCCGGCAGGCCCAGCGTGTTGTTCGCCCGCACGACGACCTCGCACTTCGCGCCGACCGTCATGAGATCGAGGTTCGACATCAGCTTGCACGCGGCGGCGGCCATCTCGGGCGTGAGCCCCGCCGCCACGCTCCGCAACATCGATCCGGTCGTCGACGTCTCGAGCAGCCACTCGCGGAACTGCCCGACCGACAGATGAGCCACCGCGCGATACGCCTGCTCGTCCAGGCGATCCTCGACGATCCGCGTGACCTCGTCGACCTCGTACGGGACGACCGGGTTCGCGCGCAGCTCCGCGAGCGTCAGATCCGCGAGGACCGCGCGCGCCGCGACCCGCTCGACCGCGTCGCGCGCGCCGACGCCGGCGAGATCGTCGCCGCTCTTCTTGGGGTTCGCGCGCGCGAGCACGTCCTTGACGGACTCGAACCGGTAGCGCACCCCTCGGATCGCCGCGCTGAGCTCCACGCGACGCGCAGCATAGCCTGTCCGCGCTGCGGTCGCTGCACGCCGTCTACCTGCGCGCGCCGGGGAACGTCGCGAAGAACGAATCGATCGCGTCGTCGGCGCCGGTGATGTAGAGCGCGTCGTCGGCGCGCAGCGCGAAGTCGGCGGCGAACTCGGCGATCACCTCGTCGCCGCGCTCGACGGCGACGACCGAGCAGCCGGTCCGTTCGCGCACGCGCGCCCCCGCGGGGTGCGTGCCCGCGAGCTCGCCCGCGCCGGTGCGCACGAGCTTGATCGCCGCTTCGATCGCGACGGTCTCCTCGCCGAGCAGCTGGAACGCGAGCAGCTGGCCCGCGACCTGCCCGACCGAGAGCGCGAAGTCGGCGCCGGCGCGACGGATGCGCGCGACGTTCTCGGCGCGGCGCGCGGCGGCGACGATCGTCGCCTCGGCGGAGAGATCGCGCGCGAGCGAGCTCGCGAACAAGGTCTCGCCGTCGGACTCGAGCGCGATCACGACCGCGCGCGCGCCCGCGACGCCCGCGCGTTCGAGCACCGCGGGATCGAGCGCGTCCTGATCGCCGGCGAGCGTGCGGACGTCTTCGCCGGCGTCGCGCAGGAACTCGGCGACCTTCACCGCGACGGGATCGCGGCCGATCACGATGATCGGCCCGCTGCGCGCGACCGGCGTCGCGAGCTTGCCGAGCCGCGCGACCGCCGCCTCGGTGCCCGCCGCGACGAGGATCGCGCCGACCTCGAGACGATCGGCGCCGCCCGGCGGTGGGCGCAGCTCGCCGTCCTTCCACCAGCCGATGATCGTCGCGCCGGTCTCGCCGCGCAGCTTCGAGTCCGCGAGCGTCTTCCCGGCGAGCGCGCTGGTCTTGTCGAGGCGGACCTCGACGATCTGCAAGTGACGCCCGAGGCTCTGCGCGCCCGAGACGCGCGGGCTGATCTTGTCGGAGGCGCGGGCGGCGACCGCGGCGGCCAGGACGTGCGACGGCGTGAAGACCGCGCTCGCGCCCGCGCGCGTCATCGCGCCGCGACGCGCGGGCGTCTCGATCAGCGCGGCGATGCGGCCGGTGTAGCCCTGCTGGCGCACCGCGAGCGTCAAGACCGCGCTCGCCGGATCGCTCGCGTTGCACACGATGCCGCGCGCGCCCGCGACGCGCGCGAAGTCGAGCTCCTCTTCCTCGAGGCGCGCGTGCACGACGACGTGTCCGCGCTCGTGCAGGCGGCGCGCGGTCGCCAGATCCTCCTCGAGGATCACGACCGGCACCTCCTTCTGCGCGAGGTGCTCGACCAGCGGCGCGACCGCGGGCCCCCAGCCGTAGACGAGGATCGCGCCGTCGAGCGGCGGCAGCGCGTTGGGCAGGCGCTGCTCGAAGCGCTCCTCGATGAACGGCACGACGAAGACCGGGAACACGCCGATCACGAGCGCGAGCCCGCTGAACTGCACGATCACGACGAAGATCTGCATCAGCGTCGAGTGCCAGATCGCGTCGCTGCCGTAGCCGGTGGTCGTCAGCGTCTCGGCGACGAACTCGATCGATCGACCGAAACCGCGCGGCGTACCCTCGAGGTACTCCATGCCGAGCATGTAGAGGACGGCATAGCCGACCAGCAGCACGGGCACCCCACCGAGCAGGAACGCGAGGCGGCGCGTCGAGCGGCGCATCGCCGCGATCGTATCAGCTCGCGGCGCCCAAGGTCCGCCAGGTGCGTCCGGTTCTCGGATCGAGGAGCGTCGTCTCGTCGGCGTAGACGCGCGCGGTCGCGTGCAAGCGGCGCAGCGCGGTGACCAGCGGCATCGCCTGATAGCGATCGCCGAAGCGCGCGCGCAACGCGGTCTGGATCGCCCGGCCGTGGCGCGCGCTCACCGACGGGAACACGTGGTGCTCGACGTGGTAGCCGAAGCCGAGCGTCGCGAACGAGATCCAGCCGGGCACCGTGACGGTCAGCGAGTTCGCCAGCGGATCGTTGGTGTCGCCGATCGGCGACAGGCCGTGATTGGTGACGATGAAGCCCATCACGATCACGTTGGCGACCACCAGCGGCAGCGCGTACGCGAACAGGAAGACCTTCAGCCCGACCAGCAGCGCGACCGCGGTCCACACGGCGACGCCGGCGGCGGTCTCCGCGAGCGCGACGCGGCGGCCGCGCGCGTCGAGGAGCTTGGTCTTGCTCGCGCGCGCGAAGGTCGCCGCGCTCTGCACCGAGAAGCCGATCAAGAGGCTCATCGCGCCGAGCCAGCGCCGGCCGCCGAGCGCGAAGCGCGTGATCGCGCGGACCGTGCGGCTCGCCTCGTACTGCGCGAGCGTCGGGTACAGATCGGGATCGCGGCGCGGGTCGTTGGTGTGACCGTGATGGCTGCGGTTGTGCCACGCGATCCACAGGCGCGGCGACAGCGTGAACGGCAGGAAGCCGAGCCACCCGACGACGCGCTGCGCGGTGCGGCCGCGGATGATCGCGCCGTGCAGGGCCTCGTGCCCGACGAACGCGAGGCCGCCCATGCTCGCGCCGATCACCAGCGAGATCAGCGGCCAGACGATCCACGGCGCGTGGCCGAAGGCGACGATGCCGCCCGCGATCACCGCGAGGTGCACGGGCAGCCACAGCAGGCGCGAGCGCGCGGGCACGAAGACCTCGGCGGGGAGCGCGGGCTTCACGGCACGCACGTACGACGCGATGGACTGCGGGATCACACGCTCACTGTGGGCGCATGACGCGGCGCGCGTCCGTCACGAACGCGTCATCACCGTGACAGCTTTCATTGCGGTTCGATCCCGAACGCGAGCTCGAGCGCGCCCTTGCTCGTGTAGTCCGCCATCGGGTAGCCGGAGATCACGACCTTGGGCGCCGAGATCGATCCGCTGATCGTGGTGACGTGTGCGTCGACGCGCACCGTGCCGTCGAGCTTGCCGAGGACGTGGAGCCCGGGCCGGAGCATCGTGCCGTCGATCTCGGCGTGCATCGCGTATTCGGCCTGCTGGTCGGTGGCGGTCGCGAGGTGCGCCGTGATGATCGCGCCGGCGTCCTGCAGCTTGAACAGCGCGACGAACGGGCGCGCGAACACGTTGGCGCCGGTGCCCGCGACGACGGTGCCGCGCGGGATCGCGAGCAGCTGCGCGGCGAGATCGAGCTTGTACGCGACGTCGTTGGCGTGACCGCTGCACTCGCCGCTCACCTTCGCGGTGCCGCGCGCGAGCACGGCCTTGCAGTCATCCGCGATCGTCACGCTCGTGCTGTTCGAGTCGGCGCTGTCGACCTTCATCGAGAGCTCGTACTTGTCGACGAGGTCTTCGCTGCCGGAGACGTGCGAGAGCGTGGTCTTGCGCCAGAGCTTGATCGTCTGGCCCGGCTTCCACGGCTGCGGCTCGAACGTGATGCGCGCGGGCGGCGCGTCGGGCGGCGCGTCGGGGACGGGCACCTCGGCGTCGGCGACGCCGGCGTCGGGCACCTGCGGCTTCGGGGTCTCCGTCTTCGAACCGCGATGACACGCTGCGATCACCACGATGGCCAATGCCGATCTCATCGCTTCGATCGTAGCGCGCCGGCGCCGTGCAGGTAGAGATCGATCACGCCGTCCATCACGAGCTCGAGCTTGGGCGCGCCGGCGGCGGCCCACGCCATCAGCGCGGAGAAGACGTCGAGCAAGAAGACGTCGGCGAGCATCTGCGGCGGCAGGGTCGCGCGGAGCTCCTTGCGTTCGATCGCGCGCGCGACGTGCGTGACGAGCTCCACGCGCAGCGGTTGGACCTCGCGCTCGCCGGCGACGCCCGCGATCCGGCGCATCGCGACCGCGCCGGCGTGCGGCAGGAGCGCGCGCCGCTTGCGCCAGTTGTCGGCGAACGCCTTCGCGGTCGCGCGCAGGACGTCCTTGAAGGTCTTCGCGCGCGCGGCGCGCATGCGCGCGCAGATCTTCGCGTCGCTCTGCCGGATCAGCTCGATCAGGACGTCGTCCTTGGTCGGGAAGTGCACGTAGAAGGTGCCGCGCGCGACGCCGGCGGCGCGCACGACGTCTTCGACCGAGACGGCGTCGTAGCCGCGCTCGTCGAACAGGCGCAGCGCGTGCGCGAAGACGTGCGCGCGGGTGGCTTCCTTCTGCTCGGCGCGGGCGCCGGCGCGTGCGCGGATCACGCGACCAGGGTACCGCGCCTGACGACCGTGATCGCGACCAGCGCGGCCGATCCCGCGATCGCGGTCGCGACGAAGACGTCGTGGCCGAGGCCGAGCGCGGCGAACAGGTGCATCGGCATGAAGGCGATCACGCCGATCACGATCGTCGCGAGCGCGAGCGGCAGCGCCATGGTCGCGTGGGTCCACCCTCGCCTCGCGGCGAACGCGGTCACACCCGCGAGCGCCGCGCCGAACGCGAGGTGCCAGTAGAAGCTCGTCACCGGCACGCCGCCCCAGCGCACGGCCGTGTTGGGGTCCCCGCCCCACCAGCGCCACCAGCCCATCGGCGGCCCGGCGAGATCGAACGGGACGTCGAGCGCGAGGATGCACAGGCCGCACGCGATCGGCTCGATCGCGCGCGGCAGGCGCAGCGCGCGTCCGGCGGAGATGCCGGTGTAGAGGAGCACCGGATAGACGAAGATGATGTAGAGCGGCAGCTGCGCGGCCCACAGCATCACCGTGAACTGCCCGTGCGCGAAGTTCTGCACGACCATGTACGAGAGGGCCTCCATGATCAGGCCGTAGACGACGATCGTGATCCACGTGACGCGCGCGAGCTTCGAGCGCCGCGCGTGGAAGAAGGTCGCGGTGCCGAACGCGATCACGAGCACCTCGAGGATCACGAACGAGAGCGGGCGCGTGGTCGGGTCGTAGATCGTCAGCGCGTCGGTGTCGACGAGAGGTCCGGTCATGGCGCGGTCTCCGCGGTGGGCTCGGGGTCGGTCGCGCGCGGCGCGCGGTAGTCGACGTAGGTCGTCGCGGCGGCCGGGCCGAGCGCGGCGCCCTTGCCGCCGTAGACGTGCTCGCCGTAGACGCGGCCGACGCGGCGCCACGTGCCGAACACGCGGTCCCACAGGCCGAGCGTCTGGCCGTAGTTGACGTGGAAGTGCACGTGGTGATCGTCGTGGAAGCGCGGCGGCGGCTGCCACGGCAGGACCGAGCCGAGCGCGACCCCGCTGTGATCGAGGAGCGCGATCGTGTTCTGGTACACGAGCACGACGACCAGCCCGACCACGTGGATCGGCAGGACGAACAGCGGCGCGAGCATGATCGATTGATAGAGCGCGAACTCGGCCGGGTGCATCGCGGCGGCGGTGAACGCGGTCGGCGAGGTCCAGCGATGGTGGACGCGGTGGATCGCGCGGAAGAGCGCCTTGCGGTGCAGGAGGCGGTGCGCGCCGTAGAGCACGCCGTCGGTGACCACGAAGTAGACGATCGTCGTCGCGATCGAGAACAGGACGCCGTGCGTCTCGAGATCGAAGTAGATCGACGAGGCTCCGCCGGTCGCGACGTAGTGCGCGAACACGCCGCTCGCGATCGAGCCGAGCGTCATGTTGAGCGCGCCGAGCGCGATCTCCTTCTTGCGCGCGCGCGCGTTCGGGAAGCGGCGCGGCTGCAGCTTCCACGCGGCCGCGCGCTCGCGGCGGCGGTAGTAGCGCCACTCGAACAGCCCGCCGATCCCGAAGTACATGCCGAGCCCGCCCAGGGTCGCGACGCCGATGAAGCCCCACACCGACATGCGGGGACGGTCGCGCCTTCGCTGACGTTTGTCAATGACGTTCGTCAGTGACGTGCGTCAATGACCGCCGGTCAGCCAAGCATCGACGCGGCGCGCTCGCCGATCATCAAGGCCGGCGCGTTGGTGTTGCCGCCGGTGATGCTCGGCATGATCGACGCGTCGGCGACGCGGAGGCCCTCGACGCCCTTCACCCGGAGCTGCGGGTCCACGACGCTGCGCGGATCGGACGCCGCGCCCATCCGGCAGGTGCCGACCGGGTGGTAGACGGTGTGGATCCGGTTGGGCAGCTCCTTCGCGAGCGCGGCGTCGTCGGGGAACTCGGGGCCGGGGAGCAGCTCGCCGGTGACGACGTCTTTCAAGCGCGCGCTCGCCATCAGCTCGCGGATCATCTTCATGCCGTCGAGGAGGAAGCGGGTGTCGTCGGGCTCGGCGAGGTAGTTCGGATCGATCAGCGGCGCGTCGTTGGGATCCGCCGACGCGAGCTGCACCGATCCGCGGCTCTTCGGATAGATCAAGGTCGGCATCACCGTGATCGCCGGCCGCGTGTCGACCTTGGGCCGCACGGGCTTGTCTTGATTCGGCGTCGGATACGACCACGGCAGCGTGTGGATCTGGAGATCCGGCTTGCCGTTGGCGTGGCGCGACTTCACGAAGCCCGCGCCCTCGAAGACGGTGCGCCCGAACCACGAGTCGCCGCGCGTCGCCTCCTTGATCATGCCGCCGAGGAAATGGAGCGGCGTGCCGCGATGGATCGCGGTCGGCGCGAGGTAGGTCATCGGCACGAACAGGTGATCGTGCAGGTTCTGACCGACCGGCAGATCGGCGACGACGCCGAGCCCGTGCTCGCGCAGGTGCGCCGCCGGGCCGACGCCCGACAGCATCAGGATCTGCGCCGAGCCGAACACGCCGCCGCACAGGATCACCTCGCGCGCCGCGCGCACGACGCGCTTCTCGCCGCCGGCGATGATCTCGACCCCGACCGCGCGCCCGCGCTCGATCACGACGCGCGTGACGGTGACGCCGGTCTCGACGACCAGCGTCTGCGCGCCGTTCAGGTAGCCCTTCGCCGCGCTGAAGCGGATGCCGCCCTTCGCGCTCTGCTGGAAGATCGTCGCGCCTTCCTGCGACGCGCCGTTGTAGTCGTCGTTGAACGGCACGCCGAGCGTCTCGGTCAGCGCCTCGATCCACGCCTGCGACGCGGGCGTGAGCCCCTTCTGGCGCGTGACCGCGATCGGGCCGCCGGCGCCGCGCAGCTCGGACGCCCCGCCCTCCCAGTCCTCGAGCCGCTTGAACGCGGGCAGCACGTCGTCGTAGCCCCAGCCCGCGCAGCCCTCGCGCGCCCACGCGTCGTAGTTGTCCTTGTGGCCGCGCACGAACAGGAGCCCGTTGATCGAGCTCGAGCCGCCGATCACCTTGCCGCGGACGGTCGGGATGCGCCGGCCGAGCGCGTGCTTCTGCGGCACCGTGTAATAGCCCCAGTCGTAGCGCTTCTTGATCTGCGGCACCGTGTGGATGATCGAGACCATCCCGGGCACGCGCAGGAAGCGCGAGCCGTCGGGCCCGCCGGCTTCGAGGAGGGTCACGCGCAGGCCGCGCTCGGCGAGCCGGCTCGCGACGATACAGCCGGCGCTGCCGGCCCCGACGACGACATAGTCCGCTTCGCTCATCGGCAGCGAGTGAAACATGTTTCAGCCCGAGATGGAACATGTTCTACCTGGCCTCTGCGGAACCCGGGGGTAGCCTTGGGGCGTGAGCAAGGCCTTCACCCGAGAGTCCGACGACGCGCCCGAGGCGCCGCCGTCGCGTCGCGGTGTGCCGGTCCCGACCGGCGTGCCGAACTACGTCACCGCCGCCGGCGCCCGCGCGCTGCGCGCCGAGCTCGACGCGCTCGCCAAACGCGCGCGCGATCCCGACACCGACGCGCGCGTCGTCGAGCTGACCGAGCACCTGCGCACCGCCGAGATCGTCGAGCCGGTCGAGAGCGACACGGTCGGGTTCGGGTCGACGGTGACCGTCGAAGGCGAAGACGGTCGACACACCTACCGGATCGTCGGCGCGATCGAAGCCTCGCCGCGCGATCACGCGATCAACTGGCAGTCGCCGCTCGCACGCGCGCTCCTCGGCTCGAAGATCGGCGACACCGTCACGCTCCCCCGCGGCGACGCAGAAGTGATCACGATTTCTTGATCCGGCCCTTCGACTACGGGCTCGCGGGCGCTCGCCCTCCGCTCAGGATGAACGGGGCGTCTCAGCCCGCCGTCTGCAAGCCCGCCGCGATGCCGCCGATCGTGATCAGCACGCCGTCGCCGGCGTTGCTCCGGCCGGCGCGATCGCGGCGCATCAGCTCGATCTGCACGTGCGAGAGCACGTCGATGTACGGGTTGCGGCGCGCGACCGACTCGGCGAGGTGCGGGCGATCCGCGAACGGATCGGCGTGGCCGACGATCTCGACCAGCGCGCGGCGGGTGCGCTCGAACTCGTCCTTGATCGGCGCGAAGACCTCGCCGTCGGGGCCGCCCGCGAGGCGCGCGTACTGCGCGGCGACGTCGATGTCGCTGCGGATCATCGCGAGCTCCGCGTTCGCGATCAGCGCGTGCACGAAGCGCGAGCTCTCGGCGAGCCGCCGCACCTCGGCGGCGCCGAGCGTGGCCGCCATCGCCTCGAGCGCGCTGCCGACGCCGAACCAGCCCGGCAACCCGTGCCGGCTCTGCGTCCACGAGAACACCCACGGGATCGCGCGCAGGTCGTCGATCGTCAGCTCCGCGCCGCGCTTGCGCGACGCCGGCCGCGATCCGATCGCGAGCCGCGACACGTACGTGATCGGCGTCGCCGCGACCGTGTAGCGCGCGAGCCGCGGCTTGTCGCTCGTGATCGATCGATACGCCGGCAAGGCCGCCGCCGCGCCCGCCTCGAGCGCGCGATCGATCGGCAGCTCGCAGTGGGTGCGCTCGTCGACCTCCGCGAACAAGACCGCGCCGACCGTCAGCTCGAGATCGCGCTCGGCGATCTCGGCGCGGCCGTAGCGCGCGGTCACGGTCTCGCCCTGCTCGGTCACGCGCATGCGCCCGCGCAGCGCCGCCTCCGGCTGCGCGCGGATCGCGAGCGACGCCGGGCCGCCGCCGCGGCCGATCGCGCCGCCGCGGCCGTGGAAGATCGTCAGCGTCACGCCCGAGGACTTCGCGACCGCAGCGAGCGCGAGCTGCGCGCGACGCAGCGCGACCTGCGACGGCACATACCCGACCTGCTTGCCCGAGTCGCTGTAACCGACCATGACCTCGAGCTCGCCGCCGAGCTCGCCGCGGAGCGGCGGCGACGCGAGCATCTGCTCCGCGAGCTTGCCGGCGTTGTCGAGATCCTCGAGCTGCTCGAGCAGCGGCACCGGCCGCAGCTCGCCGGGCGCGAGCCCCGCCGATCGCCCGAGGAACGTGATCTCCAAGAGATCCGAGACGGAGCTGGTGAAGCTCACGATCCATCGCTCGCACGCGCGCTCGCCGAGCTCGTGGCGCGCGCGCCCGATCATGTCGATCGTCGCGAGCAGGTCCTGCGCCTCGTCGGAGAGGTGCGTGCGATCGCGCACCGGCGGCACCGGCCGCGCGAGCAGCTCCGACAACAGCCGCACGCGCGCGGTCTCGTGCATGCCGAGGTAGCCGGGCTTGCCGCCGGCGGTCAGCAGCTCGTCGACGATCCGCTCGTGGACCGACGAGTGCTGGCGCAGATCGATCGAAGCCAGGTGGAACCCGAAGACGTCGGCGCGCCGTCGCGACGCGCGCACGAGATCGCGCGCGAGGCGGCCGAAGCCGGCCGCGGCGAGCGTGTTGCCCATCAGCGCGAGGTCGCGCGCGTACGCGGCGGCGTCGAGGTACCCGTCGTCGCCGCGCGCGAGCGTCGCGCGCAGGCGCGTCGCCATGTACCAGAGCTTCTCGCGCCACGGCTCGTGGATCGTGCGCACCTGCGCGCGCGCCGCCGCCTCCGGCATGCGCGCGCGATCGATCTCGAGCGACGCGACCAGCGGCTCGAGCGCGGTCGGATCCGCGACGCGCCGCTCCGACACCGACAGCGCGCGCCCGAGCGCCTGCACGTCTTCCAGATACCGGCCCAGGACCGCGGCGCGCTGCCGCTCGAACGCGGTGCGCATCACCGGCGCGGTGACGTTCGGGTTGCCGTCGCGATCGCCGCCGACCCACGTGCCCCAGCGCAGGAACGACGGCACCCGCCACGTGCGCTCGGGCCACAAGCGCGCGAGCGCGTCCTCGAGCGTGCGATAGATCCGCGGCGTGACCTCGAGCAGCGTGCGGCGGAAGACCTCGATCGACGCCTCGATCTCGTCGATCGGCGTCGGCTTGCGGGCGCGCGACTCCTCGGTCGCGTAGAGCGCGAGCACGGCGTCGTCGAGCGCCTCGGCGGCGTCGCGGTGCGCGCCATCGCCGAGCGGCAGCGCCAAGCGATCCAGCGAGCCCGCGACCGCGCCGAGGTGATCGATCATCGATCGGCGGCGCGCCTCGGTCGGGTGCGCGGTCAAGACCGGCATGAACAACGCGCCGCCGAGCAAGGACGAGACCTCGTCGGCGCTCATGCCCGCGTCGTGCATCGCGGTGACCGCCGCCGCCAAGCCGTCCGGCGACGACGCGCGGCCGCGCAGCGCGCGGATCCGCTGCTGCTCCTCGGCGACGTTCATCAGGTGACACCACTGCGTGAACGCGCTCGCGACGCGCTCGAGGTCGGCGTCGGCGAGGTGCGCGAAGCGCGACGCGAACGCATCGCGGCCGCCCGCCAAGCGTCCCGCGCGCAGCGCGATCGCGTCGTCGCGCAGCGATAGGATCAGCTCGCGCGCCGCGTCTCCCGAAAGCTCGCCCACCGCACCGAGCAGGCACCGCTCGAGGCGCGCGAGATCATCGCGCAACGGATCGAGGCTCGACATGCCCCGTTGTACCGCGCGCGAGCCGCACGCGATCACTCCGAAAAAGACGAACGGCCCTCGTGACGCGAGGACCGTTCGTGCATCAGTAGGCTAAGCGATCCAGATCCGGATCAGTTCGCCGCGGCCGGGACCACGCGCGTCCAGTACTGGGTCGCGGTGCGGCCCTTCGCGGTGCGGCCGTTCTCGTTCACCGTGTAGCGATCGCCGGCGATGATCACGCCGTCGGTGAACATGAGGTCGCCGAGCGACTCGATCTCGCGCTCGCTCGCGCCCGAGTACGAGTAGTCGACGCCCGCGATGTTCGCGGTGCGGCTCGAGTTGAGCTTCTTCTCGGTGGTCGTCGCGCACGGCGCGGCGATGCAACGGACGCCGTTGTCGTGGATCTTCACGAACACGCCGTCGGGCGTCGAGTCGGTGCCGCCGAGCCACGCCTCGGTCGCCTTGAACACGCCGACCTTGACCGAGCCGTACCACTTCGAGTGGATCGTGCCCTTGAGCAGGAGGCGCTGGTTGAACGTGCCCTCCATCTCGGTCACCTTGCCGAGATCCGACTCCGACAGGCCGAGGCCCGAGAGATCGACGTCGGCGACGTAGCACGACGCGCGATAGACGCCGTCGTTGCACTTGGTCGTGCCGAGGTTCACGCGCGAGACGAAGTGTCCGCCGCACATGGGCGCCGCGCACTTCCGGAGATCCGGCTGCACCGCGTAGTAGGTGTACACGCCCGAGAGATCGGCCTTGCCGTCGTCGAGCGCGCCGTCCTCGGCGGTGGTGCCGGCGAGGTCATCGGTGGTGGAATCGACCGCGCAAGCGGCGGTGAGGGACGAGAACGCGAACGCCAGGAACAAAGAGCGATGCAGAGACACGAGAAAGCTCCAGTTGGATGGAAGACTACGAAGTGCGGATACTGCGTCGCGACGACACAGCAAGGTCCGGGCCGCGGGCACGAGCCGGCAACTCCGCACCATCGTTGTGAAACGATCTCGGCTGGCGAGTCGGTTGGCCGTCGGGGCGAGTAGCCGTGTGCGCCACGCGGTCACAGCGACGCGATCGCGACGACGATGTCGCGGCGGTGGTGGCTCTCCGACGACGATCTGACGCTCAGATCCGGCAACGTCGCGACTGCCTGCGCGACCGCGACCGGTACGCGCGTTGCTCCTCTAGTGATCGAGGCGAAGATGCAGTTCCAGGCCCTGCCAGTCGTCGGCGATCCGGATCGATACCTCGTGATGCGCGCGGGGCGGATCATCGGCCGGTTCGCGCTGCGCGGGTTCCGGGCGCACGGCGCGGCGGCGCGGCTGCCGGGCCCGCACGGCGTCGTGCACGAGGTCGCGTTCATGGGCGGTCGCAGCGAGGCGGAGCTCGTGCTCGCGGCGATCGCGCAGCGATCGCTCGCGCGGCTCTACGGCTGCGTGTTCTTCACCGCGGGCGATCGCGCGGTGCTGCACACCCTCGGGATCGAGAACGCGGCGAACCTGCCGGACGTGATCGGCGTGTTCGAGCCCGGCCGCGCCGAGAACCTCGCGCGCTTCGCGGCCTAGTCGGCGGCTGTCGCAGCGCTCGCGATCACCGCAGCGAGATCGACCTTCGCCGGGCGGATCAGCGCGACCGTCTCGGGCGCGGCGTCGATCACCGCGAGCGCGATCGGCATCGAGGCGGTCGAGTGCCAGGCGCCGAAGCGGCCCGCGCGATCGACGCAGATCACGCCGGCGGCGCCGCCCGTACGCGCGACGAGCTCGGCGATCGCGGCCTCGGCAGCCGCCGAAGGCGCGAGGCCGGCGGCGATCCGATCGACGAGCTGCCGCGTGAGCGTGACGCGCAGGATCGCCTCGCCGTCGCCGGTCGCGCTCGCCGCGCCCGCGCGATCGTCGGCCCACGTGCCGGCGCCGGGCACCGGCGAATCGCCGACGCGCCCGGGCCGCTTGAAGTTGGTGCCGCCCGTCGAGGTCGCGGCGGCGACCCGGCCGTTTGCGTCGAACGCGACCGCGCCGACCGTGCCGCCGCTCTTGTCGGTCGAAGCTCCGCGTGCCCGCGCCTCTTCGTACCGAGCCCGCGCGCGATCGGTGATCATCGCGCCCGGCGCCGCGCGCGCGAAGCCGCGCTCGAGCGCGAACTCCCACGCCGCCGGCCCCGCGAGGATCACGTGCTCGCCCGCGTCCATCACCGCGCGCGCGAGGTCGATCGCGTGCGGGAGATCGGGCACCGCCGCGCACGCGCCCGCGCGGCCGTCGCCGCTCATGATCGACGCGTCGACCTCGACGGTCCCGGCGCGCGTGAGCACGCTGCCGGTGCCCGCGTTGAACTCGGGGTCGTCCTCGAGCGCGCGCACCGCGACCTGCACGGCATCGAGCGCGCTGCCGCCCGACGACAGCACCGCGCGGCCCGCCTCCGCCGCCGCGCGACAGCCGGCGAGGATCACGCCGTGGCGATCGTCGGCGATCGTGCCCGCGCCGCCGTGCACCAGCACGCCGATCACGATCGCACCTCGCCCGCGCAGCGGAACCCGACGATCGCGTGGCGGATCGTCTTGTCGCGCCCGTGCCTTTGCGCGCCGCGCCCGAGCCCGGCCCAGTCGTCCCACGCGGATCCCTTGACCGTCATCTTGATCGCCTTGGCGTCGTCGGTGCCCGGCGGCCACGGCGTCGACGTCCACTGGTAGATGTTGCCGGCGACGTCGAGCACGCCGAACGCCGACTTGCCGGCGAGGAGGCTGCCGACCGGCGCGGTGTCGTCGGTGCCCGACGCGCGGCTGACGAGCTTGGTCGCGTCGAAGTCCTCGCCCCACGGGAAGACGTCGCCGTTCTGCCCGCGCGCCGCCTTCTCGAACTCGATCGCGGTCGGCAGGCGCCGCGTCGCGCCGACCAGGCGCCCTCGCCACGCGCAGTACGCGCTCGCCTGATCCCAGGTGACGAGCACGACCGGATGATCGACGCGATCGGGGGGCGGATGGCCGTCCTTCCACACGAAGCGCTCGACCTCGGTCTTCCAGTCCTGATCGAAGCCCTGCCGCTTCCAGGTCGCCTCGTCCATGGTCGGCGCGGGCGCGCCGCCGGCGTCGACGAACTCCGCGTAGGCGGCGTTGGTGACGGGCATGAGATCGATCGCGAACGCGGGCAGCTCGAGCACGTGGCGCTCGTCTTCGTTCTCGAACCACTTGTTCGCGCGCGCGACGTCGCGCCCCGACGACGCGAGGAACGCGTCGTACGCGGCCGCGCGCTCCTCGGGCGTGGAGCCGCTGACGAAGCGCCCCGCCGGGATCGTGACCATCTGCGCGTCCGCCGCGCGCGAGATCGGCGCCGCGACGTCGTTCACGGGCGCGAGCGTTCGCGCCTGCGATCCGGAACAAGCCCAAAGCCCGAAGCCCAGAGCCCAAAGCCCTCTTCTCACTGTTCCTCGTTCTTGAGCAGCGCGTGCATCATGATCTGATCCAACGTCTCTTTATAGCCGGGCCCCGCCGCGAGCGTCTTGTCATCGAGCGCGCTCGGCGCGAGCGCGGGCGCGAGACGCGACACCGGCGCCGACGGCTCGCGCAGCATCCGGATCGTCATCGGCGCGGGCGCGCGCAGATCCGCATAGACGATCGACGACAGCAGCGGCTTGCCGTCGACCGAGCGCGCGAGCGACGTCGCGAAGATCCAGCGGCCGTCGTGCGACCACACCGCGCCGCTCTCGTCGGTGCCCGGCGCCTCGACGAAGACCCGGCGGTTGCCGCCGTCGGGATCGACCGCGAACAGATCGGCGTCGATCACCGCCTGCTTCGATCCGTCCTGCATCACGATCGTGCCGCGCCCGACCGGCGCCGAGAACACGAGCGTCTTGCCGTCGGGCGACCACGCCGGCGTGATGTCGCCCGGGCCGTTGGTCAGATCGTGGACGTCGCCCGAAGCCTCGAGCACCGCGATGCGGCTCACGCGCGAGCCGTCGGCCTCCTTCGTGATCGACGCGAACGCGATCCGCCCGTCGGGCGCGACCGACGGCGCGAGCTCCGCGCCCGGCGCCTTCGTCAGCTGCACGGGCTTGCCCCGCGCGCGCATGTGCGCGCCGTCGGGCGCGACCGCGATGCGCCAGAGATCGAAGGTGCCGCCGCGATCGCTCGCGAACACCAGCGCGCCGCCGTCGGGCGTCCACGCGGGCGCGAGATCATCGCCGCCGAAGTCGGTGATGCGCAGCGGCTGCGCGTCGAGCTCGGCGGCGACGATCCACAAGCTCGTGTGCTCGAGCGACTCGCCGCGCCCGCGCGACGACGCGAACGCGATCCACTTGCCGTCGGGCGAGAAGACCGCGGAGTTGTCGCGCGCGGTCTCGACCGCGGCGGGCACGAGCTCCGCGGTGCGCAGGCCGGCTTCGTCGATCACGACCAAGCGGCCGCCGCTCGGACCGCGCTCGGTGGCGACGATCCGGACCGCGGGCGGCGGCTGCGGCTTCACGGGATGACCGCACGCCGCAACAAGGACCAGCGCGCAAGCGCGCGCGCGCATCAGGGCGTCGTGGGCGCGGGCGCGGCCGAGCCGGCCGGCGCGGCCGAACCGGCCGGCGTGTCCGTCGCGGCCGGAGCCGGCGTCGGCGCCGGGGCCGAATTCCCGCCCGAGATCGACGCGGGCGTCGCCGTCTGCGCCGGGGCGCGGGTCAGGTTGGACATGTTCATGTCCTTGCTGATGTCGGTGTCGTCGGGCGCGACGCCGAGGTAGATGCCGAGCGCGAGGACGAGGACCGCGATCGCCGAGACGATCGCGACCGTGAAGGCCTTCTGCTGCGCCTCCGCGGTGCGCTGCTCGTAGACGACGAAGCCCCTCTCTTGATCAGGCGGGAGCGAGGTGAAATTCGAGAAGTCGTTCATGTCGGGGCCTCCGCGGGGACAACCGTATCAGATCCTCAGATCCAAGGAGCGGGCCGGACGTTGGGTCCTAGATACACCCGCTCATGCCTAGGACACCTGTGCCCTCGATCGGTTCCGCGTTTCTGATCGCGGCTGTGATCTCGCTGGCTTCCACCTCCGAAGCGGGGGAAGCGTGCCTCGGCGTGAAGGACAAGGGCATCTGGACCGATCTCGACGCCAAGGTCCAGGTCGATCTCCCGAAGGGTCTCACGAAGCGCCGCGTCCGCGCGACCAACGACGACAAGCACCACGTGCTCGTGCTGTGGGCCGACGGCTTCCCGGTCAAGGCCTACCCGACGCCGCTGCGCGACGGCGATCGATCGGAGCTCGCGGAGCTCATCGATCCCGACAACACGCGCGCGCTCGCCGACGACGAGGCCGCGAAGGCGCTCGGCGATCGCGACGACGACGGCATCCCCGACCCGCTCGACGTCCTGCTCGGCGCGACCAAGACCGCGCTGAACGGCGACGCGTACACCGAAGGCTACGTCTCGATGTCGTACCCGAACGGCGACGTCCCGCGCACGATGGGCGTCTGCACCGACGTGATCGTCCGCTCGCTGCGCAACGCCGGCCTCGATCTGCAGAAGGCGCTCCACGACGACATCGCGCGCGCGCCGAGGGCGTACCCGATGGTCAAGGGCAAGGGCGATCCGTCGATCGATCAGCGGCGCGTCGCGACGCTCCTCCCCTACTTCGAGCGCCACCTCGAGGCGCACACCGCCGCGCTCGACGATGCGAAGGATCCGTATCGCCCGGGCGACATCATCTTCATGGACACGTTCCCGTCGCGATCGGGGCCGGACCACATCGGCATCATCTCGAACCGCGTCGATGATCAAGGCCTGCCGCTCGTGATCAACAACTGGACCGACGGCACCGTGACGACCGAGATGGATCTCCTCACGTTCGTGCCGGTGACCCACCGCTTCCGCCTCGTGACCCGGCCGTAGTAGCCTGCGCGTCATGCGCTCGTGGCTCGCGGTCGTCGGGGTGATCGCCCTCGCTTTGGCGATCCCCGCGCGCGCGCACGCGAACCCGACCATGCAGCGGGTCGTGATCGATCGCGTCGAGCTCGCGCCGTCGCCGGTGCTCGGCTACGCGCGCATGCGCTTGTTCGTGAACGCGGTCGATCTGTCCGCCGCCGGCAAGCCGATGGACGTCTTCGGCGGGGGGGCGTGGAAGCTGCAGATCAGCGGCGACGCGCGGCAGGCGCCGTACCTCGCCGGCCTCTACAGCTCGACCGATACCGACACCGCGGTCGTCGTGATCGTCGAGACCCACGCCGCGTACACGCAGCAGCTCGGGGCGATCAAGAGCGCGATCGATCAAGAGCTGCTCGCCAAGCTGCCGGCGAAGACGCAGGTCGCGGTGATCGGCTACGGCGGCGCGCTGACCGGCTCGTCGCGCCTCGGATCGATCAAGGCCGCGCAGCAAGCGCTCGCGCAGCTCGCCGCCGAGGAGACGCCCGAGGATCCGTCGCTCTTGGTCGCGATCGACAAGGCGCTCGCGATGCTCAAGAAGGCGAAGACCGAGCCCGAAGGCCGGCCGGTCCGCAAGCTGATCGTCCTCGTCTCCGACGGCGTCGACAAGAACAACGATCGCGACAAGGTCACCGGCACCGGCAAGAAGGCGCTCGCGCAGGGCGTGCGCATCGATCCGATCGCGTTCTACGAGGACCAGGTCGGCTCGAAGGGCCCGCTGCTCAACCTCGGCGAGCTCGCCAAGCAGTCGGCCGGCACCTTCCGCTGGGCGCAGAACTCGTCGTCGATCGCGGCCCGCATCGACAACGTCGCGCTCGAGATCGATCACCAGTACGTGCTGACGTACCTGGTCGCGCCCGACGACGTCGCCGGCAAGAAGATCTCGATCGTCGCGCAGGTGTCGGCGAGCCAGGCGATCGAGTCGAACGACGTGAAGGTGCCGGCGACCCCGACCTGCGCGTCGAACGAGTGCCCGGAGGACGGCTACTGCGCGGCCGACGCCTGCGTGAAGCGCGCGCAGCCGAAGGGCACGAGCATCGTCTCGATCGTCTTGATCATCGTCGCGGTCGGCGTCGGCCTGCTCGGCGTCTTGTTCGTGGTCGGCATCGTGATCCAGAAGGCGCGCAAGCCGAAGGCGCCGCCCGGGCCGGGCATGCCGATCGTCGCGCCGCCGCCCGGGGCGCCCGCGCCCGCCGCCGCGCCCGCGCCTCCCGCGCCGGTGGCTGGCCCGCAGCTCTACTTCATGACCGGACCGCGCACCGGCGAGCGCATCGGGCTCCGCCACGGCTTCCTGATCGGTAAACAACCGGGCTGCGACATCGTGCTCGACCAGGACGGCTTCGCATCGAGCCAGCACGCGCAGATCCTCATGGATCAAGCGGGTAACTGCACGTTGATCGACAAGGGCTCGACCAACGGCACGTTCGTCAATGGTGTGCGCGTGTCGCAGTACGCGCTCACGCACGGAGTTGCCATTCGCGTCGGCTCGACGGAGCTGCGCTTCCTGGCACAATAGGACCCCGCAGCGCGAGGACGAAGACGATGGGTGGGATCATCATCGCCAACCACGAGTTCCCGATCGAGGTGCCGATCAAGACGTGGCACGAGACCGGTTGGGACGCGACCATCGAGGCCTGCGTGCAATCGGAGTCGGCGTGCCCGGCGGGCGGCGGGCCGTTCGGCGCCAACGCGCCGAACCCGTCGGCGCGGCGCTACGCGTTCCGCCCGCAGCTCCGCCAGTACGGCAAGAACCCGCCGCTCGAGGCGGTCAAGGCGCTGCTCAACCAGTTCATCTTCCACCACGACGGCTGCTTGAACTCGGCGATGTGTTGGCAGGTGCTGCAGAACGAGCGCGGCCTGTCCTGCCACTTCCTCGTCGATCACGACGGCACGATCTATCAGACGTGCGACCTCGCGTTCATGGCCTATCACGCGGCCGTCTTCAACGTGCCGTCGATCGGCGTCGAGATGTCGAACCGCGGCGAGGCCGCGAAGGATCAGTCGTACTACGCGAAGCACAACATGAAGCGGGACATCGGGACCGTCACGATCAACGGCTCGAAGATCCTGACGTTCAAGTTCACCGAGGCGCAGCGCCTCGCGATGACCGCGCTGTGCGGCGCGCTCACGCGCCTCCTGCCCAACATCCCGCTCGAGTTCCCGCAGGACCCGCGCGCGCCCGGCCAGCAGATGTGGGACACGCTCTTGGTCAACGGCCAGGAGACCGGCGCGTTCGGCTTCAAGGGCTACCTCGGTCACTACCACTGCACGCGGCGCAAGTGGGATCCGGGGCCGTTCGACTTCAAGGACTTCATCGAGAAGCTGCGCGGTCAGCGCTGCTTCCCGCTGTGGACGGGCAAGGACAAGCCGAAGCAAGGCGAGCGCCCGCTGGTCACGTCGAACCTCGACGACACCCGCGCGACGCTCAAGATCCTGCACAAGCGCAACGAGGAGAAGGACGACGGCGGCTTCTTCCCGATCGGCCCGTGGGGCGAGCACGCGATCTGGCACGGCGGCGTCCACATCAAGGGCAGCGAGAAGGACACGATCTGGTCGCCGTTCGCCGGCCGCCTGATCGCGGCGCGCATGGGCAAGTCGTCGCCGTTCGGCAGCACCAACTTCGTGCTCGTCCGTCACGACATGACGGTCGGCGACGTGACGATGCGCTTCTTCGCGCTCTACATGCACGTCTTCGACGAGACCAAGGAGACCGATCCGAACCAGAGCCCGCCGTGGATGAAGAAGGAGGGCTGGCAGAAGGTCGTGAACCGCGCGAAGCTCGATCCGAAAGAGCGCGAGAAGGTCTGGGACGAGCCGGGCTCGGTCGCGCTCCTCGACGAGCCGATCGAGGCCGGCGAGGTGATCGCGCGCATGGGCAAGGCGGGCCCGAACAACAGCTCGCAGATCCACTTCGAGATCTTCAGCGAGCAGCAGGTCTTCGAGAAGATGGCGGACTCGAAGTTCCAGCTCGTCGACGGCTCGGGCTCGGGCCGCTTCGCCGATCCGTCGATCTTCGCGAACGTCGACGTCAAGCCGAAGGACGGCAAGTTCACCCACGACGAGATGACCTCGTTCTTCTCGTCGGGCGGCGAGGCCGAGCAGTACCGGTTGATCGTCGCGTACCACGTGAGCGAGTGGACGGCGGAGCCCGACTGGGCCGAGTCGCTCAAGGCCGATCCCGAGCTGCGCGACGTGAAGCCCAACCTGATCGAGGAGATGGTCTCCGAGCAGATCACGCCGACCCTGTGGTGGGACGACAAGGTCGCGCGCCACTGCAACCTGCGCAACGACGGCCTCGTCTATCACTACAACCCGATCGACTTCATCGGCTTCATCAACCTCAAGATCCAAGAGGCCGCGCTGACCGCGCCGCCGCCCGACGCGAACAACAACGCGCCGATCACCGGTCCGGCCGCCGGCGTCACCGACGACAACGAAGGCGACGACGGCAAGCACTCGATCTCGGACGATCAGGCGACCGGCAAGGATCCGAAGGACTGCCTCAAGATCGAGAACATGACCGACGGGTTCGCCGGAGACATGGACTGCCCGACATGAGCCTCGATCGCCGCAAAGCGCTACGGATGATCGGCGCCGTCGTCGTCGGGGCCGCGTTCGCGCCGGCGGTCAAGCAGATCGCCCAACAGGTCCTTGCAGACGATCCGCCCCCGTCGCGGCAGCCCCGCGTGCGCTGGATCGGACACTTTTAGAGTATCGTCCGCGCATGGTGCGGATCCGGACGACGCTCGCGCTCGCGTGTGCTTCCCTCGCCTGCTTCTCGCAGGTCGCCTTCGCACAGGGCGCAAAGAAGCCGAAGGACGACAAGAAGCCGGCGCCGGTGGAGATGGACGCGCCGCTTCCCGGCGACGAGCCGGCCGCGGGCTCGGGCGCCGGATCGGGATCCGGATCGGCCGGCGCCGCGGTCGAGATGACCGACGACGACAAGCCGTCGGACGATCCGTCGGGCACGAAGGAGAACCCGAGCGCGCCGCACGTCGGCGACGACGACGCGCCGGTCGGCGTCGGCACGAGCGCGCCGCCGCCGCGCATGACCGGCTATCCGATCGAAGAGGTGCTGCGCCCGATCACGCTGCCGCAGAACACGTCGGAGGTCGCGCTCGATCTGCGCACCGCGGTCGATCACGCCGACGCCGAGGCGGTCCTGCGCGCGCGCTACGGCATCACGCGCCAGTGGCAGATCGGGCTCGTCTACAACATCGGCGGCGTCTTCAGCGACGCCCAGCCGATGCCGAAGAACAAGTTCAACACCGGCAAGGTCGCCGCGCTCGAGGGCGCGTACCTGCTCACCGACTGGGCGGCGGTGAAGGTGCGCGTCCCGATCTACATGCAGCCGTTCGCGATGGGCATCTCGCTCGGCGCGCCGATGAAGTTCCGCTTCGGCGACAAGTTCGCGATCACCGCGTTCGACACGGTCGTCGACATCACGACCTACAACAAGTTCTTCCCCGACCTCTTCAGCGAGGCGCACAACCGCGCGCAGGTCGTCGAGGCGATGAACAACACGGTCCGCCGCGACGGCAACCTGCGCTTCGTCGGCACCGCCGAGTACCAGGTCAACCCGAAGACCGCGTTGCTCGGCTCGCTCGGCGCGGTGATGGCCGACTTCGGCCAGAACAACCAGTCGGCCGCCTACCTGCTCGAGGGCGTCCTGCAGTGGTCGCCCTCGCCCAAGCTCGATCTCGCCGGCCGCCTCGGCTTCGACTCCCTCGCCGACGCGTCGTCGACGTTCGGCATCCGCCTCACGGCGGCGTGGCGCATCTGATCGACGGACCTCGACCTTCACGTTGAAGCGAGCGCTCGCTCGCTGCGCCCGGTGATCGCACGACCTGTTGGCGCGCGCGCCGATGCCGCGCGCCCGGGATTCAACCCGAGAAATCTCAAACGGCCGGCGGCGCGGAGCCTCGTGCTCGCACGAACGTCGGCGGCCGCGCCGATGTCGGCGCTCGGAAAAAACCAACCCGACGGCGTGCGTCGCGCTCTCGTGTGTCGATTGCGAGCGGGCGCAGCTCGGGCGGCGTTTCCAGACCCGCCGATCGGCGATCGCGGAGCCGCATGCCACGAAATGCCACACCTATCGGGTAGCCTCTTCGCTCTTCTCATATAAA
>DATJIA010000235.1:0-3694 GCA_035493675.1 Kofleriaceae bacterium | reverse complement strand
CGACTACTCGTCTTCGTCGTGCGCGAGCCAGCGATCGCTCGCGGTGTCGAGCTCGTGCACGTCGCCGCCGCGCGGCGCCGCGGCGGCGCGGCCGGGCGCGGAAGACGCCGGGCTCCACGGAGCGGGCGGCTCCGCGTAGAGCGGCGTCTCGGCGATCGGCGGCGTGCCCTCGGCGAGATCGGCGGCGACGGCCTCGCGCGCCTCGAGCTCGCGCGTGACCGCGCGGCCGAGCGCGGTCAGCCGGTGCAGCTGCTCGGTGTCGCGCTCGCCCGGGTACGCCTGCACGAGGCCGGCCGCGCGCAGCCGCTTCGCCGCGCGCGAGACGTCGTGCGCGGGCATCGCGATCTCGCGCGCGATCCGGACCTGCGGGCGCGCCTCGCCCGTGAGCGCGCGCAGCACCGCGATCTCGCGACGGCCGAGCGCGCCCGCGGCCTGCTCGACCTCGAGCCGAGACTCGAGCGCCGCCGCGAAGCCCGCGAGCGCGTCGTTCATCGCCGCCCGGTACCCGCGCGCGAACTCCTCATCGGAGCGCGCGGCCTCGCGATCGACCTGATCGATCGTGTCGCGGATCGCCTCGACCAGCTCCGGGGAGCGGCGGACCAGCGCGTAGCCCACCTCACGGCCACCACGGCGCAGATCCTGATTCGAGCGCGATGCGAACAGACCGGCGAGCATGCGCAGCGCCGCCATGGGAGGCTCCTTCGTAGCAGGTGGATGCAATCATTGTAACGACGTGCAACTACCTGTCAACGATTGAGTATCCGGCCTTACTCCCGCTTGGGTTCCGATAGGTTTGGGCCACTTCCGAGGGCGACGATCCGCCCCGGCGCGCCGAGCGCGAAGAGGATCAGGTGCATGCCGCCTTCGTCGCGGCGCGCGGCGACCTCGAGCCCGCCGACCAGCGGCTGGGCGCACCACGCGACGGCGTCGCCCTCGTTGTGCGGAGTATTCGCAGCGACGACCGCGCCCTGCGCGCGGACCGCGAGGTAGCGCGCGAACGCCTCCATCTCCGCGGTGCGCGGCGAGAACGACGGCGCGAGCAGGAAGCGCACGCGCAGATCCTCGAGCAGCGGCACGACGCGCGTCGACAGCAGATCGCGACACACGACCACCGCGAACGACCAGCGTCGCGTCGCCCAGATCTGGATCAAGCGGCCAGGCCGGATGTCCTCGATCAAGCCGCCCCGCTCGAACGGATAGACCTTCGCGTGACGCCGCGCGCGGCCGTCGCGCGCGAACACCGGCGCGACGTTGCGGCGCACGCCGCCGCAGGTCGCGTGGTACGAGCCGGCGGCGATCAAGGCGACGTGCTTCGCGCTCGCGACCCACGCTTGGATCCGCGGCGCGAGCTCTTCGGTGATCGACAGCTCCGGCATGACGACCGCCCACGCGCCGGCGCGGTCCGCGCGCGCGAGCCCTTCTTCGATCCGCTTCCACTGCGCTTCCGGATCGCGCGGCGTGACGTCGCCGAACCGGCGCGCCTCGGCGTCGGTGCGCCAGGTGAAGCCGTCGTCGACCGGGATCGGCGCGTCGGGGATCAGCGCGGCGATCAAGCGGCCCGCGCTCGGCTCCGGCAGGCGCACGCGCCCGTCGAAGACGACGTAGAAGCCGTGATCGTCGGCGAGCAGGCGCAGGTGCTCGGTGTGATCGACGCGATCGTCTTGACGATCGGGGTGCGCGGTCAGGTGCGGCCCGAAAAGGTCGGGCGCGCCGCGCGGCCAGGGCACCGGGAACGGATCGCCGGTGCGGAGCCGCGTCGCGACGCCGTCGTAGCGGCCGAAGAACGACGCGTGCGCGTGCTCGTCGAGCGCGGTCGCGACCGCGTGCGCGCTGACCGCATCGCCGACCAAGAGCGCGAGCGCGCGGCCGGTCGCTTCGCTGATCGTCTCGGTCAGCGTGAACGGCGCGTCGAGCTCTGCCGTGCCCAGCGAGCCGATCGACGCCAGCGCCTCGGCGGCGTCGGCGCAGACCGCCGCGTGACGCCGCTGCGTCGTGCGCTCCCACAAGCGCGCGCGCAGATCGTCGTGCTCTTCGCTGCAGTAGCGAAGGAGCGCCGCGCACAGATCGACGACATGGCCGCCGCGCGCCAGCGTTTGCGAGAGCTCACGAAGGTCCACGATCCCTATCAACGCGAGTGAAGCGCAAGCGCGCTCCGTACGCCAGAAACCTCACGCCTACGTCAGCCAGCTTGCGGATCCGGGCGGCCTTGATCGTCTTCGAGCGCGCGCACGATCGCCGGTCGGATCTGGAACCGATCCAAGAGCGCCTGCAATTTCTCCTCGGCCTTGCGCTCGAAGCGCCCGACGCGCCGCCCGCGGATCAGCTCGTTCTTGAGCGAGTGCTCCCAGGCGGCGAGCTCGGTGACGGTGACCTGGTAGCCGCGCGCCTCGAGCGCGAGCGCGCGGATCACGTTGGTCAGGTGCGAGCCGAGCTCGCGGCGGTGCCACGGGTGCGCGTAGAGCGCGCGCGTCGCCGGATCGTCGGCGGGCGAGTCGGCGAGCAGCCGCGCCACCTCGGCCTGGCAGCACGGCACGACCGCGACGTGATCGGCGCTGCGACGGATCGCGAGCGCGAGCGCGTCGTCGGTGGCGGTGTCGCACGCGTGCAGCGCGACGACGACGTGGATCCGATCCGGAAGCGCCGCGCCCTCGATCGTTCCGGACACGAAGCGCATGCGATCGAAGCCGTAGCTCTTCGCGCGGGCCGCGCTCGCCTCCACGAGCTCGGGGCGCGCCTCGACGCCGATCACGGTGCCGCGACCCGCGGGGCCGAGCACCGACGCATAGAGCAGGAAGCCGAGGTAGCTCTTGCCCGCGCCGCAGTCGACGATCACCGGATCGTCGTGGCGCGCGAGCGCGTCGTCGAGCGCGGGGCGCAGCTGCGTGATCAGGTGCGAGACCTGCTTGATCTTGCGGCGCGCGTCGGCGTTGAGATCGCCGTTGCGCGTGAGCAGGTGGAGATCGTGCAGGAGCGCGCGCGGCGCGGACGCGAGCGCGCCGAGCTCGTCGGCGACGTCTTTCGCGTCCGTCTTCTTCACAGCTGGACTGTATCAGCGCGAGGCCGTCACGGCTTGCGCCGCCGCGGTCGCCGTCGGCGGCAGGTGCGCGTCCATGCGCAGGCCGAACGGCAGGTCCGCCATCGTGTCCTCGTCGTCGAAGGTCATGACGACCTCGAGCACGCGGGTGTCGACGCGCGCGCGCGGATCGTCGGCGAGCGCGGTCTTGCGGCCGAGCTCGCCGGTGACGCGCGTGATGCGGCCCGCGAAGCGGCGATCGCCGTACGCGAGCGCGGTCGCCCAGCCTCGCTGACCGACGGTCACCTTGCCGACGTCGGCTTCATCGACCTCGACGCGCAGCTCGAGCGACGCGCGATCCGCGATCGACACGACCGGCACCGGCACCTGCGCGGTGACCAGCGAGCCGACCTCGGCGCGACGGCGCAAGACGACGCCGTCGGAGGGCGCGCGCAGCTCGCATTGATCGAGCGCGACGCGGGCGGCGTCGAAGTCCGCCTGCGCGAGCTCGAGCGCGGCCTCGGCGGCGCGGATCTCCTCGGTGCGGGCGCCGCGCGCGACCAGCTTCGCGCGCGAGGCGGCGGCGGTGGCCTGCGCGGCGGCGACCCGCGCGCGCGCGCGTTCGCTGTCGACCTCGGCGGCGGCGACCGCTTGCGCTTGTAGGAGCTTGTCCGCGCGCGA
>DATJIA010000234.1:0-14240 GCA_035493675.1 Kofleriaceae bacterium | reverse complement strand
GCGGGGTGGAACGCGAACAGGTCGAGCTCCTTGCCGAGCTTGCGGTGATCGCGCTTGCGCGCTTCTTCCTGCTGGTGCACCCACGCGTCGAGCTCCTTCTGCGTGAAGAAGGCGGTGCCGTAGATGCGCTGCAGCTGCGCGTTGCGATGATCGCCGCGCCAGTACGCGCCGGCGACCGAGAGCAGCTTGATCACGCCGACCCGTCCCGTCGACGGGCCGTGCGGGCCGAGGCAGAAGTCGACCCAGTCGCCGTGCGCGTACAGCGAGAGCGTCTTCGCGCCCTTCGCGAAGATGTCCTCGATGATCTCGAGCTTGAACTTCTCGCCGAGGCGGCCGAACAGCGCGAGCGCCTCCTCCTTCGAGACTTCCTTGCGCACGAACGGGAGGTCCTTCTTGATCTCCTCGTTCGCCGCCTTCTCGATCGCTTCCAGGTCGGACGGCGTGAACGGCGTCTCGCGGTGGAAGTCGTAGTAGAAGCCCTCGTCGGTGGTGGGGCCGATCGTGACCTGCGTGCCGGGGAACAGGCGCTGCACGACCGACGCGACGATGTGCGCGGCGTCGTGGCGGACGAGATCGAGGCCCTCGAGGTTCTTCGACGTGAAGACCGCGAGCGAGCCCGAGCGATCGAGCTTCTTGGTCAGATCCACGTCTTCGCCTTCGAAGCGCGCGAACAGCGCGGCCTTCGCGAGGCCCGGTCCGATCTCGGTGCGCACGAAGTCCGCGATCGTCGTACCGGCCGCGACTTGCTTCTGAGAGCCGTCGGGCAGGGTGATCGTCACGTGGGCTTCGTTCATGGGAGGCGCAGTCTACCCGATACGCGTTAAGGTGGCCGCGTGAAGGTCGTCCGGTTCGTGGGGCGTGGCCTGTGGGTCTCGCTGCTGCTGCTCGCGCACGGCCTGTTCTGGTTCGGCGGCTGGCTCGTGCTCTTGCTGTCGTTCCGCGGGAAAGCGGCGCGGCAAGCGTGGTTCGCGAAGCGGCTCGCGTCGCTGCTGGTCGGGCTCGGCGCAACGTTCGTCAAAGTCGGGCAGATCATGTCGACGCGGCCGGATCTGTTCCCGCCGCACATCATCCACGCGCTCGAGAAGCTGCAGGACGACGTCGGCGCGTTCTCGTTCGCGCACGTCGAGCGCACGATCCTGCAGGACTTCGGCAAGACGCCCGATCAATTGTTCGCGAGCTTCGACGTCCTGCCGATCGCGAGCGCGAGCGTGGCCCAGGTGCACCGCGCGACCTTGCAAGACGGCCGCGACGTCGCGGTCAAGGTGCGCCGCCCGCGCATCGAGCAGATCGTCCGCTTCGATCTGACCGTGATGCGCTGGTTCGCGCACGTCGTCGCGCTCGTCCCTTCGATCCGCTTGTTGGCGCCGGTCGAGAGCGTCGACGAGTTCGGCCGCGCGATCCGCATGCAGATCGATCTCACGATCGAGGCCGACAACAACCGCCGCTTCCACGCGAACTTCAAGGGCGACCCCGACGTCGTCTTCCCCGATCTGATCGAAGAGCTGTGCTCGGTGCGCGTGCTCACGATGACGTTCGTCACCGGCAAGAAGGTGCTCGAGGCCGGGCGGGTCTCGAAGGATCCGGCCCGGCTCGCGAAGATCGGCTTCCGGACATTATTGAAGATGGTCTTCGAGGACGGCTTCGTCCACGCCGACCTCCATCCCGGCAACATCTTCGTCACGCCCGAGGACAAGGTCGCGATCCTCGATCTCGGCTTGACCGCGGAGCTCGACGAGGACAACCGGCGCAACTTCGCCCGCTTCTTCGCGTCGTGGGCGTCGGGTGACGGCAAGTCGATGGCGAAGATGATGAGCGACCTGTCGCCGTCGTCGAAGGTGAAGGACTACCCGGCCTACGAGCGCGACGTCTGCGCGTTCACCGCGCGCTACCTGGGCAAGCCGCTCGGCGAGGTCGCGGTCTCGCAGGTCGCGTTCGACGTGATGGGCATCCTGCGCCGCCATCGCGTGCGCGCGAACCCGACCTTCACGATGGTGAACATCGCGATCGCGGTGACCGAGGGCATCGGCAAGCAGCTCGACCCGAAGCTCGATCTGCTCGCGCTCGCCCTGCCCTTCTTCGGCAAGCTGCAGGCGCTCGCGAAGCTGTAGAGTGAATCGCATGATGAGGACGCTGCTCGTGGTGTGCGTGCTCGGCGGGATCGCGCACGCCGACAAGGACGCCGACGCGATCAAGAAACAGGTCAAGCAGACCGTGTACCTCGCCAACGGCGCGACCGCGTTCGACGCCGACACCGTGTTCGCCGCCGACGCGTTCGCGATGGTGCCCGGCGGCTACGCCAACGGCCCGGCGGCGATCGACAAGGCGATGGTGTGCAGCTGGTCGAACCCCGAGGGCAGCTACGACATCAAGCTCGGCAAGGTCGTGGTCGGGCACCAGGGCGACGTCGGCTGGGCGACGATCGATCTCGCGATCCGCGAGCGAGCGATGGACTCGCCGCCCGCCACCGTGCCGTACCGCATGACCGAGCTGTTCACGCGCGACGGCGCGACCTGGAAGGCGCACGCGGTCTACATCTCCATGGCGATCAAGGATCGCGCCGAGGACTGGGGCGACGACTCGCACTACGTCTCGAAGGACTCGCCGCCCGGCGCCGAGACCCGCGACGCGCCGATGCTCGGCTGGCTCGCGCACGCGCCGGATCTCGCCGCGCACCTGCACAAAGGCGCCGACGTGATCGTGCTCGGCTCCGCGCCCGGCGAGCGCGGCGGCGCGTCGCTGCTCGGCGGCTGGAAGAAGCTCGTGTTCGCGACCGATTGGTCGCGCGCCGGCGGCGACGGCAAGACCTGGGCGTGGGTGGTCGCGCGCGTCGTGCGCGACGTGAAGGTCAAGGACGGCATCGTGAAGGAGCCGTACTGGCTGCTCGCGCTCGCCGTGAAGGGCGCGGCCGACTGGGAGATCGTGAGCCTGCACTACGGCCAGGACTACCCAGACCCGGGCGATCTCCCGGGCTGCGGCTACTGATCGTCACTCGGCGACGAACGCGAACGCGGTGCCCGGCGCCGCGGCCATGATCTTCGGCGCGACCTGCGCGAACGTCGCGGTGCGCTTCGCGGTCAGCGCGAAGCCCTTGCGATCGATCGTGATCGATCGGACCGCGACGTAGTCGCGCACGTACATCGCATCGTAGAGCTGCGCGAGCTCGCGCGGCGTCACGCGACAGGCGCAGTCGCCGAGCGCGTGCTGCGCGCCGCGCGCGATGTACGCGAGGGAATCCTCGACGGTGTCGCCGTGCATGAACAGGTCCGCGACCGCCGGGCAGCGCTGGTAGGTGTCGGTTCCGAGCGCGCGCATCTGATCCGCCGTCGCGTCCGCCAGCGGGTTGCCGTCGACGCGCACGCCGGCGAGATCGACCGCGAACGCGACGTACACGGTGCGCGAGTAGAAGCCGAGATCGTGCGCGGCGCCGACGACGTCGACCCAGGTCGCGTCGGCATCGATCGCGAAGATCACCGGGTCGTGGTGATCGGGCTGCGGTCCGATCCACGCGGCGTGATGCGATGCGACGCTCAGGACCGCCGCGCGCGCGGGCAGCTTCTCCAGGCCGTCGTTCGCGCGCACCAGATGGGCGTCGCGGGGCGACAGCTCGATCGCGTCGCCCCACGCGCGATGGAGCGCGAGGTTGCGATCGAGCATCGGCTGGATCGCCTTCGCGTCGGCGGCGCATCGATCGAGCTCGGCTTGCTGATCGATCACGACCGGCGCCGCGTCGGGCGGCGGCGGGGTGGCGACGATCGGCCGCGCCGGCTTCGCGGGCGAGCTACACGCGACGATCGACACCAGCACGAGACGGCGCATGCGCCGTGCTTATCACGCGCGCTTGCGCGACTGGTGCAGGCCGACCGCGTTGCCCTCGGTGTCCTTCACGATCGCGATCCAGCCCGGCTCGCCGATGTCGGTCTTCGGCAGGAGCACGGCGCCGCCCGCCGACGCGACGCGCTCGACGCAGGCGTCGAGCTTGCCGCGGGTGTCGAGGTAGATGCGCGCGCCGGCGCCCGACGGCTCGAGCTCGGCCGACTTCACGAGCGCGCCGGCGACGCCGGGATCCGGCGCCTCGAAGATCGCGTGATCGTGACCGCCGAAGACCTCGCGCTTCAGCTTCGTTTCCATCACGGCCTCCCAGAAGCGGACGGCGCGGTCCATGTCGCGGACGGGGAGCTCGAACCAGGTGATCGCGTTCTCGATGTTCGTCATGCGCTCTACTTCGAACGCCTGCGTGTCACCCGTCTGTCAGTAGGGAAGAACAGCGCGAGGAAGGCGATCGCGATCGGGATCGCGCCGCCCGCGGTGGCGGTGCGGCACGAGCACGCGCCGCCGCCGGGATCGAGCTCGAGGTAGCGATGATCCTCGGCGTCGGGGTGATCGATCGCGTCGGCGCGCGGGCGCGCGTCGACGACCGCGTCGGGTGGGCCGCCGTCCGCGCGTGCATCGATCGATGCGTCGGGCGGCCCCGCGTCGGGCGGGATCCACACGGTGCCGTCGTTGGGCGCGCGCGGGGTCGGCGACTCGGTCGTCCAGTCGTCGGCGACGACGTGCGTGACCTGCGTGCGCGCGAGCGAGATGCCGCCCGGCGGCGCGATCGCGCTGGTGTCGTCGGTCGCGCCGAGGAAGTCGTGGACCGGCACGGCGATCGCGCCCCAGCGCACGCAGTCGTAGTTGGTCGACGAGCTCGCGAAGCAGAGCTGCCCGGCGTTCACGGGGAGCGCGGGTACCATCGTCACGTCGGGCGTGAACCCGTACTGCGACGCCGCGCCGCTGGTCGCGAGCACCAGGTACGTGCCCGCCGCGAAGCAGGTCGTCGACGAGAACGGCGCGATCGCGTCGATCGCCACGCCGTTCGGATCGTAGACGTCGAGCCGCGTCGACGGGAACCAGCACGCGTCGACCCCCGTGTAGAGCTCGACGAAGCGCACCGATCCGTCGTTTCCCGGCCCCGCGGTGAGCACCTCGTTCAGCCGCCAGTCCCCGACCGCAGCGGCCGCGGGCGACGCGACCAGCAGCACACCGAGGGTCACGGTGCGGTACACGGCGGCAGCATAGCTTGTGCGCATCGTCGAAGTCCGCCTAGAATATGCGTACTTAGGCAACCGGTCTGGCCTCGGCTCTGACAAAGATGTCATCCCTACTGAGGGGGGACGCGCCCGTCGTGATCGAAGTCGGACAGGTCCTGGACAAGTACGAGCTGCTCGAGCGAGTCGGACAAGGCGGCATGGCCGTCGTGTACCGCGGGCTCGATCGCAGCTTGCGTCGGACCGTCGCGGTCAAGGTGCTCCATCGCCACCTCGCCGATCACAAGGAGGCGCGCGATCGCTTCGAGCGCGAGGCCCACGCGGTCGCGAAGCTCCGCCACGAGAACATCCTCGAGATCTTCGACTACGCCGCCGGCACCGACGACAGCTACATCGTCACCGAGTTCATCGAAGGCGCGACGCTCAAGCAGTTCGTCACCGATCACCCGCCGCAGCACGCCGAGATCGGCGCGATGGTCGTCCTGCAGATCTGCCGCGCGCTCGCCCACGCGCACGGCCAAGGCATCCTGCACCGCGACGTCAAACCGGAGAACGTGATGATCCGGTCCGACGGCGTCGTGAAGCTCACCGACTTCGGCATCTCGCAGATGGTCGATCTCGAGCGCATGACGGTGACGGGCCAGCTGCTCGGCTCGCCCGCGTACATGAGCCCCGAGCACGTCGAGGGCCGGCCGCTCGACTTCCGCACCGACATCTTCGCCGCGGGCATCGTGCTCTACCAGCTCACGGTCGGGAAGCTGCCGTTCGAGGGCAAGAACCCGCACGAGATCCTGAAGCGCATCGGCGAGTGCAAGTTCCTCGATCCGCGCCAGGCCAACCCGCGCGTCGGCAACGAGCTCGGCAAGATCATCCTGCGCGCGATGGCGCGCGAGCCCGACGAGCGCTACCCGGACGTCACCGCGATGGTCGGCGCGCTCGAGCGCTACGTCGAGGGCTCGGGGCTCGGCGATCCGGCGAAGGAGCTGGCGCGCTTCTTCGCGTCGCCGCCCTCGTACGAGGTGGCGCTGCAACAGCGGCTCGTCGATCACCTCGTGCGCAAGGGCAAGGAGCTGCTCGCGCAGAAGCAGCAGGCCTCCGCGCTCGAGCTGTTCGATCGCGTGCTGACGATCGAGCCGAAGAACGAGACGGTGCTGGGCCTGCTCGATCGCATGGCGTCGAAGCGGAAGTGGCGCTCGGTCGCGGCGGCGAGCGCGATCGTGATCGTCGCGATCGGCGCGTGGTACGCGCGGCGCATGTTCACGTCGCCGCCGATGTCGCGGGTCGGGCCGACGATCTCGCCGACCGGCGACCTGCCCGGCTCCGACGGGATCGCGAACGTCACGGTGCCCGCGATGACGCCCGACGCGGCGCCCTCGACCCCGATGGCGCTGCCCGATGCGGCGTCGCAGGTCGCGATCACGCACGTCCACGCCGACGCGCACCCCGCCGACGCCGGCGCGGCCGCGAGCGTGACCGTCACGGTCGTGGTGTCGCCGCCGGACTCGCAGGTCTCGATCGCCGGCGGCGCGTTCGAGGCGCACGACGGCGGCAAGGTCGAGGTCGAGGTCGGCGAGGCGCCGGTGATCGTCGCCGCGCAGAACGCGTGCTGCGAGACCGAGTCGATCACGATCACGTCGAAGGACGCGGCGAAGCCGCAGCTGCTCAACCTCGGGTTCCTGCCCGGCTACGTGGTCGCGCACTGCAAGACCGCGGGCATGGAAGTGCACGTGAACGGCCAGCACGCCGAGCTCGACAAACCGTTCATGATCCCGTTCGGCCGCACCACGCAGACGCAGAAGTCCGTGACGGTCGAGTTCTTCTCGAAGGACACGGGCACCGACACGCAGCAGGCGATGGTGACCTATCACCAGACCGCGGAGGTGACGTGCAAAGAGCACTGATCCTCACGATCGTGTGCGCCGCCGCGTCGATCGCGCACGCGACGCCCGGCGACGATCTCGACAAGGCGCGCAGCGAGTTCCTGTCCGGCAACTTCAAGGACGCGATCCCGCTGCTCAACTACCTGCTCTACCCGACGCCGCGGCTCGCCGAGCCCGACGATCTCGTCGAGGCGCACGTCCTCTACGGCGCGTGCGCGTTCCAGGGCGGCGACGTCTCGACCGCGCGCCTGGAGTTCGAGGCCGCGCTGTCGATGAAGCCCGAGTACGCGATCGACACCAACCGCTTCTCCGCCGGCGCCGTCCACTTCTTCGACGACACCAAGCACGACCTCGAGGAGCGCATGAAGCGCGACGCGCAGGAGCGCGCGCTCGCCGACGAAAAAGATCGCCTGCGCCGCTATCGCGAGTCGCTGGTCGTCTACGAGGTCCGCCCGTACTACGTCAACTTCATCCCGTTCGGCGCCGGTCAGTTCCAGAACGGCGAGCACAACAAGGGCCTGTGGTTCGCGACGACCGAGGCGACCACCGGCGCGGTGTCGGCGGGCATCTGGGTCTATCTCGTCGCGTCGTACGGCTTCAACGGACGCGTCAAACCCGAGGACGTCGGCTTCGCGCGCACGCTGCAGGAGGTCGAGATCGGCGCCGGCGGCCTCTGCCTCGGCCTCATGGCGTGGGGCATCGTCGACTCGCTCGTCCACTACCATCCGCGCGCGCAGGTCGACGCCGACGACTCGCTCCTGCCGCCGGATCTGCGCAAGCCGCCGCCGCCGCCGCCAAAGTCTTCGTTCTACATCACGCCCGCGATCGTGCCCGACGGCATGGGCGTGGTCCTCACTTGGGAGCACTGATGCCTAGCCTACGTCTCACCGCGCCGGGTCACCCGCCGACGGTCTACAACCTCTACAAGAAGATCACGTCGCTCGGCTCCGGGCCGGACAACGACGTCGTGCTGCCCGATCCGCTGGTCGCCGACAGCTTCGCGTCGATCCACTTCGACGGGCAGATGTACACGATCACGACGCTGCAGCGGAAACAGGAGGCCGTGATCAACGGCAAGAAGCGATCGAAGCATCGCCTCTCGCACGACGACAAGCTGGTGATCGGCAGCTGCGAGCTGCGCTTCGCGCTGGTCGACGACGTCGCGCCCGTCGAGGACGAGGCCGCGCCGACGATGGCGGACCTCGACGCCTACACCAAGCTGTTCGAGTTCAGCGAGCGCTTGATGCACCAGCGCGATCTCGCCGAGGTGCTCGACTCGCTGATGGACGCCGTCATCGAGATCACGAACGCCGACAAGGGCTTCTTGATCCTGATGGAGGGCGACACCGTCGACATCAAGGTCGCGCGCAACTTGAAGCGCGAGAACATCGCCGACGCGGTCTCGCAGCTCTCGGACTCGATCATGGCGAAGGTGATCAAGACCCGCCGCCCCGTGATCATCTCGGACGCGCTGCACGACGACGAGTTCGCGAGCGCGAAGAGCGTCATGCAGCTCAAGCTGTCGAGCGTGATCTGCGTGCCGCTGCTCGACCGCGGGCGGCTGCTCGGCGCGGTCTACGTCGGCAACGACTCGATCGTCGATCTGTTCCAGCAGGACACGATGAAGGTGCTGACCGTGTTCTCGTCGCAGGCGTCGCTGATCGTCGCCAACGCGATGCTGCTCGACGAGCTGCGGGTCGAGAACAAGCGGCTCGGCGAGAAGCTCGAGCTGCAGCGGTTCGGCGAGATCGTCGGCACCTCGCCGCCGATGCAGCAGGTCTTCCGCAAGGTCGAGAAGATCGCGATCACCGACATCAGCGTGATGATCACGGGCGAGACCGGCACCGGCAAGGAGCTGATCGCGCGCGAGGTGCACCGGCGATCGCCGCGCGCGCAGAAGCCGTTCATCACGATCAACTGCGGCGCGATCCCGGCGAACCTGCTCGAGAGCGAGCTGTTCGGCCACGTGAAGGGCGCGTTCACCGGCGCGGTCGCGAACAAGCAGGGCAAGTTCCAGGCGGCCGACGGCGGCACCCTCTTCCTCGACGAGATCGGCGAGATGCCGCTCGATCTGCAGGTGAAGATCCTCCGCGCGATCCAAGAGAAGATCGTCGTCAAGGTCGGCGACACGCGGCCCGAGCCGGTCGACATCCGCATCATCGCGGCGACCAACCGCGATCTCGAGAAGGAGATCGCCGAGGCGCGCTTCCGCGAGGATCTCTACTACCGGTTGAACGTCGTCAACGTGCACCTGCCGCCGCTGCGCGAGCGCGGCGAGGACGTGCTCGTGATCGCGCGCTACCTCTTGTCGCGCTACGCGCGCGAGTACGACTCGAAGGTGCGCGGCTTCTCGCCCAACGCGACCGTCGCGATCCGCAAGCACAACTGGCCCGGCAACATCCGCGAGCTCGAGAACCGCATCAAGAAGGCGATCGTCTTGTGCGAGTCGACCGTGATCGGTCCCGACGATCTCGCGCTCGACGCCGACTCGCTGCCGCCGATCCTCACGCTCCAAGAAGCGAAGGACAAGTTCCAGCGCGAGTACATCAACGAGGTGCTCGCCATCAACAACGGCAACCGCACCAAGACCGCCCGCGACCTCGGCGTGGATCCGCGGACGATCTTCCGTCACCTCGAGAAGGAAGGCGATGCGCCCGACGGTGACGCATCCCCATGACTTCAATGTCTTAGTCTGTCTCCGCCGTGGATCACGAAATGTCGGCCAACGTACCGGAAAGACGCAAAGCGAGCGTCGTGGCGCGCGGGGTGCATATCTGCGCCCTGGTGCTGTCTTCTGCGTGCGTCGTGCCTCCGCCGCTCGGGCTCGACCAGCCCGACGCCGGCGCGAACTCCGCGCCCGTGTTCCTCTCGGTGCGCGGGCCCGACGGCAAGGAGCTCGCGGAGCCCGGCCCGGTGACCGTGATCGCGCACCAGGACGCGACCGCGTCGATGACGATCTACGACGCCGATCGCACCGACACGCTGACGGTCCAGCTGTTCGTCGACTACACGCTGCAGAACCCGACCTCGCCGCGCGGCACGTGCACCGCGCCGCCGCCGACCGACAGCTCGCTCGAGCGCACCGTGCAGTGCCCGCTCAAGGCGGTGTGCCTCGACAACGACGTCGCCAACGGCAACCCGCACTACTTCGTGTTCGAGGTCTACGACCGCGACGTGACCAACGATCCGGTGATGTTCCGATCGGTCGCGTCTCCCGGGCTGATCGATCACCGCTGGTTCTTGCTCACTTGCCTAGCGCCGACGCAGTAATGAAGTCCTCCGCTGTACCCCTCTTCTTCGTGATCGCCGGCTGCCTGCCGGACGTGTCGGGCCAGAGCCTGCCGCCCGAGTGCCACGTCGACAGCGATTGTCCGGTTTCCGGACAAGTCTGCGACGAGAGCCTGTGCTGGGGCGATCCGCCGCCGGGCAACTACGCCGCGCTCGTCGGGCCGCCGCAGTCGAACCGCGGCGATCTGGTCGTCACCGAGATCCCGGAGCTCTCGATCCCGCAGGACGGCGGCTTCGGCGATCTGATCCTGCAGGCGCCCGTGCACATCGGCGGCCGCGTCCACCTCGGCTGCAACGCGTTCGACTTCGCCGGCTGCGACGCGAACGCGGCGGTCGCCGCGAGCATCACGGTGATCCGCCCGTCGCGCATCCAGGGCGGCCCGCAGTACGTCGACTCGACCACCAGCGACGCGACCGCGACCACCGGCGACACGTTCAGCGTCTCGGTGCCGCGCCTCGCGCTGAGCGATACGCCGTACACGATGACGATCACGCCCGACGAGACCATCCCGGTCGTCGACGGCGGACCGTCGGCCGCCGAGCTCGCGCCGCCGCTGACGATCCAGGTCGACGCCACCGACGACATCACGGGCCTCGACGTCACGCTCGGCCAAGGCGCGCTGCGCGCGGTCTCGGGCCGCATCACCGACGCGACCGGCGCCGGCGTCACCGGCGTGCGCGTGAGCGCGCTCGGCCGCTTCGAGGCGCTGCAACCGCTCGAGCGCGTCTCGACGGTCGCGGTCACCGACGGCAACGGCTACTACACGATCTTCATCGCCGAGGCCGCGTACCCGATCGTCGACATCGTCGGACATCCGCAGGACAAGCCGGGCATGACCTTGCGCCTGCGCGACGTCGCCGCGGATCAACCGGCGCAATCGGTCGCCGAGCTGCGCATCCCCGCCGCGGGCAAGCCGATCAGCGTGACGCTGCCGGTCACCGGCCACAGCGGCGCCGGCGTCGCGACGCCGGTCGCGGGCGCGACCGTCGACGTCACCACCGAGCTGGTCGACACCTCGCACCCGCTGCAGACGACGACCTTCGAGGTCACCACGTCGACCGACGCGCACGGCAACGCGACGCTCTCGCTGATCCCGGCCGGCGGTTCGAACCTGCGCGAGTACGACGTGCGCATCAACCCCGCGCCGACGTCGGAGTTCGCGTCGGTCTACGCCAAGAAGATCGAGGTCGGCACCACCGGCGGCGTGCTCGGCGCGATCGATCTCCCGCACCGCGTCGCGATCACCGGCTCGCTGGTCGACGCCGACGGCGTGCCCGCCGAGGGCGTCACCGTCACCGCGCAGCTGTCGCTGCGGCTCGGGCTGACGCTCGACACCCAGACCCAGGCGCTCTTGTCGTCGCTGCAGCCGCCGACCACCGCGACCAAGCCCGACGGCAGCTACTTCGTGTGGGTCGATCCGGATCTCGCGGGCACCGCGGCGTCGTACGACCTCGAGTGCGTGCCGCCGGCCGGCTCGCGCTCGCCGCGCTGGACCTTCCACGACGTGACGCTGGCGAAGGACAAGGACACCACCCCGATGGGCACGCAGGGCCTGCCCCGCGGCCGCCACGTCCGCGGCCGCGTGGTCGACGAGTACGGCACCGCGGTGTCGGGCTCCGAAGTGCGCCTGTACGAAGTCGTCCTGGACCCGAGCCTGTGCATGGCCTCGAATCTCCCGTCGAGCTGCGTGCTTCCGGCGGTCCTGCGCTCGGTCGACCGCAGCGACGATCAGGGGATCGTGCGGCTGGTCCTCCCGGACGACCGTCCGTAGGCCGTGCTTGACCAATCCCGAACGGGCGTCTAAGGTGTCGCGCAACTAGGAATGCAGCGGACCCAACCTATCGGTCACGCTCGCGAAACACACAACGGCCCGCGCGCTCTCGAGATGAACAAGATGATGATGCGCGTGCGTTGCGATGCTTCCCGGCGAGGCGCCCAGAGCGGCGCTCGTGGCGGCGGAATCGCGACCCACATGACGTCGACGGCGCGCCGGCCCCGATCGGAAGCACAGCCATGTCTACTGACTTCGTATCCGGCGAGGAGCACGCTGAGGCGTCCCTCGCGCCCGTCGATCCCGCTTTCCTGAGCGACGACACCGCCGTTCAACCCGCTGCGGAGGAGCCTGCGAAGCCGGCCAGCTTCGCGGACATGGGCCTGCACCCCGATATCCAGCTCGCGCTGGACGACATGGGGTACTTCACGCCGACCGACGTGCAGACCGCGACCTTCCACCCGCTGATGGCGGGCAAGGATCTGCTGGTCCAAGCGCGCACCGGCACCGGCAAGACGACGGCGTTCGGCCTGCCGATCCTGTCGGGCATCGACCCGCAGAAGAAGGTCCCGCAGGCGCTGATCCTCGCGCCGACCCGCGAGCTGGCCTTGCAGGTCTGCCGCGAGCTCGCGCAGATCGGCAAGTACCGCGGCATCCTCGTCGAGCCGATCTACGGCGGCGCGCCGATCGGCAAGCAGATCACCGCGCTCAAGAACGGCGTCCACGTCGTCGTCGGCACGCCGGGCCGCGTGCTCGATCACCTCGGGCGGCGGACCCTGGACCTGAAGAACGTGAAGCTGTTCGTGCTCGACGAGTGCGACGAGATGCTCTCGATGGGCTTCCTCGAGGACATCGAGCGCGTCGTCGCGCACCTGCCGAAGACGCGGCAGACCTGCCTCTTCTCGGCGACGATGCCCGACGAGGTCACGCGGTTCGCGAAGCGCCAGATGCGCGAGCCCGAGAGGCTCTCGCTGTCGGCGGATCAGCTGACGGTCTCGGACATCCACCACGCGTACTACGTCGTGAGCGGCATCGCGCGCAGCCGCGACCTGCTCCGCATCATCTTCGGCGAGAACCCGGAGAGCGCGATCATCTTCTGCAACACGCGCGACGAAACCGGCATGGTCGCCCGCTTCCTCCAGAAGCAGGGCCTCGACGCCGAGCCGATCTCGAGCGACCTCACGCAGGCCGATCGCGAGCGCGTGATGAAGCGGATGAAGGCGCACGACCTGCGCTTCCTGGTCGCGACCGACGTCGCCGCGCGCGGCATCGACATCTCGAACCTCTCGCACGTGATCAACTACTCGGTGCCGGAGTCGCCCGAGGTCTACGTGCACCGCACCGGCCGCACCGGCCGCGCGGGCAAGACCGGCGTCGCGCTCTCGATGGTGGGACCGCGCGAGCTCGGCTCGTTCTGGCTCCTCAAGATGATGTTCAAGCTGAAGCCGGAGGAGCGCGAGCTGCCGCCGGCCTCGGTGCTCGAAGGCAAGCTGAAGACGCCGCTCCCGCCGGTGGGCGCGCCGCCGCCGCCCGACCCGATCGAGGTCGTGAAGGGCGCGGTCTCGGGCGATCCGACCGAGGAGCAGATCAAGCTCGCGAAGAAGCTGCTCGAGTCGGGCGAAGGCGAGCGCCTGCTCGCGCTGCTCGTCGGGCAGAAGCTCGAGCTGTTGCAGAAGGCGAAGAAGGACGCCGAAGAGGCCGCGCAGGCGAAGCGCAATGCGGAGCGCGCCGAGCGCCTGCACGACGCCGACGGTGAAGGCCGCGGTGAAGGCCGTGGCGGCGGACGCTTCGGGCGCGATCGCGACGACCGCGGCGGGGGTCGCTGGGGTCGTGATCGCGACCGCGGCGGCGAGCGCGGCGGTGGTGGTGGCGATCGCGAGGAGCGCGGCGAGCGTCGCTGGGGTCGCGATCGCGATCGCGGCGAGCGCGGCGCCGAGGGCGGCGAGCAGGCCGCGCGCGAGGAGCGTCCGGCGCGCGAGGAGCGTCCGGCGCGCGAAGAGCGTCCGGCGCGCGAGGAGCGTCCGGCGCGCGAATTCGGGCGTGCGCGGACCGAAGGTGGCGAGGAGCGCACGCGCGACGAGCGCCCGGCACGCGAGGAGCGTCCGGCGCGTGAAGATCGCGGACCGCGCGAGGATCGCTTCGCGCGGGACGAGCGTCCGGCGCGCGAGGATCGCGGGTCGCGCGAAGATCGCGGGCCGCGCGAGGATCGCTTCGCGCGCGACGACAGCGGCGGACGCGACGAGCGCCCGGCGCGCGAGGATCGCGGACCGCGC
>DATJIA010000233.1:0-13042 GCA_035493675.1 Kofleriaceae bacterium | reverse complement strand
GCGTCGAACTCCATCTCGTCGAGGCGCTCGCCGTCGATCTCGGCGTTGATCAGGACCGAGACGAGATCCTTGCCGTCCTTGCCCTTGCGATCCTCGGCGAGCTGGTTCGCGTAGGCCCACATCTCCTGCGCCGCGATCGTGCCGTCCTCGAGCGAGGTCTGGAACTCGGGATCGTCGAAGCCGATCAACCGATTCGACCAATCGAAGACCATGTGCCGGTCTTCCTGCGGCACGCCCATGATGTCGCAGATGACGATCAGCGGCAGCTCGGCCGAGATCTTGGTGACGAAGTCACAGCTGCCGGTCTCGACGACGTTGTCGACGATCTCGCGCGCGGCGCGCCGGATGTACTCCTCCATGCGCGCGATCATCCGCGGCGTGAAGCCGGTCGAGGTGAGCTTGCGGAACTTGTTGTGCTGCGGCGGATCCATGTTGACCATCAACATGCGGATCACGTCGAGGTTGTCGGGCGGGTAGTCCTTGATGTTGGTGCCGCCGCGCCACGAGGAGAACGTCCCCGGGTCCTTCGAGATCGAGACGATGTCCTTGTACTTGGTCACCGCCCAGAAGCCGCGGCCGTCGGGCGGCTCGGCCTGGAAGGAGACGGGCGCCTCGGCGCGCAGGACGCGGAACGCGTCGTGCGGCACGCCCTGGGCATAGATCTCGGGATCGAAAACGTCGATCTTCGTCGGGGACCTCATCGCCGGCGACTAGAACATGTTTCACGAGGGGTGACAAGCAGGATTAGAACATGTTCTAGTCCGCCCATGAGCCAGCCCACGCCCCTGCTCGTCGAGCGCGACGGCCACGTCGTGACGATCACCATGAACCGGCCCGAGGCGCGCAACGCGATGGACCTCGAGATGCTCGCGCGGCTCGCCGACGCGTGGGACCTGGTCGACGGCGACGACGAGATCCGGGTCGCGATCCTCACCGGCGCGGGCGGTCATTTCTCGTCGGGGAGCGATCTCAAGCAGATGCACAAGCCGCCGCCGGGCGAGTGGGCGGACCGCTTCAAGGCCGATCCCGACCTGCACTGGAAGGCGTTCCTCCGCCATCGGCGCCTGGCCAAGCCGCTGGTCGCCGCCGTCGAGGGCTCGGCGATCGCCGGCGGCATGGAGATCCTGCAGGCGACCGACATCCGGATCGCGGGCGCGTCGGCGAAGTTCGGCGTGAGCGAGGTGCGCTGGGGCTTGTTCCCGCTCGGCGGCTCGACCGTGCGCCTGCGCCGCCAGATCCCGTACACGCACGCGATGGACATCTTGCTCACCGGCCGGCACCTCGGCGCCGAGGAGGCCGCGCGCATCGGGCTGATCGGGCGCGTCGTGCCCGACGGCGAGGCGCTCGCCGAGGCGAAGCGCGCCGCCGCCACGATCGCCGAGAACGGCCCGTACGCGGTCAAGATGATCAAGAAGAGCGTGCAGGACACCGAGGGCCTCCCGGAGGCCGAGGCGCTGAAGATCGAGCTCGAGTACGGATGGAACGTGTTCCAGTCCGAGGACGCGAAGGAAGGCCCGCGCGCCTTCGCGGAGAAGCGCAAGCCGAGCTTCAAAGGGCGGTAGACTGCGCCGGTGAAGGTCCGCGTCCATCGCCGCTGGGAATCGAAGCTTCCGCCCGACGACGATCATCCGTATCGCACCGGCGCGTGGCGGCCGAACCTGGTCGAGTACGACGCCGACGAGCTCGACGTGATCGAGGGCCGCATCCCGGCGGAGCTCGAGGGCACGTACCTGCGCAACACCGAGAATCCGCTGTTGCCGTCGATCGGCCGCTACCACCCGTTCGACGGCGACGGGATGATCCACGCGATCCGGTTCGGCGGCGGCAAGGCGAGCTATCGCAATCGGTTCGTGCAGACGCGCGGGCTCGCGGCCGAGCTCGAAGCGGGCGCGCCGCTGTGGGCCGGGATCGTCGAGCCGCCGGCGTCGTCGCTACGCGAGGACGGATGGGGCGCGCGCACGCGCATGAAGGACGCGTCGTCGACCGACGTCGTCGTGCACGGCGGTCGCGCGATCTCGACCTTCTATCAGTGCGGCGACGCGTACGAGCTCGCGCTCGACACGCTCGAGACGATCGGCACCGCGCGATGGGCGCCGCGCTGGGGCGTGTCCGCGCACGCCAAGGTCGACGAGCGGACCGGCGAGCTGATGTGGTTCGCGTACTCGACGGAGGCGCCGTACCTGAAGTGCGGGATCGTCGACGCGCGCGGGGAGACCGTGATGGAGCGCGACGTGCCGCTGCCCGGCCCGCGCTTGCCGCACGACATGGCCTTCACCGAGCGCTTCCTGGTCTTGAACGATCTTCCGCTGTACTGGAGCCCCGACGAGATCGCGCGCGGGATCTATCGGCCGCGCTTCCATCGCGATCAGCCGTCGCGGTTCGCGCTCGTGCCGAGGCGCCCCTCGACTTCGCTCGGGGCGAACGGCGTGATGTGGTTCGAGGCGCAGCCGACCTACGTGCTGCACTGGATCAACGCGTTCGAGCGCGGCGACGAGGTCGTCCTCGACGGCTTCGCGCAGGCGAACCCGACGCCGCGGCCCGATCCGGCGGATGGTCCGTACGCCGGCGTGCGCAAGATGACCGACCTGCACGCGATGAACGCGCGGCCCCATCGGTGGCGCTTCGATCTCCGCACCGGCAAGACGAAGGAAGAGCCGCTCGGCGATTCCGTGTTCGAGTTCCCGACCGTCGACGCGCGCGACGCCGGCCGCGCCTATCGCCGCGCGATCTGCATGAGCGCCGTGCCCAACTGGTTCCTCTTCGACGGCATCTTGTCGCTCGACGTCGAGACCGGCGCGATCGCGCGCTACACGTGGCCCGACGGGACCTACGGCAGCGAGGCACCGATCAGCGGCGACTACGCGATGAGCTTCGTCTCGAGCGACGCCGCCGGCGAGTGTCAGATCTTCCGCGTCGACGCGATCGCCGACGGGCCGATCGCGCGCATCGCGCTGCCCGAGCGCGTCTGCGCCGGCACGCACGCGGCGTTCACGTCACGTGCGTAGCGATCGCGATCGTCAGGGCCCGCCGAGCACGCGGCGCAGCGCGCGCAGATCGACCGGCTTGGTCAGGTGGAGATCGAAGCCGGCCTCGAACGCGCGCCGGCGATCGTCGGGCTGGCCGTAGCCGGTCATCGCGATCAGGACGACGCGCTCGCCGAGCGCGGCGCGGACCTCGCGCGCGACCACGTAGCCGTCGACGCCGGGCAGCCCGATGTCGATCAACGCGACGTTGGGCGGGTGCTCGAGCGCGCGCGCGATGCCGGTCGGGCCGTCCTCGGCGGACGCGACGTGGTGGCCGCTGTCGGTCAAGAGCTCGACCAGGAGCTCGCGGCTCTCGAGGTTGTCCTCGACGACGAGGACGTCCTTGCCGGCGGCCGGCGCGGCCGCGGCGGCCTCGGGCGACGCGGGCACCTCCTCGACGACGGCGAGCGGCAGCCGGACCGTGAAGCACGACCCCTCGCCGAGCCCCGCGCTCTCGACCATCACCGCGCCGCCGTGCAGCTCGACCAAGCGGCGCACCAGGGTCAGGCCGATGCCCATGCCGCCCCGCGCACGCTCGAGCGTGCCCTCGACCTGCGCGAACAGCTCGAAGATGCGATCGATCATCTCGGGCGCGATCCCGACGCCGGTGTCGCGCACGCGGAGGAGCGCGTCCTCGCGATCGCGCTCGACCGTGATCGTGATCGTGCCGCCCGCCGGCGTGTACTTCATCGCGTTGCCGACCAGGTTCATCACGATCTGCTCGATGCGGATCGCGTCGCCGCGCACGATCACCGGCTCGGGCGGCGGCGCGTAGGTGAGCCGCAGATCCTGGGCCGCCGCCGTCGCGTGCTGGGTCTCGATGCCGCGCGCGACCAGCTCGCCGAGATCGATCGGCGCGTGCGCGACCGAGATCTTGCCCGAGGTCACGCGTGCGACGTCGAGCAGATCGTCGACGAGCCGCGCCAAGGTGCCGGTCTGCCGGCGCAGGATGTCGCGGTAGCGGGCGTGATCGCCGCCGGCGTGCTCCATCCGATCGGTGGCGAGCTCGATCGCGGCGAGCGGGTTGCGCAGCTCGTGACCGAGCATCGCGAGGAACTGATCGCGCTGGGTCACCGCGGCGCGCTGCGCGTCGAGCTCGGCGCGCGCGGCGTACTGCCGGCGTCGCGCGCGCAAGGCCGAGCGTGCCGCGCTCTGCATCGTCACCGCGCGCAGCGGGCGATCGAGGACGGTCACGTTGCCGAGCGGCGCCAGCGTGCTCAGCGACAGCGGGCGCGCGCCGGCGAGGTTCTGCACGTTCATGAACAAGAGGACCGGCAGATCCGACCACGTCTCCTGCCGCGCGATCCACGCGGTGAAGCACGCGACGCCGGCGGTCGACAGCGCCTCCTGGGCGACCATGATCGCGGCGGCGCCTTCGCGATCGAGCACCTCGCACGCCTCTTCGAGCGAGCGGCAGACCCGTCCCTGCAGCTCGGCGCGCTCGAGCAGCCGACACGTCAGCGCGGCGTCGCGGCCGGTCGGTGCGAGGACGAGGAACTGCTCCTCCGTCATTCCGAGCTCCCCGCCCCCGTTCCCGTCCCGCCGAGCGCCTGCGGGACGCCGGTCAAGACGCCGCGGAAGGCCGCGAGCGGCTCGCCGACCCGGATGCCGGCCGCCGACAGCGACAGCTCGCGGATCGTGTCCTCGTGCTTGCCGGCGCGCTTCTTGACGACCGAGATCGCCTTGCGCACGCGGCCCTCGCTCTCGAAGAAGCGGAACAGCACGATGTTGTCGGCGAGGTAGCTGACGTCGATCGGCGACACCATCGAGCCGAGCAGGCCGTGCTGGGCGACGACCATGATCAGCACGATGCCCTGCTGCCGCAGGTACGTGAGCAGCTCGTGGAGCTGCGCGATCAGGAAGTTCTCCTCGGGCATCGCGTTCAGGTAGCCGTTCAAGCTGTCGATCACGACGAGCTTGGCGCCGCCGACGTCGACCGCGCGCCGGACCAGCGCCGCGAACTCGCCCGGCGTCATCTCGGCCGGATCGATCTGCTGCACGATGATGCGCCCGGCCTCGACGTGCTCCGCGACCGGCATGCCGAGGCCTCGCGCGCGCTCGAACAGCGTGCCGGTGCCCTCGTCGAACGTGAAGATCGCCGCGCACTCGCCGCGCGCCGCCGACGCGCACGCGTACTGGCTCGCGAGCGCCGACTTGCCCGAGCCCGCCGGACCGAGGAGCAGCGTGCCGGTGCCGCGCTGCAGGCCACCGCCGAGCAGGACGTCGACCTCGCCGATGTCGCTCGACACCATCTCGCGCACGAAGTCGGTGTGGTGCTCGGCCGCGACCAGGCGCGGGAACACGATCACGCCCTCGTGCATGATCTTGGCGTCGTGATAGCCGCCGCGGAACGAGACCTCGCGCAGCTTCATCACGCGCAGGCGCCGCCGCTCGGCGCCGTAGATCGGCGAGAGCTGCTCGATCGTGATCACGCCGTGGACCAGGCTCTGCAGCAGCGGATCGCCGCCCGGCTGGGTCGGGTTCTCGAGCAGGAACACGGTCGAGCCGCGCTGGTTGAGATCGGTCTTGAGCGCGAGCAGGAGGCGGCGGAAGCGCAGCTGGGTCTGCGCGAGCAGCCGCAGCTCGGAGCACGAGTCGACGATGATCCGGCGCGGGCGGATCTCGTCGACGCGCCGGAGCAGCTCCTCGGTGCGCTCGCCGAGCTCGACGTCGGACGGTGCGTAGAGCGTGTTGTCGTCGTCGGCGGCGATCGGATCGGCGAGGCTGCCGGTCATCGGGAAGACGTCGATGCCGTCGAGCGACCAGCCGTGCGAGGTCGCGACCGCGGCGAGCTCCTCGACGGTCTCCGACAGGTTGACGTAGAGGCAGCGCTCGCCGCATCGCACGCCGTCGCGCAGGATCTGCAGCGCCAAGGTGGTCTTGCCGACGCCCGGATCGCCCTGGACCAGGTACATGCGGTTGCGAGGGAAGCCGCCGTCGAGGATGTCGTCGAGCCCCTCTACGCCGGTCCTGAGTCGATCGGTCATGTGACACCTTAGCCCGGAACGTGCTGAAGTCGCGCCGATGACCGACGCCCTGGAGACCCTATCGATCGCCGACTTGGAGCGTCTGGCCGAGGCGCGGCTGACGCCGATGGCGTGGGCCTACTACGCGTCGGGCGCCGACGACGAGCGCACCCTCGCCCGCAACGAGGCGGCGTGGCGGGAGCGCGCGCTCCACTACCGCGTCCTGGTCGACGTCGCGCAGCGCGACCTCGCGACCACCGCGCTCGGATCGCGGATCGCGATGCCGGTGATCGTCGCGCCGACCGCGTTCCACCGGCTCGCGTGCGGCGACGGCGAGCTCGCGACCGTCGCGGCCGCCGGTGACGCCGGGACGATCTTCACGCTGTCGACCTTGTCGAACACGCGCGTCGAAGAGGTCGTCGCCGCGGCGAGCGGCCCGGTCTGGTTCCAGCTCTACGTCTACAAGGATCGCGGCGCGACCGAGGCGCTGGTGCGCCGCGTCGAGGCGGCGGGCGCGAAGGCGCTGGTGCTCACCGTCGACGCGCCGCTGCTCGGGCGGCGCGAGCGCGACGTCAAGAACCGGTTCGCGCTGCCGCCGGAGCTCGGCTGCGTGAACCTCACCGCCGAGGGCTACGCGAACGTCGGCGGGCAGATCGCGGAGAGCGGGCTCGCCGCGTACTTCGCGTCGCTCTTGGATCCGAGCTTGAATTGGCGCGACGTGAGCTGGCTGCGATCGATCACGACGCTGCCGATCGTCGTGAAGGGCCTGGTCCGCGCCGACGACGCGCAGCGCGCGATCGATCACGGCGCCGCGGCGATCGTCGTCTCGAACCACGGCGGCCGCCAGCTCGACACCTCGCCCGCGACCGCGGAGGTGCTCGCGCCGATCGCGGACGTGGTCGCCGATCGCGCGGAGCTGTTCGTCGACGGCGGCATCCGCCGCGGCACCGACGTCGTCAAGGCGCTCGCGCTCGGCGCGCGCGCGGTGCTGGTCGGCCGCCCGATCCTGTGGGGCCTCGCCGCCGCCGGCCGCGACGGCGTCGCCGCCGCGCTCGCGATCCTGCGCCGCGAGCTCGATCTCGCGATGGCGCTCTGTGGCGCGCCGGCGATCGCGGCGATCACGCGCGATCTCGTCGCGCCGAGCGCTCCTGCCTCACCTCGCTGACGTATTCCCGCCGTCGCGCGCGGGCACGTCCTTCGCAAAAGCCTCGGTCAGGAGATTCACCATGAGGAACTCGCTGACCATCGCCGCGTTGTTCGCCCTCACCGCCGCCACCAGCGCGTGCGGTGGAGGCGGTTCTGGATCGATCGGGAACGATGCCACGATCACCGTGAGCAACGACTCCGACCACGTCTTGACCGAGGTGCGCGTCGCGCCGGTCGATCAGGTCGACTGGGGCCCGAACCTGTTGCCCGACGTGCTCTACCCGGGCGAGGACCTGACGGTCTCGGTCACCTGCGACACCTACGACGTGCTCGTGACCGACGATCGCGATCGCATGTGCGTGCTCGGCGATCTCGATCTGTGCTTCTCGGACAACGTCTGGGTGATCGACAACGCGACGCTGCGCAACTGCGGCTTCTGATTCCGCGCTAGCTTCGCGGGCATGCACGTCCGCGAGCTCCCCGCACGTCTCCTGCTCGGGCCCGGCCCTTCGCCGGTGCCGCGTCGCGTCCTCGACGCGATGGCGCACCCGACGATCGGCCACCTCGATCCGGCGTTCCTCGCGCTGATGGACGACGTGCGCGACGGGCTGCGCGCGGTGTTCCGCACGCACAACGCGATGACGCTCGCGATGAGCGGCACCGGCTCGGCGGGGATGGAGACCGTGATCGTCAACCTCGTCGAGCCGGGCGATCGCGTGCTGGTCGGCGTGAACGGCGTGTTCGGCGGGCGGATCGCGGAGGTCGCGCGGCGCGCGGGCGCGAGCGTGACGACGGTCGACGCGCCGTGGGGCCGCGTGATCGATCCCGACACGATGATCGAGGCGGTGAAGCGCGATCGCCCGCAGGTCGTGGCGATCGTGCACGCCGAGACGTCGACCGGCGTGTGCAATCCGATCGACGGCCTCGCCGACGCGGTGCACGACGCCGGCGCGCTGCTCGTCGTCGATTGCGTGACGTCGCTCGGCGGCATGCCGGTCGAGATCGACGCGTGGGGCGTCGACGCCGCGTACAGCGGCACGCAGAAGTGCTTGTCGTGCCCGCCCGGCCTGTCGCCGGTGACGCTGGGCGCGCGCGCGGTCGCGCGGCTCGAGGCGCGATCGAAACCCGTCCAGAGCTGGTATCTCGACCTCTCGCTCTTGAAGTCGTACTGGGGACAAGAGCGCGCGTATCACCACACCGCGCCGATCAACATGCTGTATGCGCTGCACGAGGCGCTCGCGATCGTCCACGAAGAGGGGCTCGACACGCGGTTCGCGCGGCATCGCGCGGCGCACGAGGCGCTCGCGGCGCTCGTCGCGGAGCTGGGGTTGTCGTTCGTCAGCGAAGCGGGCCACCGCCTCCCGATGCTCAACGCGATCAGCGCGCCGCCCGACGAGGCCGCGCTGCGCCGGCGCCTCCTCGACGAGCACAACATCGAGATCGGCGGCGGCCTGGGCGACCTCAAGGGCAAGGCCTGGCGCGTGGGCCTCATGGGTCACGGCGCGACCGCGTCGACGGTCGAGGCGCTGGGCTCCGCGCTCCGCGCGATTGTGCGATAAGAGGCGGCCGTGTCACTGAATCAGTTGCTCGACGTGGTGTTCCGCTGGGCCCACTTGATCGCGGGGATCATGTGGATCGGGAACTCCATGCTGTTCAACTGGCTCGATCGCAACCTGATCGCGCCGCCTGCGGACGATGAACATCGTCTCTCGCAGGGGACGATTCACATGGTGCACTCCGGCGCCTTCTACGAGGTCGAGAAGAAGCTCCTCGCGCCCAACGAGCTCCCCGATCAGCTGCACTGGTTCAAGTGGCAGAACGGCATCACGTGGCTGACCGGCATCTCGCTCTTGATCGTCGTCTACTACTGGAACGGATACCTCGTCGATCCGTCGGTGATGAAGCTCGCGCCTTCGGTCGCGATCTCGATCAGCGCGGGCAGCTTGCTGGTCGCGTGGATCGCGTACGACGCGCTCTGGTACGCGCTCGGTGATCGACCGCGGCTCGCGTCCTTCTTGTCCTTGGCCGGCTTGTTCGTCTCCGCGTTCGTCTTCACGCAGATCTTCGGCGGTCGCGCCGCGTACATCCAGACCGGCGTGCTGATCGGCACGATCATGACCGGCAACGTCTGGCTCGTGATCCTGCCGTCGCAGAAGGAGCTGATCGCCGCGACCAAGCAAGGGCGCGAGCAGGACAAGACGCTGTCGCTCCGCGCGAAGCAGCGCAGCATCCACAACAACTACCTGACCTTCCCGCTGCTCTTCATCATGCTGTCGAACCACTTCGACGCGACCTACGGCGCCTGGCTCAACTGGGCGGCGCTGTTCGTCGTGATGGTGGGCGGCGCCGGCGTGCGGCACTTCATGAACATCCGCTACGCGGGCGCGCGCTGGCTCGGCCCCGCGCTCGCGATCGGCGTCTTGTCGCTGTTCGGCGTCATGATGATCACGCGCGTGCGCAAGCCGGTCGTCGAGGTGAAGAACTCGGTCGACTTCGCGCGCGCCGAGGAGATCATCCAGAAGCGGTGCGTCCCGTGCCACAGCCCGCACCCGAGCGACTCGATGTTCTCGTCGCCGCCCAACAACGTCATGTTCGACACGCCCGATCGGATCGAGGCGATGGTGCCGCGCATCAAGGAGCGCGCGGTCGTCAACCAGACGATGCCGTTCCTGAACCGCACCAACATCACCGACGAGGAACGCGCCGAGCTCGGCAAGTGGATCGACGAGGGAGCGAAGCTGCAGTGAGCCGCCGCGAAGAGGGGCAGGGCCGAGGTCCGAAGGACCGAGCCGAGCGCGCAGCGCGAGGACCCGGGGAAGCGCCCCGAGCGGCGGCCGGGATCGTCAGGGTCGTCAGATCGCGCCGCGTCGTCACGGCTTCTTCGACCGGGCCGGTCGCGATCCACATCGACGACGCGGGCACGATCGCGCGCGTCGCCGCGTGGGACGACGTCCCCGCCGGCGCGTCGCTCGACGACTACGCGGATCTCGCGATCCTGCCCGGCGTGGTCGACACCCACGTGCACCTGAACGAGCCCGGGCGCACGGAGTGGGAGGGCTTCGCGACCGCGACCGCCGCGGCGGCGATCGGCGGCATCACGACCGTCGTCGACATGCCGCTCAACTCGATCCCGCCGACGACGACGCGCGAGGGCTTGCGCGCGAAGCGCGACGCGGCGCGCGGACAGTGCGCGGTCGACGTCGGCTTCTGGGGCGGCGTCGTGCCGGGGAATGATCGCGAGCTCGCGGGGCTCGTCGAAGACGGCGTGCGCGGCTTCAAGTGCTTCTTGATCGAGAGCGGCGTCGACGAGTTCGGCTGGTCCGACGAGCGCGTCTTGCAGATCGCGATGCCCGAGCTCGCGCGGCTCGGCGTGCCGCTGCTCGTGCACGCGGAGGTCGCCGCGCCGATCGAGCTCGCCGCCGCGCAGATCGCGGAGATGGATCCGAACGCGTACGCGACGTATCTCGCGTCGCGGCCGCCCGCCGCCGAGGAGCAGGCGATCGAGATGATCACGCGCCTGTGCGCGGCGACGCGCGCGCGCACGCACATCGTCCATCACTCGGCGGCGACCGCGCTGCCGCTGCTCTCGCGCGCGCAAGCCGACGGCCTGCCGATCAGCGCGGAGACCTGCCCGCACTACCTGCACTTCGTCGCCGAGCGGATCCCCGACGGCGCGACCGAGTACAAGTGCGCGCCGCCGATCCGCGACGCCGCGAATCGCGAGGCGCTGTGGCGCGCGCTCGGCGACGGCGTGCTCGAGCTGGTCGCGTCCGATCACTCGCCGTGCACGCCGGCCTTGAAGCGCGGCGATTACCTGCACGCGTGGGGCGGCGTGTCCGGCTTGCAGCTCGCGCTCTCGGTCGTGTGGACCGAGGCGTCGTCGCGCGGCTTCGCGCTCGGCGACATCGCGCGCTGGATGTCCGCGGCGCCCGCGCGCCTCGCGGGCCTGCACGCGAAGAAGGGCGCGATCGCCGCCGGGCGCGACGCGGATCTGGTCGTCTTCGACGACCACGCGACGATCACCGTCACGCCCGAGTCGATCCAACATCGCCATCGCGTCACGCCGTACGCGGGCGAGCACCTGCGCGGCGCGGTCCGCGCGACGTATCTGCGCGGATCGCGCATCGTCGATGCGGGCGCGCTCGCGGCGCGCGATCACGGGGAGCTGATCTGATGTCCGAGCTCGATACGCACGATTGGGCCGATCTTCCGGATCTCGCCGCCGAGGGCGTCGGCGGCGCCGCGATCCTCTGCAACGACGAGTTCTTCGCGGAGAAGGAGAACCTGCTCCGCGCGCACGACGCCGAGTGGCGCGAGCACGTCTACACCGATCGCGGCAAGTGGATGGACGGCTGGGAGACGCGTCGCCGGCGCGAGCCCGGCTACGACTGGGTGATCGTTCGCTTGGGGATGCCCGGGCGCATCCACGGGATCGTCGTCGACACCGCGTACTTCCGCGGCAACTTCCCCGAGTCGTGCTCGATCGAGGCGTGCGCGATCGACGATCCGCTCGATCTGCGCGCGCTGGTGGCGGCGACGTGGATCGAGCTCGTGCCGCGCTCCGCGCTCGCGGGGCACACGAAGAACGGTTTCGCGGTCGCGCACGCCGAGCGCGTGACGCACGTGCGCTTGAACATCTTCCCCGACGGCGGCGTCGCGCGGCTGCGCGTGCACGGCGAGGTCGTGCCGGACTGGAACGCGCTGCGCGCGCGCGGCGAGATCGATCTGGCGGCGCTCGAGCACGGCGCGTGGGTCGAGACCTGCAGCGACATGTTCTTCGGCTCGCGCAACAACCTGATCAAGCCGGGGCCGTCGCGATCGATGGCCGACGGCTGGGAGACGCGGCGCCGCCGCGGGCCCGGCAACGACTGGGCGATCGTGCGGCTCGCCGCGCCGGGAACGATCGAGCGGCTCGAGCTCGACACGACGCACTTCAAGGGCAACGCGCCCGGCCGCTGCGTCGTCGAGGGACGTTGGGCGCCTGCTGACGACTGGCGCGTCTTGCTCTCGTCTTCCTTGCAGCCGCACACGAAACATCTCTTCGCGAGCGAGCTGCGGCGGATCGGCGTGATGTCGCATCTGCGTCTCTCGGTCTTCCCCGACGGCGGCGTCGCGCGCATGCGCGCGTGGGGCCGCCTCGACGCGATCAAAGATCAAGCGTTGATCCAGCTCAACGGCCTGTCCGCCGAGGACGCGCAGGCCGCGCTCCTGCGCTGCTGCGGCTCGCGCGGCTGGGCCGGCGCGATGGCGGCGTCACGCCCCTTCGAGGATCGCGCGGCGCTCCTGCGCATCGCGGATCGCACGTGGTGGCAGCAGCGCGAGGACGCCTGGCTCGAGGCGTTCGCCGCGCACCCGCGCATCGGCGAGCGAAAGACCGCCGGTTGGAGCGCGGGCGAGCAAGCCGCCGCCGCCGCGACCGACGCGGTCGCCGATTCGCTCGCGTCGCTCAACGACGAGTACTTCGCGCGCCACGGCTTCACGTTCATCGTGTGCGCGACCGGCCGCACGGCGTCTTCGATGCTCGACGATCTGCGCGCGCGTGTGACCGCGGATCGCGACGCCGAGATCCGCACCGCCGCCGAAGAGCAGGCGAAGATCACGCGCCTGCGCTTGGCCAAGCTGCTCGAGGAGCTCGCATGATCACGACCCACGTCCTCGACACGTCGACCGGCAAGCCCGCGCGCGCGGTGCCGATCACCCTCTCCTTCCACGATCCGTCCGGCGCGTGGACGCCGGTCGGCGCCGGCGAGACCGACGCCGACGGCCGCCTGCGCACGCTCACGCCCGCGGGCCCGGTCGCGCCGGGCACCTACAAGATCACCTTCGACACCGCCGCCTACTTCGCGACGCACGGCACCGCCGGCTTCTTCCCCGTGGTCGAGATCCAGTTCATCGTCCGCGACGGCG
>DATJIA010000232.1:0-11268 GCA_035493675.1 Kofleriaceae bacterium | reverse complement strand
GTTGGCGCCGCGGCGATCGCGGAACCACTCGGCCGCGGCGGTCGCGGTGTGCACGGCACGCAGCCGCACCAGCGGAGGCGCATCACTGGTCGCGCACACGACGACCGTGCGCGCGCGCGCCGGTGCCAGCTCGTCGCCGAGCAGCTCCGCCAGCTCGCGGCCGCGCTCGCCGACCAGACACACGACGATCACATCGGCCTGCGCGTTGCGCGCGATCTGCCCGAGCAGCGTCGACTTGCCGACGCCCGATCCGGCGAACAGCCCGACGCGCTGTCCCTCGCCGAGCGTCAGGAACCCGTCGATCGCGCGCACGCCCGTCTCGAGCGGCTGCGCGATCCGCGGGCGCTCGAGCGGCGACGGCGCCGGGCGATCGACCGCCCACGGCTCGAGCCCCGGCGGCTCGCCCTTGCCATCGATCGGCCGCCCGAGCCCGTCGAGCACGCGCCCGAGCAGCGCATCGCCGAGCTCGCGGCCGCGCTCGCCGACCAGGCCCACGACGACGACGTCGGCGTCGGCGCCGCGCGCGATCTGCCCGAGCAAGGTCGACTTGCCGACGCCGCTCCCCGCGAACAGGCCGACGCGCTGCCCTTCGCCGAGCGTCGCGAAGCCGTCGACGGCGCGCACGCCGGTGGCGAGCGGCTTGGTGATCGGCGCGCGCGCGAGCGGCGGCGGCGCCTCGCGATCGACCGCCCACGCTTCACCGGCGATCGGCGGGCCCTGATCGATCGGATGACCGAGCCCGTCGAGCACGCGGCCGAGCAGCGCCTCGCCCGCGGTGATCTGCAGCGGCACGCCGGTGCGGCGCACCTCGCCGCGCGGCGACACGCCCGCGAGCTCGCCGAGCGGCAGCAGGACCGCGTCCTCGCCGCGGAAGCCGACGACCTCGGCGGCGACCGGCGCGCGACCGGCGCGATCGATCCGCACGACCTCGCCGAGGAACACGCCTTCGATCGTCGCGCGCGCGACCAGCCCGGAGATCTCCGTGACCTTGCCGGGCGGCGCGTCGGTCACGATCGCGGGCGACGACGGCGGCGCGTGCGCGCCCGCGCGCGCGATCATCGCCTCGGCTTCGCGGCGGGCGTCGTCGCGGATCGCCTGCGCGTCGGCGCGCGCGCGGTCGCGGATCTGCTCCGCTTCGGCCTTCGCGTCGAAGACCGCGCCGTCGATGATCCGGCCCTTCACGATGTAGAGAGTATCAGCTCCATCCACGCGGGTGGATCGAGGCGCTCGCGCGCGAGCTCCGCCTGCGCACGCAAGCCGAGGCCGCGCGGCAGCCGCTGCGCGACCTGGCGCGGCGCATCGCCGGCGAGGTGCGGCGCGAACGCGCGCGCGCCGATCGCGAAGAGCGCGTGCGGATCGGTCGCGAGCGCGGCGCCGGCGGACCGCGCGATCGCGGCGCGGCGCGGACCGAGCGCGGCGTCGCCGACCGTGCGCGCGCGCGCGATCGCGTCGACGAACGCGGCCGCGCGATCGCCGAGCTGCGACGCGAGCGACGCGATCGCCGCGCGCGGCTGATCGATCGCGGCGTGCGCGAGCTGGTGCAGGCCGGCGCGGACGAACGCGCCCTCGATCCACGCGGGCGGCGCCGCGCCGAGCGTCTCGGGCGTGCGCTCCCACGCGCGCGGCATCGCGACGAAGCGCCCGAGCACGCGGCGCTCGAGGTACGCGCGCACGTGCGGGTCGGCCGCCGAAGCCCCCGCGATCACCGCGCGCACGCGCACGCCTTCGCCGGCGAGCGCGGCCTCGATCCATTCGCGATGGACGAGCGCGAGCCCGAGCGGCGACGGCGCGCGCACGGCGAAGACCGCCTCGGCGATCTTGCGCGCGCGACCGACCCGCGCGAGCGAGGTCCAGCTCGCGTAGAGCGCGCGCGCCTCGTCGCCGATCGCGCCGCCGATCCGTTCGAGCACCGACGGCGCTCGACACATCGCCGCGGCCGCCGCGATCGCGCGTGCCTCCGACGAAGCCGCCGCCGCGATCACGTATCGTGCGCGGTCTCGGCGCGCCGCCGCTTCTTCGGCCGCAGCTTGTAGCGCAGCAGCTTGCCGCCCGGTCCGCGCGGCAGCTGCTTCACGAACTCGATCCAGCGCGGGTACTTGTACGGCGCGAGCTCCTGCTTCACGTACTCGCGCAGCTCCGCCTCGAGCGCGGGCCCGGCGTCGTGCCCGACGTTGGGCACGACGAACGCGAACGGCTTGATCAGGCCGTCTTCGTCGTCGGCGCCGATCACCGCGCACTCCCACACCGCCTCGTGCGCGGTCAGCGCGCGCTCGACCTCGACGGGCGAGACCCACTTGCCGCCGACCTTGAACAGATCATCGGCGCGCCCGCAGTGATGGTAGACGCCGCCCGCGTCGACCAAGAAGCGATCGCGCGTCGTGAACCATCCGTCAGGGGCGAACGGATCGTCGTCGACGGCGCCGCCCCAGTAGCCGGTGAACAGCGACGCCGCGCGGATCTGCAGCGTGCCGATCTCGTCGGCGCCGAGCGGTGCGCCGTCCTCGCCGACCACGCGCGAGTCGATCCCGGGCAGCGGCTTGCCGCAGGTGCCGGGGCGTCCGTCCCAACCGGAGCCGGTGACGCCGCCGAGCACGAACTGGAACACCTCGGTCAGCCCGTAGCCGACCGTGACCTCGGTGCCGAGCGCCTCGCGGATGCGCGGGATCAGCTTCTCGGGCATCGCCTCGGCCGCCGACACCGCGACGCGCAGGCCGGCGAGCGGCTTGTCGCGGCCCGCCTGCTCGACGTCGCGCGCGAGCTGCCCGTACACCGACGGCGTCGCGCACAGGAGCGTCGGCTGGTAGCGCTCGATCGCGGCGAACAAGACCTCGCTCTTCGGCTGTTCCGGAACCAGCGCCGACTCCGCGCCCGCGATCAGCGGGAAGAAGAGGCCGGTGCCGAGCCCGTACGCGGTCGCGAGCCTCGTCACGGAGAGCACGCGATCGTGCTCCTCGAGCGCGAGGAACTTCTGCGCGAACGACTCGTACGCCGCGATCGGCGCCGCGTGCGAGTGCGGCACGCCGCGCAGATCCTCGGGCGACGCGCCCGCCGAGTACAAGATGAGGCACATGTCCGTCGTCGAGACGGCGGTCGCGACCGGCGCCGGCGCCGCCGCGCGCACGATCGAGAGGAAGTCGCGCTCGCCCGCGCCGCGCGACGACGCGTCCGAACCGACGCACAAGACCTCGCGCAGCGCCGGCACCTGCGCGCGGATCTCGTCGAGCGCCGGCTCGAGCTCGCCGTCGACGATCGCGCACACCGCGCCGCAGTGCTCGAGGTACGTGCGGATGTCGGACGGGCGCGCGAGCTCGCTGAGCGGCACCGCGACCGCGCCCGCGTGGATCACGCCGAGGATCGACGCCGCCGCCTCGAGCGTGTCGCGCATCAGGATCGCGACGCGCTCGCCGCGCGCGAGGCGCAAGGATCGCAGCGCCGAAGACACGCGCCCGACCTGCTCCTCGAGCTGCTCGTAGCTCCAATACCGATCGTTCTCGCGCAAGGCGATCTTGTCGCCGAGCCCGCGCCGCTTCGCTCCCTCGAGCACGCGGACCGCCAGGTTGTGGCTCGGTGACACCATCCCCGCGATTGTAGAAGCGAATCACTCGCAACTCAATTTCAGCATCGTAGTATCCCCCCGTGCGAATCGTCGCCGGAGAGCTCGGCGGTCGCGTCCTGCGCGCGCCCCCGGGGGCCAGCACACGTCCTACGTCGGAGAAGGTGCGCGAAGCCGTCTTCAACATCCTCGGGCCGCCGCCCGACGACACCGTCGTGCTCGACGTCTTCGCCGGCTCCGGCGCGCTCGGGCTGGAGGCGCTGTCCCGCGGCGCCGCGCGAGCCGTGTTCGTCGAGAAGGACCGCGGGGCCGCGCAAGCGCTGCGGCGCAACGTGGACGACCTCGGCGTGGCGGATCGCACCGAGATCGTGATCTCCGACGCGCTCGCGTTCCTGCGTCGTCGCGCCGACGCCTTCCGCTGGGTCTTCATCGATCCTCCGTACAAGACCGACCTCGCGCGCCGCGTGCTCGATCTGTTGAGCGAGCGAGTCACCGAAGACAGTTCGATCGTCGTCGAGCACGACCGGCGAAACGCGCCCGCAGACGCCCACGGATCTCTGCTAAGAACGGACCTGCGTCGTTACGGAGACACCGAGGTCTCCTTCTATCGAAAGGCGCCGAGGCCATGACCCACACCAAGCGTTACGACGTCGCGGTCTATCCCGGCACCTTCGATCCGATCACGTACGGTCACCTCGACATCCTCGAACGCGCGCTGCACCTCGTCGATCGCGTGATCGTCACGATCGCGACCAACATCCGGAAGCAGCCGCTGTTCACGCTCGACGAGCGCACCGGCTTCATCCGCGATGCGCTGGCGCAGCACGGCGAGCGCATCGAGTTCGCCTCGTTCGACGGCCTGCTGATCGACTTCTGTCGCGAGCGCGGCGCCGGCGTGATCGTCCGCGGCCTGCGCGCCCTCGCCGACTTCGAGTACGAGTTCCAGTTCGCGCACATGAACCGGCGCCTCGCGCCCGACGTCGACACCGTCTTCTTCATGACCGACGAGCGCAACCACTACGTCAGCTCGTCGCTCGTGAAGGAGGTCGCCAGCCTCGGCGGCGACGTCACCGGTCTGGTCCCGCCCGCCGTCTTGAAGGCGCTGGCGCAGAAGTACAACGTCAAGAAGGGATGACATGAGCAAGCCGAACCTCCGCACCGCATCGCACCTCGATCAGATCAAGCCGTCGATCACGCTCGCCGTGACCGCGAAGGCGGCCAAGCTGAAAGCCGACGGCGTCGACGTGGTGAGCTTCGGCGCCGGCGAGCCCGACTTCGACACGCCGGATCACATCAAGGCCGCGGCCAAGGCCGCGCTCGACAAGGGCGGCGTCGGCAAATACACCGACGTCGGCGGCATCGCGCCGCTCAAGAAGGCGATCGCCGAGACGCTCGCGAAGGTCCACAAGACGACGATCGCGCCCGAGCAGGTGCTGGTCTCGACCGGCGCGAAGCACAGCCTCTACAACCTGTTCACGGCGCTGCTCGATCCGGGTGATGAGGTCATCATCCCGGCGCCGTACTGGGTCAGCTACCCCGACATGGTGATGATGGCGGGCGGGCGCCCGGTCATCGTCGAGACCAAGGCGGAGGACGACTTCGCGATGCGACCCGAGCAGCTCGCCGACGCGGTCACCGGCCGCACGCGCGCGGTCGTGCTCAACAACCCGTCGAACCCGACCGGCGCCGTCTACACGCGCGCGCAGATCGAAGCGCTCGCGAAGGTGGTGGTCGAGAAGAACCTCCTCGTGATCAGCGACGACATCTATCGCTCGCTGGTCTACGGAGGAGCGGAGTACGTCTCGATCGCCGCCTTGGGCCCGGAGCTGGCCGAGCGCACGATCCTCGTCGACGGCGTGTCGAAGACGTACGCCATGACCGGATGGCGCATCGGGTACACGGCCGGACCGGTCAACGTGATCAAGGCGATGGCGAAGGTGCAGGGCCAATCGACCTCGAACCCGACGCACGTCGCGCAGATCGCCGCGCTCGCCGCGATCACCGGCCCGCAGGACTGCGTCGAGACGATGCGCCGCGCGTTCGACGAGCGCCGCATGGAGATGGTCCGCTTGCTCCGCGCGATCCCCGGCGTCGACTGCCGCGAGCCGAAGGGCGCGTTCTACGCGTTCCCGAACGTCGGCGCGTTCGTCGGCAAGAAGTCTCCCGAGGGCTCGATCCTCGACGACGACGTGCAGCTGTGCGACTGGCTGGTCGAGGTCGGCAAGGTCGCGGTCGTCCCCGGCAGCGGATTCGGTGCGCCGGGACACGTGCGGCTCTCCTACGCCTGCTCGATGGAGAACATCCGCGAAGGCGTGAGTCGCCTCGGCAAGGCGCTCGGCTCCTTGCGCTAGTGCCTCCGACACGGCGATGATCTCGCCGTGTCCCGCGCCGCCGAGCGGTACAAGCTGATCGAGCGCATCGGGGCCGGCGGTCTCGGCGTCGTGCACCGCGCGCTCGATCGCGCGACCGGACAAGAGGTCGCGATGAAGATCATGCCGCGCCCGCGCGGCGGCACGAACTTGCGCGACGAGTTCGTCGCGCTCGCGCGCCTGCGGCACAAGAACATCGTCGCGGTCCTCGACTACGGCCTCACCGACGCGGGCCACGAGTACTTCACGATGGAGCTCGTGATGGGCCCGCAGCTCGCGCAGGCGGCGCCGCGCGGATCGCCGGCGCTGTTCGCGCTGATGGACGGCGTGCTCGACGCGCTCGCGTTCGTGCACGCGCGCGGGATGGTGCACGCCGACATCAAGCCGACCAACCTGCTCGTCGACGGCGCGCAGCTCGGAAAGGACGCGAGCGCCGCGGTGCGGCTCGCCGACTTCGGCCTCGCGATGCCCAACCCCGAGGGCCGGCCGCATCGCGCGAAGGAGCAGTCGGAGCCGTCGTTGCCTGCGGTGCGCGGCACGATCGCGTACGCCGCGCCCGAGGCGTGGGCCGGCCAGATCGACGCGCGCAGCGATCTGTACTCGCTCGGGATCGTCTTGTACGAGCTCGCGACCGGGCAGCGTCCGTTCGCGGGCACCAGCGCGCGCGAGGTCTTGTCGGCGCAGCGGCGCAGCGCGCCGCGCGATCCGCGCGAGATCACGCCCGAGCTGTCGCCGGCGTTCGCCGAGCTGGTGGTCTCGCTGTGCGATCCGGCGCCGGGCGCGCGGCCGCAGTCCGCCGACGAGGTGCGCGATCGGCTCGGCGCGATCGGCGGGCGCGCGATCGCGCGCAGCGACGATCGTCCGTCGCAGCCGCTGTGGACCGGCGGCCCGCTGGTCGGTCGCGATCGCGAGCTCGCGGATCTCGAGCGCGCGTGGCGCGACGCCAAGAACGCGCGCGGCTCGGTCGCGCTCGTGCTCGGCGAGGAGGGCATGGGCGCGTCGCGGCTGTCGGCCGAGCTCGCGATCCGGATCCAGCTCGATCGCGGCACGGTCCTGCGCGCGACGCTGGGGAGCGGGCCGTGGGGCGGGCTCGACTCGATCGTGCGCGCGCTGCTCGCGCTCGCCGGCCAACGCGCGGACACGGCGGAGGCCGCCGCGCGCAAGGCGGCGCTCGCGCCGATCCTCGCCGGGCGCGGCGACATCGGCGGCGAGGCGCGGTGGGCGACGGCCGAGGCGGTGACGCAGCTCGCGCTCGCGGCGGCGCAGGAGCGCCCGATCGCGATCCTCGTCGACGATTCGCAGCTCGCGAGCTCGGGCGCCGCCGACGTGCTCGCGTACCTCGCGCGCGCCGCGCCCGACGCCGCGATCCTCGTCGTGCTCGCGGGGCGGCGCGGCCCGTCGATCTCGACCGGGCCGATGGACACCACCGCGCGGCTCGCCAACGCGGTCAAGGGCGCCGCGCGCGCGCTGCGGATCGATCTGCCGCCGCTCGATCGGCAAGGCCTCGCGGATCTGATCACCGCCGCGGTCGGGCGCGAGCTCGCCGATCGCCTCGCCGACGAATTGCATCGCGCGTGCGGCGGCAACCCGGGTCACGCGCTGCGCGCGCTCGAGCTGATCGCGCGCGATCGCCAGATCCGCCGCGTGCGCGGCGCGTGGATCGCCGACGGCAACCTCACGGTGCCGCTGCCGCCCGACGCGCTCGAGTCGGCGCGCGCGCGCATGCACGGCCTGCCGGCGGCGTCGCGCGCGGTCCTGCGCGCGGCCGCTGCGATCGGCGATGCGTTCGATCGCGACCTCATGGCGGCGGCGCTCGGCGTCGCGACCGCGGTGCCCGAGCCGACCGTCCCCGAGGACGACGCGACGCCGATCCCGATCCACGACGAGCGCGGCAGCGGCGCGCGCTTCGACGACGTCTCGAGCTCGCAGATCGCGGTCCCGGTCGCCGTCGACGACGTCGTGTCGATCTCGGTCTCCGTGCGCGTCGCGGTGCCGACCGCGTCGACCGGCGACGACTCGGACGCGCTGTCGCGCAAGGTCGGCGCGATGCGATCGATCGAGGCGATCGACGCCGCGCTCGCCGACGCGGTCGCCGCGCGCGTCTTGACCGCGGATCCCGCGGCCGGCGCGTTCCGCTTCGCGCACCCGGAGCTCGCGCGCGCGCTCGCCGACGAGCTCGCCGTCGACGATCGCAAGAACGTGCAGAAGCGCGCGGCGGAGGCGCTCGAGCAGCGGCGCGCCGGCGGCCGCCCGGTGCCGGCGGCGATGCTCGCGCGCTTGTACGTCGCGCTCGGCAACCCGATCGCGGCGCTCGCGTGGGCGCGCGCCGCCGCCGACGCCGCCGCCGACGCCGGCGATCCCGAGAGCGCGCTCGCGTTCGCGAGCGAGGCGCTGCTCTACGCGCGCGGCGTCGAGGCGGCGCAGCTGACCGAGCGCATCGGCGATCTCGCGACCCGCACCGGCGACGTCGATCTCGCGCTGCGCCACTACCAGCTCGTGCTCGGCTCGCAAGACGCCGACGCCGAGACCCGCGTGCGCGTCGCGATGCAGATCGCCGAGCTGCAGCGGCGCCGCGGCCAGTCCGACGGCGCGTTCGCCGTGCTGATGCAGGCGCTGTCGACCGCGCGATCGCAGCGGCTCGCGCGCGCCGAGGCGAACCTGCACCGCCGCATCGGCTGGGTCCTCATGTACAAGAGCGACTACAAGGCGGCGACCGAGCACGCGATCGCGGGCCTCGTGCTCGCGCGCAGCTCGGGCGATCGCAAGGCCGCCGCCGAGCTCGGCCAGCTCGCCGCCGCGGTCGCGATCTACCAGGGCGACACGCGGCGCGCGCTCGACGTCCTCGACGAGGCGCTCGCCGATGCCGATCAGATCGGCGACCCACGATTGCGGGCGAAGATCCTGCACGAGGTCGGCCGCGCCGCGATCCACGCCGGCGACTACGTGCGCGCGTCGTCGGCGCTCGAGGCCGCGATCGCCGCCGCCGCCTCGGCCGGCGACGTCGAGCAGCGCGCGAAGTCGCTCAACAACTACGGCGCGGCGTCGTACTACCGCGGCGACTGGCCGCGCGCGCGCCGCGCGTGGGAGCAGTTCCGCCAGCTGTGCGAGCGCATGGGCGATCACGCCGAGATGTTGTTCGCGCTCAACAACCTCGGCTCGCTGTATCGCGAGCTCGGCATGCTCGCCGAGGCGCGCGAGGTGCTCGAGCGCGCGTCCGACGTCGCCGCGCAGACCGGACAAGCGCACGTCGCCGCGATGGTGCTCGCCAACCGCGGCGAGGTCGAGATGAAGGACGGCGATCTCGCGGGCGCGCGCGAGCGCTACGAGCGCGCGCTCGGCGAGTTCTCGCGGCTCGGCGCCAAGGCCGACGTGATCGAGACCAAGCGGCGCTTGTGCGAGCTCGATCTGGTGGTCGGGCGCGTCGACGAGGCGCTGTCGCGCGCGATCGACACGATGCGCGACGCCAAGGACGGCGGCGTCAAGCTCGAGGAGGCGGTGCTCCATCGCGTCGCGGCGACCTCGCTGCGGCTCGGCGGCGACCTCGACAGCGCGAAGTGGTTCCTCGATCGCGCGCGCGAGATGCTCGCGCCGCTCGACGCGCGCTACGAGCTCGGCAAGTGCGCCGCCGAGGCCGCCGAGCAGGCGCGCGCGCTGTCCGACGAGGAGACCGCGCGGACCGAGCTCGATCTCGCCGAGAAGATCTTCGGCGAGCTCGGCGCGCGTTGGGATCTCGATCGCGCGCGCGCGCGCCGCGCCCCGCGCACGTCGGCCTCGCCGTCGGGCGCCGGCGTGCCGGTGATCGCCGAGATCCTGCGCGACGTCGGCGGCGCGGACGTCGAGCGCCTGCTCGCGATGGCGCTCGACAAGATCCTCGCGGCGTCGGGCTACGAGCGCGGCTTCGTGCTGCTGCTCGACACCGACGGGCGCCCGCGCGAGCACCTCCGCCGCACGCGGCCCGGCGCGCGCACGTTCGATCGCGGCGATGCCGAGTTCTCCGGCACGATCGTCCGCCGCGTCGCCGCGTCGGGCCAAGCCGCCGAGGTCGGCGACGCCTCGCTCGACGCCGACCTGCGCGATCAGCGCTCGGTCGTCACGCTCGGCCTGCGCCGCATCATGTGCGCGCCGCTGCGCGTCGGCGGCCGCGTGATCGGCATCGTGTACGTCGACTCGTCGCAGGTCGCCGGCGACGACGAGACGCTCGATCTCGCCGCGCTCGAGGCGATCGCCGCGCCGCTCGCGCTCGCGATCGAGAACGCGCGCCTGGTCGTCGACGGCAAGCGCAAGAGCGAGCTGATGTCGATCCTCGCGCACGAGATCCGCAACCCGCTCGCCGGCATCCTCGGCTACTCGGAGATGGGCAGCGATCCGGAGATCCAACCCGACGCCGACTATCGCGAGCTGCTCGGGCGCATCCGCCACGACGCCGAGCGCCTGCGCCGCCTGGTCGACAACGTGCTCGAGCTCGCGCGCCACGAGTCGGACAACGTCGACTGGTCGATGGGCGCGGTCGATCTCGGCGCGCTCGCCGCCGACGTCGCGCAGAACTACCGCCCCGTGTGCGAGCGCAAGCGCGTGCACCTGGTCGTGCAAGCCGACGAAGCCGCCGGCGTCGCGCTCGGCAACCCGGATCGCCTCGCGCAGGTGCTCTCGAACCTGATCGGCAACGCCGTGAAGTTCACGCCGGTCGACGGCACGATCACCGTGCGCGTCCGGCGCGAGGCCGTGCGCGTGAAGGATCCCAACGCGCCGCCGATTCCGGCGACCGAGGTGCGCGCGTGGGTGCCGGGCGGCGACGACGACGTCGTCGGCGAGTTCCTGCGCGTCGACGTCGCCGACACCGGCCCCGGCATGACGCCCGAGCTGCGCGCGCACCTGTTCGAGAAGTTCTCGCAAGGCGCCGGCTCCAAGCGCACGTCCGGCATCGGCCTCGGCCTCTACATCTCGCGCGAGATCGTCCGCCGCCACAGCGGCACGATCTGGGTCGATTCCGAGCTCGGCAAGGGCGCGACGTTCTCGTTCAGACTACCCGTCGCGCTCTAACGACCACGTTGACGTTGACCTGGTCGGGGACGTGGTCGTCTTACTTTGACGGCGACGGCGACGGCGACTTGGACGTAGACGTCGATAGGCGTCCCTCAGTCTTGTTGACACGCATCGGAGGAAGCGATGCGAGTGATGCGAACAAAACGGAAGTACGAGCCCGACTTCCGCGAGCAGGCGGTGGCGCTCCTCGAGCGCACCGAGCTGCCGATCGTGGAGGTTGCCCGTTCGCTGGGAATCCCGTCGGACACGTTGGGCGCCTGGTATAGACAGGAGATGACGCGACGGCGAAATAAGCCGAAGGTA
>DATJIA010000231.1:0-40800 GCA_035493675.1 Kofleriaceae bacterium | reverse complement strand
CTAGGCGCGAATGTCCGCGAGGTGCTTCTCCGCCGCCGCGCCGATCGTCTGCGCGAGCAGGCGCAGCTCGCGCAGGCGCGCCGACGAGGTCCGCCAGACGAGCCCGATCGTGCGCCCCGGGGCCGGCGGCGCGAAGCGGATCGTGACGACGCCCGACGACGCGCGCGGCGCGAGCACCGCCGCCGCCATCTCGGGCAGGAGCGTCACGCCCATCCCGCTCGCGACCATCTGCACGAGCGTCGGCAGCGACGTGGCCTGGAACGCGGTCTCCTCGACGGCGCCGTGGCCGCCGCACACGCTCAACGCCTGATCGCGCAAACAGTGCCCGTCCTCGAGCAAGAGGACGGTCTCGCCGTCGAGATCGGTTTCGCGCGCGCGCTTGCGCGACGCGAGCGGCGCGTCGCGCGGCACCGCGAGCACGAACTCCTCGCGGTAGAGCGTCGCGGCGGTGACGTCGCCCGCGACGGGGAGCGCGACGATCGCGCAGTCGAGCGTGCCGTCGTCGAGCTGCCGCATCACGCGCACGGTCTGGTCCTCGCGCAGCGCCGGGCGCAGGCGCGGGAATCGCGCGCGCACCGTCGGTAGTGCGCGCGGCAGCAGGTACGGCGCGACCGTCGGGATCACGCCGATGCGCAGCGGGCCGGCGAGCGGCTCGGCGGCGCCGCGCGCGATCTCGACGACGCCGTCGGCCGCGGACAGCGCGTTGCGAGCCTGCGCGATCACGGCGTCGCCCGCCGGCGTGACGAGCACGCGACGGCGATCGCGCTCGAAGACCTGCACGCCGAGGTCCCGCTCGAGCTGCGCGACGTGCGCGGACAGCGCAGGCTGCGACAGGCCGAGCTGCGCCGCGGCGCCGCGAAAGCTCTTCTGATCGGCGACGGCGACGGCGCACTCGAGCTGGCGCAGCGACGGACGGACGTTCGCGGGCATGATAGCCGCAGGCTATCACCCGAATTGCGTTAGCGCACTGGCCTTATCAGACATCGAGGCGCAAGGTAGGGCCATACTCGATCCGAAGGAGGAGCGACATGTTCTTGACTCCCAGCAGCCTGCCCGAAGGCGCACGCGCGAAGATCGTCGCGGCACTCAACACGTGCGTGCTCGACGGCGTCGACCTCTACACGCAGACCAAGGTCGCGCACTGGAACGTGCGCGGACCGCTGTTCGCGCAGATCCACGAGCTGTTCGACAAGCTCGCCGGTCACGTCAGCGAGCACGTCGACGACCTCGCGGAGCGCGCGGTGACGCTCGGAGGCCGCGCGACAGGCTCCGCGCGCGCGGTCGCGCACGGCTCGCGCCTCGAGGAGATCTCGCACGAGGTGCGTCGCGATCTCGAGCTCACGCGGTTGATCGCGGAGCGAACCGAGTCGTTCCTGCACGGGCTCCGCGCCGCACGCGAAGTCGCCGAAACGGAGAAGGACGCCGACACCGAAGATCTGCTCACCGGCACCATCCGCGGCCTCGAGAAGGACGTCTGGATGCTGCGCGCTACGTTGGACTCGTGAGGCCGCGCCGCACGATCTTGTAGATCGCGATCAGCGCCGCGATCGTCAGCGCCGCGAAGGCGAAGAAGACGATCGCGCCGCCGGCCGCGATCGCGCGCGGGCGCAAGAGCTCGAGCGCGTGCAGGCGCGCGCCTTCGCGCAGCATCGCCCCGGCGACGATCGCGATCGCGCCGCCCGCGGTCGCGCTTGCGAGCGCACGCTTGCTCGGCCTCACCGCGCACGCGATCCACGCGAACAGCTCCGCCCCGCGCGCGGCGCCGAACACCCACCACCACGGCGCGATCATCGGTTGATCGAGATCGAACCGCGACGCGTCCGGGAGCTCCCGGTACTGCCACAGCGCCGCCGCCGTCGAGATCACGACCCCCGTGATCGCGAACAAGGCGAGCCCGCGCCTCGGCGCCCTCCGCTGCCAGCTCACGGCGGCCGCGAAGATCGGCATCGCCGCCGCGACCCACGCCACCAACCTCGGGATCAGTGCCGGCGAGTCGTAGAACCAGCGCCGCTCGCCGTAGAACGCAATCCATTCACGGTCATCCAGCCCGAGCAGGTGGTTCTCGGTCCACGACCACGCGACGAACACGAAGCACGCCGCCGCGCCGATCGCGGCCCACGCCCGCGGCTTCGCCTTGTTCAGGTACAGCAGGTAGAAGCCGGCGATCAACACGGGCACGACCGCCATCCACCGATGGAACAGCAGCAGGTTCGACGTGTAGAAGCGCTCTTGATAGAGGATCTGCACGAACAAGAGCGGCGCGACGCCGGCAGTGATCGCGGCGCCGAGCGCGAACGGCAACCAATCGCGCGCCGTGTCCGCGATCGGGTCGTCCGTCCGGCGGACGGACGCGACCGCGACCCAGCCGGTCCCGGCGAGCACGTAGCCGACGAAGACGGCGTGGATCGCCAGCGTGATCACGTAGAGCCCGAGGTACAGCGACAGCGGCCCGCCCAGCGCCCACGGAAACAGTGCCGTCATGGCCGCGCCTCCTCGAGCCACGTCGCGATCTTCGCGCGAACATCGGCATCATGCGTCTCGGCCCACGAGGCCGGCGCGCCCGCCTCCTCCCACAAGAGGAGCTGCGTGACCGCCTCGACTTCGTCCGGCGTGCCGGCGAACGGCGGCATGAAGCCCTTCGTGTGTTGGAGCTCGGCGATGTTGAGCCGCAGCTGATCCGCGGTCCATCCGCGCGCCAGGTGCACGAGCGCGTTCGCGCCGTTCATCGTGTGGCAGACACTGCATTGTGCGCGCACGACCTTCGCGCCCAACGCGAGCTGAGGGTTCGCGTAGCGATCGGCGTCGACGAGCGGCCAAGGATCGTCCGAAACACTGCCGACCGCGCGCAGGTGCATGACTTCACTCGGCGCGATCGAGTTCGAGTAGAGCGCGTGCCTCACCGTGTAAGGCTTGCGCGCGCCCTCGCGGACGAACTCGCCGGCCGCGGTCGCGCCGAACGCGAGCGCGAGCAGCAACGCCGCGGTCGCGCCGCTCACGTACGTGCGCCGGAGGATCAGCGCGAACCCCGCGTACGCGCCGACGAGCAAGCTCGCGCCCGCCGCGATCCCGACGAACATCGTCATCGCGATCGATCCGCCGAGCAGCCACTCGCGGCTGTCGTCGGGGATCGCCGCGAGGTACCACAACGCGACGAGCGGCATGATCGCCATCGGCGCGAGGAAGCGCGCGGCGCGCACGATCAACCGCCGCTTGATCTCGCGGTCGACCTCGAACGTGTTGATCACGAGCGCGGCGACCAGCGCCGCGAGCGTCATCGCGACGAGCGTGCGGTACACGAGCGACGGCCAGAAGCTCGCGTTGAAGAAGCCGGCCCACACGTCGCCGGTGCCGACCCAACCGCCCGGCGTGAGCTGCCACGACAGGATGCCGTTGATCCAGAACAGGCTGCCCCAGGCCGCGACCGCGTACATGACGAGCAGCCGCATGCGCGCGCGGTCCGTCATGCGGGCGCCCCATCGATAGAAGGCGTATCCGGCACAGATCTCGATCGCGAAGAACAGCCATTCGGTCGCCCAGATCCAGTGGAACTCGTCGACCATGAGCCCGATCGTCCGCGCGCTGACCTGGATCGACGTGAGCCACATCGCGACGCCGGTCATCGCGCCGAGCACGAAGCTGATGAGGACGAGCGCCTTGAAGTATCCGTCGAGGAAGCGGCGCGCCTCGGGCTCGCGCCCCGTCTGCGCCAGCCACTGGAAGTAGCAGAGCAGCGCGCCGCCGCCGATCGCGAACTGCGCGAGGAAGACGTGGACGATGCCGACGCCGCCGATCACCATGCCCTTCATCGCCGGTCCGAAGTCGTTGACCGGGTAGTGAGGGATCGACATCGCGCCTTCGATGATGGACCGCATGTCAGGGGTTCGGCGCCGGCAGCGAATACCCGAGGGACGTCAGTTTCTTCGAGAGGTCGGCCGGGGTGCGCGGCAGATCGTCGCGGATCCGCCACGCGCGATCGCCGGCGATGATCTCGAGCTCGTGTTGCGCGCGCAGCGCGCGCGGCAATCCGATCGCGAGGTGCCTCCGCTCGCCACTGGCCAGATCCCAGATCCACACGCCGCTCTCCGCGCCGACGATCAGCGCCTTGCCTTCGTCGTCGAACCAGACGCCGAGCAGATCCGCCTCGCCCGCCTCGAGCACGCGCGCGCTCTTCTCGCGCGCGTTCGCCAAGGCGACCGCGCCTTCGCCGCTCACCGCGATCCACTCACCGCCCGGTGACACCGCAGCCGCGTGCGGATGGAGGAGCGGCGCCTCGATCTTCTGCGCCTTCGCGCTCGCGAGATCCCAGACGAGGATCGCGCCGTCCGCGCTGCTCGTGACCAGCCGACCGTCCGGCGTGAACGCGGGATGTCGCCCGCGCGCCCCCTCGAGCAGCTGCGCGCGATCAGTGCCGGCGTCGATCAGGTACGTGAGTTGATCGCAGCCGTTCAGCCAATCGCGCGCGACCGCGAGCTTTTTCGTCGCACGATCGACCGCGATCGCCGGCGCGGCGCCGTCGAGGACCGGACATCCGGGCATGACGAGGATGTCGCCCGGCGTATCGGTCAGCTGCGGGAGCGGCGGCAGCGGCGGCAGCGCGATGTCGTGATACGGCTGGCCGGACAGCATGTCCGGCCGCGGCGCCGGCCAGACCCGGACGGTCTCGCCATTCCACGAGACCGCGTCGTCCCCGAGCCACGCGACGTCGTTGCCCTCGCGCGATCCTCTGTGCGCGCCGAGCAGCGCGGGCGGTGACTTCTCGCCCCAGATCCAGATCTCGCCGGCCGCCGTGCTCGCGAGAACAGTGCCGTCGCCTCGGATCGCGACGCTCTTCGGCGCTGCCGGCACGCTCGCGCTGCGCACGACGCGGTCGAGGTACAGCCGGATCAACGAGCCGTCCTCGCGCGCAACCACCGCCTTGCCGTCGTCGGTGATCGCCGCCGCGATCAGTGCCTGGGCGATCGGCGCCGGCTGCGCGCGCGGCGACCAGATGCGGAGTGCGCGATCGGTCGCGACCGTCGCGATCCGACCGTCCGGCAGGAACGCCGCCGCGACCACGCCCTCGTCCCCGAACGGCCGCGCGGATGCGAGCTCGAGATCCCACACGACACCATGGTCGCCGACCACGACGAGCTGCTTCGCGTCCGGCCCGAACACGAGCTGGTGGATCGAGCCCTTGACCGGAAACGTCGCCTTCAGCGTGCCGCGCGCGAGATCGTAGATCTCGATCGAGGCGTCGCGATCGACCGCGACGAAGCCCGCGTCGTCATCGATCGCGACGAAGTGCGCCGCGGCCTTGCGCAGGATCCGCGGCGCACCTCCGAGCCCGTGTCGCACGCTGACGTTCGGGTCGCCGCACGCGATCGTCTGCCCGTCCGGCGTCGCGGCGACGAGGTCGCAGTCGTCCGGCATCGGCGTGGGCGGGTCACCGCAGCGCGTCCGCTCCGCCGCCGAAACAGTGCCGTAGGCGATCGCGCCGCTGGCGAGCTCGATCGTGAAGTCGCTCATCGCGCCGTCGGGACGCACGCCTTGCCCGAGGATGCGCGCGCCGTCTCCGCACAAGACCGCGGAATGGGTGCGCGTCATCGCGAACGCGCGTCCGGTGCCCGAGCCCAGATCCCACAGCCACACCGCGCCGTCGTCCCACGTCACCGCGTGGGCGGTCGATTCCACCGCGAGGCCGCGCGGCGTCCCCCGGTGTCCGCGCATCACCCGTTGCGGCGGATCACGCCAAAGCGCATCCGCGGCGATCGCGCGCGCCGCGTCCCAGCCCGGCCCATCGACGGACAGGGTGGCGAGCCACGCGAGCGCCTCGGCCGGATCGCGCTCGATCGCGCCGCGAGCTTGCGCGAGCACGGCGCGGTTGCCGGCGGCCTGCGCGGCCGTGCGTTGCTCGTCCGCGCGCGCCTGCGCCGCGACGGCGACGTCACGCTGTCGATCCGCGCGATCGCGCTCGCGCACGACGTCGCGCACGCTGATCGTCGCGACCGCCGCGACGATCGCCACCGCGACGGCGACGGTGATCGCGATCGCGCGATGCTTCGCGAGCCATCTGCGCAGGCGCTGCAGGCGCGTGTAGCGATGCGCGCCGACGAGCTGCCCGGTGGTGAAACGGCGCAGATCCTCGGCGAGCTCGCGCGCGGTCGCGTAGCGATCCTCCGCGCGGCGCGCCATCGCCTTCGCGACGATCGCGGCGAGATCGCGTGGCACCCCGGGCTCGCGCGTCGTGAGCGGCACGACGGCGCCGGTCACCGCGCGATCCAAGACCTCGTCGACCGAGCCGCCGTCGTGCGGCGGGCGCCCGACGAGCACGTGATAGATCATCGCGCCGAGCGCATAGACGTCGGCGCGCGCGTCGACCTCGCCGCCGAGCGCCTGCTCGGGCGCCATGTACGCGGGCGTGCCGAGCACGCTGCCCGCGACCGTCTCGGTGCTCTTCGTCGCGCTCGAGGTGGTCGTGCCCGCTTCGTCTGGTTCGCCGAGCTCCTTGGCGAGCCCCCAGTCGATCACGACGGTCTCACCGAACTCGCCCACCAACACGTTGTGCGGCTTGAGATCGCGATGGACGACGTGCTCGCTGTGCGCGTACGCGACCGCGTCGCATACCGCGAGGACCGTCGGCACCAAGGCCAAACGACCAGCGAGATCACGCGTCTCGTCGATCACTGCCGCCAGCGGCCGACCGCGGACGAGCTTCATCGCGTAGAACGGGCTGCCGTCCGGCCGGCGGCCGGCGTCGTGGACGGACACGATGCTCGGGTGCTCGAGCCGCGCCGTGATCAGCGCCTCGCGAACGAACCGTCGCCGCGCCGATCCGCCTTCCGCGTGCAACGCCTTGATCGCGACCTGTCGTCGCAGCGTCTTGTCCTTGGCGCGGACGACCGTGCCCAGGCCGCCCCGACCGATCTCGTCGCCGAGCGCGTATCGCTCCGCGGCGGCTTCGGGCAGCTCGACCGCCCCCGCGGCGACGTCGTCGCCGGCGGCGATCGTCACACCGAGCGCATCGCTCTTCGCCGGATCCTCGCTCGACGCGATCGTCGGCTCGAGCGCGGCGTCCTGCGCCGTGTCGCCCTCGGCCATGCGCCGATGCTATCTCAGTCCGTCAAGGCGCGGTCGCTGAGCGCGTAGCCCGACGCATCGGGCGCCGCGAAGTGCCACCACTCGGAGGCGAGCGGCTTGAAGCCGGCGCCGCGCATCGAGTCGTCGAGCAGCCGCGCCTCGGCACTGATCTTCCGCGCGTGCGCGCGCGAGGCGGCGGGCGTGTCGTCATCGTGGTCGGTCGGCATCGCGATCGGCGTCCCGTCGCGATCGGCGAGGCTCACGTCGACTGCGGCGCCGCGGCTGTGATCCGATCCGTGCGCGGGCGGCGCGACCTTCGAGGGATCGGGCAACGCCTTCCACAAGATCGGTTGGACGGACGTCGGCCGATAGCAGTCCCACAAGAGCAGCCGTCGATCGTGTGCGCGCAGCGTGTCCGCCACCCGGACAAGCCGCTCGGCCACGCCTCGCCGGAGCAAGCATCGCGCGACCGGATAGAGCTTCTCGCCGGCGATGTTGTGCTCGGTCGCGTAGCGCAGATCGATCACCGCGTCCGGGATCGCGACCGACACGTCGACCCAATCGTCCTTGCGTTCCTCCCTGCGTTCGTCCGCACTTGCGACGCTCGCGATCGAGATCAGGATCAGTGCCGCGCGCACGAGTCGATCCTGACACGCGATAGGATCCGATGCATGGCTTCCCTGCCCGCGGGCTTCGTCCACGCGATCCGCCTCGCCTCGTCCGAACGTCCGGCCGTCGAGCTCCACGACCCGGACGCGATCGCGCGGTGGCGGGCCGAGGACGGCGTCCTGTGGCTCCACCTCGACTACCTCGAGGCGCCCGCTGCCGAGTGGCTTCGCGATCGATCCGGCCTCGATGCCGTCGTCTTCGCCGCCATGACGGACGACGATCCCCGCCCGCGCGTGCTCGGCGCCGGTGATGCGATGCTCGTGATCGCGCGCGCGGTGAACCTGAACGAGGGCGCCGAACCCGAGGACATGGTGTCGCTGCGGCTGTGGATCGAACCGCACCGCGTGATCACCCTCCGCCATCGCGTCGTGCGCGCCGCCAAGACGCTCGCCGCCGACGTCCTCGACGGACGCGAGCAGCCACGCACCTCCGGCGCGCTGCTCGCAGAGTTGATCGATCGCATCCTCGATCCGATCGCCACCTGCGTCGACACGCTCGACAGCGATGTCGATCGCGTGCAGGACGAGTCGCTGGCCGACGACGCACACTCGCGCGCGGGTCGCGACATGCGCGCGCGGCTCGCGGCGGTGCGGCGTCGGGCGATCCGATTGCGCCGCTTCATCAGTCCCCAGCGAGACATGATGGTGCGCCTCGCGTCGATGACCCCGACGTGGCTCGACGAGAATCATCGCGCGCGGCTCCGCGAAGCGGCCGACCGACAGACCCGCACGGTCGAGGAGCTGGACGCCGCGCGCGATCGCGCCGCGGTCACCCACGACGAGCTCGCCGGGCGACTCGCCGAAGTCTCGAACCACCGCCTCTACATCTTGTCGCTCGTCTCGGTGGTCTTCGTCCCGCTCGGCTTCGTCGCCAACCTCTTGTCCGTGAACGTCGGCGGCATCCCCGGGCGCGAGGTCGATTGGGGCTTCTGGGCGCTGTGCGGCGGCTTCGCCGTCATCGTCGCCGTGCAGCTGGCACTGTTTCGGAAGTGGCGGTGGCTCTAGAGGAAATCCTCGAGATCGGCCGAGGCGGGACATCGATCTGATCACACTTCACGGCCCCTCCGGCGGGGCTGATCCCCGTCTCATTCTCGATCGTTGTAGCCGTGCGCTCCGAGTTCCGACTACGATGCGCGCGGGGAGGCAACTGATGATGTTCGCGCAACGCGCGGCGTTTGGTGTAGTCGCGCTCACGATGTGTGTCCTCGTCGGGTGTGCATCGAGCCATGTCTCGGGCAACGACGACGCGCGCACCGACGACGCCGCCATCCCAGCCGCGGACGCGGACACGCGCCTCCACTTCGGAGATCCCTGCACCGACGGATCGCAGTGCATGTCCGGCTTCTGTCTGCAGCCGAAGCCGGGCGACCAGGGCACGTGCACCAAGCAATGCAACTTCGACTGCCCGAAGGGCTGGGCGTGCGAGACCGTCGACGTCAACGGCTTCACGAATCGGCTGTGCGTGCCGGCGCAGGAAACGTTCTGCCAGACGTGCAAGGCGTCGGACGATTGCGGCGACGACTACGACAACTGCGTGCAGCTCACCGACGGCAAGTTCTGCTCGAAAGACTGCGGCAGTGATCCGACCGTGTGTCCCGCGGGCTTCACATGCCAGGTCGTCGGCGGTGGATCCGGCGATATCTCGCAACATCAGTGCATGCCGCTCAATGGCGTCTGCTGCATCGACGGCGACAACGATCGCCACGGCACCGGCGCCGACTGCCTCGGCCTCGACTGCAACGACACCGACCCCGCGATCTACAACGGCCACCCCGAGATCTGCGACAGCAAGGACAACGACTGCAACACCACCGTCGACGACAACCCGATCGACTGCAAGGGCCCGCTGTGCGAGCTCGGATCGCTCGGCTACTTCTCGCGCGCGGGCGATGTCTGTAACGGCGTCATGTGCGTGCAGCAGTCGGCGATGATGTGCGGGCTCTACACGTGCAGCGGCGGCGGCGAGAACGGCGACGACTGCGCGACGATGTGCGACGTCGAAGACAACACGAAGTGCATCCCGAGCGCCCACTGCGATTCGTCGGTCTGTTACGCGGACCTCACCGACGGCAGCGCGTGCGACGAAGACACCGACTGCGAATCGGATCACTGCCAGAACGGGTTCTGCTGCGCGCACGGCGACTGCTGCCAGGTCGCGGATCAGTGCCCGGGCTTCGGCACCTTCTCCCCGACCTGCGACGATCCGTCGACGTGCCAGGGCACGCGCGGCGAGGCGGTCTGCAACACGAACAACATCTGCTCGACCAACGGCCAGGTCCAGGACGATTCCGCGTGCGCGGCGACGACCGTCGCCAACGACTGCGGGTTCTACAAGGCCGTGATGTGCACCGGTGGGCTCGTCCAGACGGCGCCCACGTGCGCGACCTCGTGCCAGACGCACGCGGACTGCGACGCCGATGCCTGGTGCAATCCGCAGAACAAGACGTGCGTCGGTGATCTCGACGACGGCGACTCGTGTGGCACCGACGACGCGCGCTGCAAGTCCGGCCACTGCCAGAACGGCTTCTGCTGCGGCGCCGGCGATTGCTGTGCGACCGCGCAGGATTGCCCGAGCTCGTACTCGCGCGCGCCGCAGTGCACGTCGCCGGCCGCCTGCGATGGCGATGCCGACGTCGCGAGCTGCGTGAACAGCGAATGCGGAACAGTGCCGAACGTCGACGACGACTCGGCGTGCACCGGGCAGACCGTCGCGTCGAACTGCGGTCCGTACAAATCCATCTTCTGCACCGGCGCCGCGACTCAGTCCACGCCGGTCTGCCCGGACACCTGCACGTCCGATTCGGATTGCGACACCAACGCCTACTGCAACGCGGCCGGACACTGCGTCCCGGACGAACCGGACGGCAACGCCTGCGGCGGCAACCAACAGTGCCAATCGAATCACTGCCAGAACGGCTTCTGCTGCGGCGCCGGCGACTGTTGCGCGGCGGACACCGACTGCAACGCGTACGACAAGCCGCCCGTGTGCAACACGCTCGGGACCTGTCAGGGCACGCGGGTCGAGGGCGCGTGTAACGCACAGAAGGAATGCACGACCGCCACCGTCGACGACGACAGCGGTTGCTCCGGCATCATCGCGAACGACTGCGGGCCGTACCCGGCCGTGTCCTGCTCGAACATGCCGACGCAATCACCGCCGGTGTGCGCGTCGATGTGTATGACCGACAACGATTGCGACGTGAGCGCGCACTGCAACCCGAGCACGATGATGTGCGAGCCGGATCAAGGACAAGGCGGCTTCTGCACACGACCGCAGGACTGCGGCGGATCGCTGACCTGCGTCGACAGCGTCTGCTGCAACACCGCGTGCAACGGCGGCTGCGAGGCGTGCGATCTGGCCGGCAGCGTCGGCACGTGCACGAAGATCCCGAACGGACAGGACCCGGACAACGAGTGCGGCGGTGTTTCGTGCGCGGGCTTCTACTACGGATGGAGCGGCTCGAGCTGCCAGCGGAAGGCCGACGTTCCCGCGAACGTCGCCTCGTGCAACGGCGCGGGCGCATGCCGATCGCAGGCCACCGAGTGCGGCGCTTACAACGTCGCGGGCCCGGTCACGACGACGTGCAACGGCACGTGCCAGAGCCCCACGGGCGGAACCTGCACCGGACAGGTCGCCGGACAGTGCACCAACATCAATCCCGGCAACATCACGTGCGGTCAGGGCATCTGCTTCCGCAGCGTGCCCCAGTGCGTCAACGGATCGCCGAATACGTGCACACCGGGCGCGCCGCAAACCGAGACGTGCAACGACCTCGACGACAACTGCGACGGCACGGTCGACAACGGCAACTTCAGCGATGGCTACGAGCCGAACCCCGACTGCGGCAGTGTTCGCACGCTCGGCGCGGTCGGCAGTGATGGCTCGAACACGTACAACAGCATGACCGTCTACGGCTCGGGCGATTACGACACGTACGCCATCCCGATGAACGAGACCGACAACAGCTGCTCTTGCGGCTTCCCGTACCTCGACGAGGACTACAACGCGAACGTCACGCTGACCGTCCCGAGCGGGGCCGGCAGCTACGAGTTCTGCATGAACACGAACTCGTGTGGATGGCCGGCGGGCTACTGCTTCCAGGTCGCAGCCGGGCAGACGGTCACGCTCACGCAGCAGCTCGACGGTTCGTGCCCGGGCAGCGACAACTACACCGTGTACATCCGGATCCGCGGCAACAGCCCGCCCGGCTTCCAGTGCCACCCCTACACGCTGTCGTACTTCTTCGACGCCGGGTATTGTCGATAGCGGGATGCGAACGGGCGCGCGCTGGATCCGGCTCGGGCTGGTCGCCGCGCTGCTCGTGATCGTCGTCGTGCTCGCGCTCGTGATCGGGTGGATCGTGTCGAACCGGATCGAGACGGGCCGCTGGGAGCTGCCGGACACCGACGACCTCGTCCGCGTCCTCCACCGGGGCGGCGCACCGTCGCGGATCATCTTCCTCGACGGACGAGCGATGAAGGTCGAGCCCGGCGACGACGATGCCGCGAAGCTCCACTCGAGCATCGTCATGCATTCCGGCCCGCGCGCGCGATCTGTGCCGGGATGGAGCGGCGGCTCGACACGATGGCGGCGCTTGGTCTCCTGCGTCCAAGCGCTGTACGCACCCTTCGACGTCGAGGTCACCGACCGGGAGCCGTCGGGATCCGACTACATCCGCGTGTTGGTCGGTGGCCGGCCGGCGGACGTCGGCGTCGAGAGCAAGCTCGTGTCCGGACTCGCGCCGTTCAACGGCGAGGTGATTCCGCGCGCCATCGTGTTCGCGTTCGCGCTGCAGGTCGGCAATGATCCCCAGACGGTGTGCGAGACGATCGGGATGGAGACCGCGCACGCGTATGGGCTCGACCACGAGTACGACTGCCACGACGTGATGACGTATCGACCGGCGTGCGGACCGAAGACGTTCGTCGATCGGGCGGTGCCGTGCGGCGAGGCGAAGCCGCGCGCCTGCGAGGGCGGCGCGACCACGCAATCCTCGTACGGACGGCTCATGAAGGTGCTGGGGCCGCATCGATGAAGCACGCCTTCGCGATCGCGTGCGGGATGACCGCGCTGGCGGCTTGCAGCGACCGACCGCGCGACGAGGACTTGGACGGATGGCGGCGCGAGGCCGCGAGCGCGAACCAGGCGGCCCTCGCCGCGGCCCAACGGGGGGCGGCGGACGAGCCCGGACACACCCTGACGATCAGCGGACAGACGCGCACCGGACGGCTCGTGCTCGGGTGGGACGAGCTCGAGAAGATGTCCACGACGCACGTCAAGACGACGAGCCCGCAGGATCCCGCTCACGCGGGCCGCGTCACCGACTTCCGCGGCGTGCTGGTGCGTGATGTCCTCGATCGCGCCGGTGCCGACGACGCCGCGAGCGAGCTCACGTTCGTCTCGATCGACGCGTTCCGCGCGCCCGTCGCGATCGCCGATGTCCGCCGCTTCCGCACGCTCCTCGCGATCGAGGCCGACGGCAAACCGATCGCGCGCGCCGAGGGCGGGCCGATCTTTCTCGTGCACCCGCACAGCGAATCGCCCGAAACGATCACGCTGTACCCCGATCGGTACTGGAGCTTCTATGTCACCGACATCATCGTCGGCACCGAGCCCGCGCGCCTCCGCGTGATGGACAAGACGCTCGACGCCGCAACGCTGGAAACACTGCCGCAGATCACGTGGACCGGGGTCGTGAAGTACAAGTCGTACTGGCCCAGCGATCCTGTCCGCCTCCGAGGTGTCCGCCTGCGGGACGCGCTGCGCGCGGCCAACGTCGGCGTGCCTGCGGGTGGATCGGTGGTCGTCCGCGGCAAGGCCGCGATCCAACGTGACCCGCGCGACCCGCGCCGGATCAGTGCCGCTGACGTCGATCGCTGCGATTTCCTTCTCGCAACGCACTGGGCGGCGCCCGACGGCAGTGGCGAGCAGCCGATCCCAGCGCGCCTCGGCGGGCCGCTCACGCTGGCGGTGCCCGACGCCTGCGCCTCGTCGTACGACGATCACTTCTGGATGACGTTCGTCGAAGAGCTCGCGCCGGAGCAAGCGCCGTGAGCGTCTCGCGGTCCCGATCGATCGGTACGCGCTTGATGCTCGCGACGACGCTCCTGATCGTCGCGGTCGTCGGGGTGGTCGTCTGGCGCTGGACGACGAGCGAACGCGACAACCTGCGCTCGCAGAAGCGAACCGAGGCGCGGTCGTTCGCGACGTCGCTCGCGTCCGCGTACATGAACGAGCTCGACGATGACAACTGGAGCCAGATCCGCGTGGGCGCGGAGCTCCTGCTCCAGGACAATCCCGACTTCGTGTACGTGATCGTCCACGACGATCGCCGCGACGATCGCATCGTCGCCGCAGCACCGGCGGACCTCGTGGATCAATATGTGCCGGACCTGGTGCGCCTGGACATCACGCGCGCCGCGATCGATCGCGCGGACGTGTCCGGCGCTGAAGCCGAGACCTGGCTCCTGCGCGACGTCGGCACGCGAGCGCGGCGCGGCGAGCGCATCGTCGAGGTCGCGGCACCGATGCGTGTCGCGTCCGGCAAGCGGACAGGCGTCCTGCGGGTAGGCATCTCCCTCGCGTCCGTCGATCGCGCCGTCCGGTCCGCGGAGCTCACCGCGGCGAGCATCGGCGCCCTCTCGCTCCTAGTCGGGCTGTTCGGCGCATGGGTCCTCGCGCGGCGCATGACGTCGCCGATCCGGCGGCTCGGCGCGTCGGCGGCACAGATCGCGTCCGGCGACCTCGCGCATCGCGCGGCCGTACATCGCGCCGACGAGATCGGCGAGCTCGCCGGCAAGTTCAACGAGATGACCACCGCGCTCGAGGCGTCGTTCGGCCAGCTGCGGAGGACCCTGACCACGTTCGAGCGTTTCGTACCGCAGAAGTTCCTCGCCGTGATCGCTCCGGAGGGCATCGACCGCATCGAGGTCGGCGTCGGGTCACCGCGCCGAATCTCCGTCTTGTTCAGCGACATCCGTGGCTACACGAAGATGAGCGAGGGCATGCAGCCGCTCGAGGTCTTCAACCTGCTGAACGAGTACATCGCGGCGATGGGCGACGAGATCAGTCGCGCTGGAGGCTTCGTCGACAAGTACATCGGAGACGCGATCATGGCGCTCTTCGACGACGAGCACACCGATGGCGTCCTCGACGCTGCGCTCGGCATGCGCCGCACGCTCCGCCGCTTCAATGCCGAACGAGCGGCGAAGGGTCTCGTCACCCTCGAGGCGGGCATCGGCATGCACGGCGGCGACGTCGTGATGGGGACGATCGGGTTCGCGTCCAAGATCGAATCGACGGTGATCGGCGACGCGGTGAACACCGCCTCGCGTATCGAGGGAATGACGAAGGAGTACGGCGTCGCCGTCCTCGTCACCAACGCGATCGTCGAGGGTCTCGCCCACCCCGACCGCTATCACCTCCGCCTGATCAGTGCCGAAGTCAAAGTCCGCGGGCGCGCACAGCCAGTTGCGCTCTACGAGCTCCTCGACGCGCCCGCGGCCACCTCGGGCGGCTCCGACGCCACGCCTCCGGCTACGCCACCGGCAGTGTCCGGCGGCGCGACCTAAGATCGTCCGGTCAGGAGCACGCCGTGATCGCGCAGATATCCGCGCTGGGCGATCGCGCTCGCGATTCGTGCGACGGTGGCCTCGATCATTGCCGGACGTCGCGGATGTCCTGTGAAGTGCAGCCTGGACAGCGTATCCGCGATCGCAGACGCATCCTGCGAGGCGCGCAGCGTGATCTCGATCTTCTCCATCGAGACGACGAATCCGGCGCGCGCCAGCACGTCGGCGGCGCCGGCGAGCAAGAAACCGTGGTGCGCCGGCGCCTCGCCGGCGATCCGAGCTTCGTCGTTGTAGATGTCGACGAGATCGTTGTCGGGAGCGGCTTGGACGATCGCGACCACCCCACGCTCGCCGACGACGCGAGCGAGCTCTGCAACCGCCCGCATCGGATCATCGCAGTACTGCAGGACCCAGGTCGCGATCGCGCCGTCCGCCGCCTTGTCGGCGATCGGCAAGTCCTCCGCCCGCCCTCTCACCGCGACCAGGCCCGACGGAAGTCCGGCGACCTGCGCGGCGCTCGGCTCGACGACGACGCACCTGCCGAACCGCGTCGCGATCGCGCGCGTCAGCAGCCCGGTTCCTCCGCCCACATCGATGACCGTCCGCGCGCCTTCGCCGCCCCTCGCACGCTCCAACACACCGATCAGTGCCGCAATCTCCGTGTCCGGTGCGAGCCCTGCGGCGAGCTCGCGCCACGCCGTGGGATCCAACGACTCGGGACCCCAGAATCGGGACGGCCACGCGACACTACCGGCGCACAACGGATGCGCTCGCCACGGCTGTGCGTCGTCGCTCTCGCTCGTGCTCACGATCGATCCGTAACATGTCGCGGTCGCCGCGCGGGAATGCGACCGCGTGAAGCCGCGGCGCCACATGCTGCGCTTGCCACGCGCGCTCGCGCGCTGCAGAGGACGAAGCCTTCATGGCATAGATCGCGGTTGCGGCCGCGTGGGTTCCGACGTGTCCCGTCGCGGCGGCGTGGCCAGCAGCTCGTGCGGCGGCGATCGCGCGAGGTTCCTGGACCGCGCGCGCCGCAGCATGCGCTGCAAGTGCCGCCGCCCGCACCTCGCGATAGCCGATCGCGCCCCGCGCCCACGCGCGCGCCGCTCGGATCGCTGCGCGCGGCCGGTTATCTCGCGGCGCGATCCGCTCGAAGAAGCGAAGCACGCGCATCGCGCATGTCGCAGCCCACAGCGCGAGCGCTCGCTGATCTCGGCGGTCGATCGACACGCATCGACGTTGCCACGATCCGAAGGAAGACCGTCATCCTACGAGCGCGTCTTCCAATCTGAGGAGGCCGTGCTTCTTCCAGGCGACGCGGAGGAGCCATACGGTCGGAAACGCCGTCGGCCTCGGAACCCGTTGCAAGAGATAGATCGATGTCGCGCACATCCGAACCGGCCGAGCCCAACCGGTGAACCACAGCGCGCTCGAGAACATGTCGACCGGCGTTGTTCCGCGCGAAGTCGAGTCGCAGCGATGCCCGCGTCGGAGAACGCCGTGTATGGCGTCGCGCACTTCGCGCGACGTCCGCAAGGTACGCGCGTGGTAGCGGTCTGCGAAGAACCGCCCCTTTCGATTGAACGCGCGGTTGATTCGACGCGCGAATCGAACCGCCAATCCCTGGATTCCGCGCGCCAGGCACATCGCGTCGTCCGCTTCGACGATCAGGTGCAACTGCTTGTGCAGCACGTTGAACTCGACGACGCGGAAGGTGGCGCGATGACCTCCTGCGCGCAGCGCGGCTCGGATGATGCGAGCGATCCGACCTCGTCGCAGCGATGCGACCTCGCCGCGAACACGCATCGTGATGTAGTGCGGCAGGTGCGCCCCCTCTCGAGGTCGCCGCGCGTGACTCACCCGGCGGCTGGTGCGCCGACGGCCGGCGTCGCGCGCACGACCGCCCCGACGCGGACCGCGCTCCACGCGCGGGCGCCGCACGCCCGCATCCCCATTTGTACGTCTCGCCTCTCGCCTGCAATTCGATCGATGCACGTGTCCACCTTCCACGTGCATGTGGGACCGGACAGCGCACGGCGCAAGGCACGCGGATGCGATCCCCCTCTTTTTTGTTCTCGTCGTAGAACGGGTGTCCGAATGCCGGACACTGTCCGGCCGGCGGCCACGCGCTACGTGCGCGCGAGCGTGACTGCAACGAGCGGCGCGCCGGCGAGCCGAGTAGCGGTGAGGATCTTCCCGTGATCGTCTTCGACGATGATCCGTGACGCCGCATCGAGGTGAAGCAACCCCTGGGCTCTCACGCCGACACCGGCGAGGTATCCGCCGAGCGCGGCCATCGTCTCGGCGCCGTCGCCACCACCGGCGACCAAGAGACCGATCTCGTCCGAGATCACTGCCGCAGCGACCTTCGGGTCACGGCGCAGCTCGCTCACCAGAGCGTCGAGCGTGTCGAGCGCGGGTGACGTCGGCAGCCGCGCGGTCGGACGCGCGCTTCGTGCAGACGAAGCGGGGTTAGGAGGTGAAGGCGGCGCCGCTCTGCGCGCCTTAGCGAGCTCGCTCTCGAGCACGTTCACGCGCTGCGCCAGGTCGCGCGTACGGCTCGAGATCGCGCGCAGCTTGGCGTTCTCCTCGCGCAATTCCTCTGCCTCCGCCAGTCGGCGCTTCAACGAGTCGACCTCGACGACGCGCGCCGACGGCTCTTCGCGAGCTCGACGAGATTCTGCGAGCTCGTGGGAGAGGCGGGTCACTTCATCGGCAAGTCGTTTGCGATCGTCGTCGAGCGCCGCGACCTCGCCTAGCGCTCGAGCAAGCGGCGGTGCGATCGCGCGCCGCCGCACCCCGACGATCAGTGCCCCGGCGCTGAAGAATGCGAGTGCGCCGGCAACGGACAGGACCCACAACCAGGTGAGCGGTTCGAGCTGGTTGATCATCTCGTTCATGGCGTCCTCCGGATCTCCACGCGGCGGTTTGCGGCCAGCGCGCCCTCGTCGCCACCGTCGCGCGCAGGCTCTCGATCGCCAGCAGCGCGCCCATGCATGCGCGCGCCATCGACTCCATGCGTCTCGAGATAGTCGCGCACGCGCCGCATGCGATGGGCCGAGAGATCGTCGTTGTGATGCTCGGTACCTCGCGCGTCCGCGTGACCGACGATCTCGATCGAATCGGCACTGTTCGCGAGCTCGGACGCGAGCGAGTCGAGCGCGTGCGCGGCGATTTCGTCGAGCGTGTCATGATCGCTCGCGAAGTAGATGATCGTGGGCGGCGGTGGCGGGAGCGTCGCTCGTTCGGCGGGCGGTGGCGAACCGGGCGGGGTCGGCGATTCGTCGCCTGCGCTGTCGATCGCCGCTGACGTTGCCGCGGCCGGCTCAGGCGCGGCCGCCATCTTGACCGGCGCTGTCGAGATCGACGAAGCGCGCGCTTCGTCGGACGCCGAGGTCGCGGTGATCGATGCCGGCACTGATCGCGCCGCGGGCTGCGGCAAGGCGATCTGGGGGCGAACGTCATCGGCGTCGGAAAATGCGCGCGGACCGATCACCAGATCGATCGCGACGACATCGGCGATACCGAAGACGAAGAGGCCTCCGAGGAGCCAAGACGAGGCCGTCATCAGATCACCCGGTTGAGCTCCTCGACGACGCGGCGGAGCTCGAGGAAGATCAAGCCCAGCTTGGCGTCTCGCGTGACGAGCAAGACGAGGGCGGACTGTTCGTTGATCGAGTTGATGATCACGTAACCCTTGGGCGAGCGGATGTAGACCTGCTCCATCTGCGCGCGCATGAGGTCGGCAGCGATTCGCTCGCCGACGCCGATGACGGCGGCCGCCATGCCGCCGATCAACTCGTCGTCGACCTCCGAGGGGATCACCGACGAGACGACGAAGCCGTCCATGTTGACGACGACGGCACCGATGATCTCCGGGGTGCTGGTACGCAGCGTACGCAGGTGCTGGTTGACGCTCTGAGCAAGTGTGGTCACGGTGCCTCCATGGGCGGCGACGCTGGTCAACGCGACCAGGGCCACCGCGGCGGTTTGTCCGGATCCTCGGTGTCCGGTCGGTGGACCGATCGCGTCCACCCGTCGAAGATGCTGTCGTCGGCGCGCGTCGCGGGACGGCGGCGAGTCGTCGTGAAGACATCCGTCGCATCGGAAGCGCCGGCGCCAATCGGAGGCAGAAGGCCGACCGGACCCCATTTCCCGACGACAGGTTCACCGGCGGTCTTCAGCCGAGACGGCAGCTCGGTGGCTCCTGCGCGCGATGCGCCTGCGGAGCTGCCCTCCACGCCGTGGACGGCGCCGGGCTCCGCGGGCACGGCGGGCTGCGGGAGGCTCGCGCGCATCGGCGTGGTCTTGGCGGACGGCGCGTCGTCGGTGCGAATGAACGGCACCGCGTCATCCGGCTCGACGACGCCGGCCAACGCGGCCTCGATGTCGTCGTGTGCGCCGTGATCCGATGCGCGCCCATCGACGGCGTCGACCCGCGCAAGACGCGGGCTCGCGGCACTGATTCGTCGCGAGGTGGGGAGTGCGGCAGGGCTCGCGGGGTGCGGGGCGGACAAGTCGGAAGCCTCGGGAATCGCGAGATCGTCGGATGGGTCTTCGCCGATGAGGTCATCGACGTCGATCGAGACCTCCTCGACCTCGGCGTGGTCGTCCATGTTGTTGCTGCGCGCGATCGGGTCCGCGGCGAGATCGGCCGCGAGCGCGGCGGCGAGCTCCGGCCCGAGCTCGGGGGCGAAGTCGGCGGCGAGCGCGGCGGCGATCGCAGAGGGGGGCGCGCTCGATCCCGGGGCGGATGACGGCGGCGGCGGTGGAGGCGGACCACTCGGAATCGTGAGCAGCTGCAAGGAGGCGCCGGTGTCGCCGACCGGGCCGTCGCCGGCAAATAGCTCGTTGACGTAGCGCGCGAGCTCGTCGGCGGTCGGCACCCCGCGGCCGCGCAGTTGGTCGCGCACGGCGGCGGCGAGCGCGGTGGCGTCCGGGTACCGGTCGTCCCGGTCGTGTGCCATCGCGGTCTCGACGATGCGCTCGATCGTTCGAGGCACGCCGCGTTGGACGGCACTGATCGGAGGCGGCGGGCGCGACACGATCGTGCGCAGCAGATCGTACTCGGCGAGATCCGGGTAAGGGACGCGTCCGGTGATCGCGATGTACATCACGACGCCGAGGCCGTAGATGTCGCAGCGACGGTCGATCAATTCGCCGCGAATCGTCTCCGGCGGCATGTATTGGAACTTGCCCTTGAGCATGCCGCTCTCGGTCTCGAGCTCCGCCGCCGACGACACCGCGATGCCGAAGTCGAGGATCGTCACGTTGCCGGTCGTCGAGACCATCAGGTTGCCGAGGGAGATGTCACGGTGCACGAGGCCGAGCGGGCGGCCGTGCTCGTCGGCGAGGTCGTGCGCGTACTGCAAGCCGTCGCAGCAGGACGCGATCACGCCGAGCAGGAACCAGGGCGCGAGCGCGCCGCCGCGCTTCTGCACGCGCCGCACGACGTCCGCCATCGTGTGGCCGGGCACGTGCTCCATCGCGAAGAAGTACGTGCCGTCGACCTGATCGAGATCGAAGACGGTCACGATGTTCGGGTGGTTGAGGCGCGCCGCGATCGCGGCCTCGCGGATCAACATGTCGACGAGATCGCGACGCTCGGCGAGGTCCTGCCTCACGATCTTCAGGACCACCTTCTTGCGGAACCCGTGCGGCCCTTCGGCGCTCGCGAGCCACACCTCACCCATGCCACCGCGCCCGATGCACTCGTGGACCACGTAGCGGCCGAAGCGTCGGCTCGGCTCGAGTGCATGGCTTACGGTCGCAGCCCCCGACATGGCTTCTCACCGTAAGTGAATCGTGCGTGAGGGATCAATGGGGCTATCCGATTGTGATATTGCGTACCGCTGAAATCGATGCTGGGTGATTGAGATTGTCACCGTGACTCGCGATCGTTAGTGTGAGCGGTGTTGAGGAGGAGAAGACATGAAGGCACCTGCATCACCCAAGACCGACATCGCTCCGATCTACGATCGCGTCGACGTCGGGAACGCGCTCAGCATCCTGAGGCCCACGCTCGGTGATCAGGCGGGCATCGGTTTGTACCGCCTGCTGCGCTTGGTGGCGCTCGAGGACATCATCGGCCGCGGCGCGGCGGGCACGGCGTACATCGCCGGCAAGAAGCTCGGCGCCAGCCTCGGGCTCACCACCCTCGACGATTTCCTCGGGCTGTGCACCTCGCTCAAGATCGGCGTGATCAAGGTGCCCCGCCTCACAGCAAACAACGCGCACGTCGACGTGTACGAGTGTGTGACGTGCGCGGGCATGAAGACGGTCGGCCGTACGCTGTGTAGCTTCGAAGGCGGGATGATCGCCGGCGTCGTGGAGACGGTGACGAAGAAGCGCGCGCGCGCGCGCGAGGTCACCTGCATCGGCGGTCTCGGGCACGAGAGCTGCGGATTCGATATCGATATCGACTGAAGAGAAAACATCACCCCACAAGGGTGGTTTTGCGAATCGTTCGCAATTTCGGGAGTTGGTGAGGTTCGCTGCAGAAATCGACTCCCATTGATCATGCGAGTGAGGTTCTGTTACCTGGGAGCATGCCCCTCCTCGCACGCCTCTCGAATTGGTTCACCGACGAACCTTCCGAGCCGCAGATCACCGTCGAGAACGACGCGACGCTCGAGCCCGAGCGCGCCTTCGACGAGCTCCGCGCTGCGATCGAGCCCGCGCGCCGGCAGCTGGTCGAGCACCCTCTTTATGAGGCTGTTGATTCGTTGCCCAGATTACGGACGTTCATGACTGCGCACGTGTGGGCAGTCTGGGACTTCATGTGTCTGGCGAAACGGCTTCAACGTGATCTCACGTCGATGTCGGCGCTGTGGCGACCGCCCGCGATGCCGGAGATGGCGCGCTTCATCAACGGCGTGATCCTCGGCGAGGAGTCCGACGAAGGTCCATCGCATGAAGCGATCAGCCACTGCGAGCTGTACATCGCCGCGATGGAGGAGGTGGGCGCGCCGACCGATGCGATCCGCCGGTTCCTCGAGTTGCTCAGCGATGACGTCGACGTCGAGGTCGCGCTCGCCGCCGCGGGAGCACCGCGCCCTGCGCGCGCGTTCGTGCGCAACACGCTCGACTACGCGCTCGCCGGCGACACCGTCGAGGTGCTGTCCGCCTTCCTCTTCGGTCGCGAGGATCTCATTCCCGACATGTTCCGGCGGATCCTTCCGCGCTGGAGAGAGGTGCGCGACGCGCGGCGCTTCAGCTACTACGTCGAGCGCCACATCGAGCTCGACGGCGACGACCACGGCCCCGCCGCACGCCGCGCGCTCGTACAGCTCGCCGGGCATGACCGGGCGGCGTGGGAAGCTGCGCAGCGGGTCGCGGAGGACGCGATCGCCGCACGCATCGCGCTCTGGGACCGAGTCCACCACGAGCTCGATTGAGGCGTGAGGCGTGAGGCGTGAGGCGTGAGGCGTGAGGCGAGTGCATCGTCGAGTACGCCATTCAGATCTGTAATGACACTAGCGATCTGAGGCGTCGATAATCGGTGGTTCACCGCGCAGGTGTGAAATGTACATCGTCTGTGTGGCGACGCCGAGGAGGCGCCCCGTGTCGTCCCACAGCTCCGCCTCCGCGATCGCCCATCCGGCGCGCGCGCGCCGCGCGTACACCGAGACCAGCACCCACTCGCGGTCGGTGTCATCGACCGCGTGCAGCGTGAGATCGCAGCTCGGCGCGTAGAACCGGTACTCCCCCGGTCCGATCGCCTGCAACAGTGCCGGCGGCATCGTGTCGGCGAGCGGCGCGAGCGCGAGGCGATCGAACCGACCGGCCGCGTCGCGCTGTGGCGCGCGATAGCGGAACCAGCGTGCGTAGCGCGGCGCCCGCGCCTCCCAGCCGCCCAGCCAGAAGCGATCGCCACGCGCGACGCGACAGTCGACCTGAGCGAAGAACGTCGACTTCGGATGCGGGTTCGAGCCGTGCTCGTCGATCACGGACGGACACGCGTCCGGTGGTGGGACGTCCGGCATCCGGGCGCCGCGCACGTCCGGCCCGCGACGATCGCGGCAGAAGGTCGCGACGACCTCGAAGCCGACCTCAGGCGCGCCGCCCGCCCGGACCGTCGTCCGGATCTGTGCCGCAGATCCGCCGCGACGCAGGATCGTGACGTCGAGATCGAGCGCGCCCGGCTGGATGGGCGTGCAGAAGATCGCGGTCGCCGATCCGAGCCGCAGCCCCTCGTCCGCGAGCTCCTGCGAGGCGGCGCGCAAGGCGGCCGTGGCCAACACACCGCCCGACGGCAACGCGAAGTTCCAACGGCGGGAAATCTCGAGGTGGTAGCGACCGGCACTGATTGGTGTCGGGGTGGTGTCGGCGGCAAGGTCGGCGACGTCGGACATCAACGCAGGCGTAACACACGATATGATCGACCGGTGAGGGTCGCGTTCGCGCTCACGATCATGGTGACGTCGGCCGCATGTCTGCGTACGACAACCTATCGCTGCACCGACTCCTCGCAATGCGAGCTCGACGGGAAGAGCGGCCGCTGCGAGGCGAACGGCTACTGCAGCCTGTCAGACTCGACCTGTTCGAGCGGCTACGCATGGGCAAGCGGCGCGCCGGACACAGGCTGCGTCTCGCCGGACGCGCCGGGCAGCGGCGCGGATCTGTGCTTCCCGCAGAACAAGCGCGCGCGCGGCACTGATCAGTGCGTCGACAACATCTGTGCCGTCGATGCGCGCTGTTGCGATCGGGAGTGGAGCGACACGTGCGTCGAGCTCGCGGAGACGGCGTGCGGAAGGACGTGCGGCAATGTCGTCGCGTCGATCGGCTACGGGACGATCCGCGTCGAGAAGTGGGACGGCGCGAAGCTCGCGCCGCTGTGGACGAAGCAGACGTTCGCGAACACCGGCTTCTCCGCGGTCGCGTGGGCGGACGTCGACGGCGACCACAAGCCCGACCTGGCGACGTGCGAATCGCAGACGCAATCACTGCCCGGCAAGCTCTGCATCTGGACGAACGGCGGCACCTGCGGCGAAGCGTTCTGCCAGAAGAAGTGCATCGACATCGGTGACTGCCAGGAGGTCCTGTGGGTCGACGCGGACAACGACGGCGATCTCGACGTCGTCAGCGAAGGCGCCTACGAGAACAACTTCTGGGTCAACGACCAGGGCTTGTTCGGATCGAACGCGTTCACGCCGTTCGGCGGATCGATCGTCCCCGGCACTGATTGGGCGGATGTCGATGGCGACGGACAGCTCGACGTCGCGATGGCGCGTTACGAGGCCGCGGCGCAGGTGAACCTCATCACCAACGGTGGCGCCGACGCGCTCACGCTGACCAAGGTCTGGGACGACACCGCGACCGATGCGAGCGCGCGGCACAAGCAGATGGTGTTCGGCGACGTCGATCTGGACGGCCGCCTCGACCTGATCACCACCGGAGAGACGTTGATCAAGGTATGGAAGAACACGAGCCCGAACGCCGACGGGTTCGCTGCCGGCTCGACGCCGTACTACAGCGATTCGACCTATGACGCCGCGGCCGCGGCATTGATCGACGCCGAGGAGGATGGCGATCCCGACCTCGTCATCGGCGACGACGGCGGTCACGTCAACCTGCTCCGAAACACTGCCGCGCAGGGCACGGATGGCTTCACGATGACTCCGTTCTGGACCTCGGGGGAATCGTTCAACACCGAGCGCATCGCGCACGGCGACGTCGACGGCGACCATCACGTCGATCTGATCGTCGGCGCGGATCATTCGACGCCGGCGAGCTCGCTCTTCGTCTATCTCGCGCGCGGATCGCTCGGGCAGTACGGCTTCGCGGGCAACAGCGGCGCGAACTTCGTCGACCCGGACGCCGTCCACGTCACCGGCATCGCGGTCACCGGCGACTGGACGCAGTAGCTCGGAAGCTCAGAAGCTGCCGAACGCCGCGATGCCCCAGCCGGTGCCGTCGGGGCTCGGCGCGAGGGTCATCTCGACCTGGCGCTCTTCGGTTCCACCGCCGTGCGTCGCCCATCGGACGAACGCGCCGACCGCGAGCGCGCCGCCGACGCCACCGGCGATCACCGCGTAGGTCCGGAGATCATGCGCCTTCGTGACCAAGTCCTCGTGCGCTTGTAACGTCGGCGCGGTCTCGGAGTCGTCGATGTCCTTGCGCGCCGCCAGGTAGAGCGCACCGCCGGCGAGACCGCCGACGACACCCGCGGCGAAGAGTGAGTCGCCGAGCGCGTCTTTGTAGAAGGGACGTTGGACGACCTCGACGTGCTTCGCGGGCGGCGGCGGCGGTGGCGGCGGCTGATGCACCGTCGTGTCCTCGGGCTTGATGCCCAACTTCTCCTCGCACGCTGCTTTCGACTTCTCGGCGGCGTCGCGCGCCTTCTGCGACGGGTTCGTGCCGAGGTATTGCTTGTAGTGCGCGATCGCGCCCGCGCAATCGCCGAGCTCGACCTCGATCTGTGCCATCGCGTAGAGAAGATCGGGGCGTGGATCGAGGTGATAGGCCTCGGCGAGGTCGGCGAGCGAGGCGCCGAACTCCGCCTTCGCGTAGTGATCCTTCGCGGACGCGATCTTCGCGTCGGCGGCCGCCACGTTACCGGACGGCGCCGGCACGGGCGTCGGCTGCGCCTGCGCGAATGCGCGCGAACCGGCGAGCGCGAGCATTACCGCAGCGACGAGAGCAGAGCGCATGCGCGATTCACTCCTTGGGCGGGAACAGCATCGTGGGATCGCGTTGCGGCGGCGGCGCCGCCGCCGAACCGGTCCCTGCTCCTGATCCTGCCGTGGGAGTCGTCGCGGTGGAAGTGGTCGCGGGCGTCTTCGGCTTGGAAGACGACGTGATCGCGGGGGTCTTCGGCGTCTTGCCCTTCGGCGTCTTGGCCTTCGGAGAAGCCGCCGGCACTGTTTTCTGCGCGGTGGCGTCGGCGGCGGGCGCGGTCTTGTCCGCCGCGGGCGTGTCGGTCACGGGAGTGGTCGTGGTCGCCGGCGGAGCGACGGCGGTCGGCGACGCGGTCGTCGCTGCCCCCGGCGATTGCGTGGGCGCCGGCGACTGCGTGGTCGTCGGCGGCTGCGTGGTCGGCGGCGGCGTGCTGGTCGAGGGCTGCGCGGACATCGGTGCCGTCGGAGCGCCGGCTGGGGCGGTAGCTCCGCTGCCGCGCCGGCCGATCGCGAACCCGATCGTGATCGCGCCCGCGGCCGCGGCCGCGGCGATCACCCACCACCAACCGCGCTTGCTCGTCTTGAGCGCGTCGCTCGAGGATCCGCTCGTCGCGAGCACCAAGCTCGCGCTCTTCGGTCCGCCCGACGACGGCGGCACCGGCATCGCGACCGTCGGCGGTGCCGGCGCGGCCATCGTGCCGAGCCCGGTCACGCCACTGTCGACGTTCGACCGCGTGATCTCCACCGCGCCCATGTCGTCGACCACCGGCGGCCCGACGAGATCGAGCCACGGCTCCGGCTTCTCGCCGAACAGCTCGCGCACGAAGCGTCCGAGGCCGATCGCGGACAGCGCGATCCGCTCGCGCACGCAGAACTGCTCGATCGCCTCGAGCATCTCCGCCGCGGTCTGATAGCGATCAGCGGGATCGAGCGCGAGCGCCTTCATCACGATCGCCTCGAGCCCGGGCGGGTAATCCGGCCGCTTCTTCGACGGCGGCGCGATGTCGCCGGTCACGATCCGGTTCATCGTGATGTAGTCGTTGTCGCCCTTGAACAGGCGCGACACCGTCGTGAGCTCGTACATCACGATGCCGAGCGCGAAGACGTCGCTGCGGCGGTCGAGCGACTTGCCCAGGCACTGTTCCGGGGACATGTACGCGATCTTCCCCTTGAGCGTGCCCGATCGCGTTTCGGTCATGCGCGACGCGGCCTTCGCGATGCCGAAGTCGACGACCTTCACCGCGCCGTCGTAGGCGACCAAGAGGTTCGACGGCGACACGTCGCGGTGCACGATGCCAAGCGGCTGGCGATCGGCGCCGCGGCGCTCGTGCGCGTGATGCAGGCCCGCGGCGGCGCCGGCCACCATCGCGAGCGCGTGCTCGAGCGGGATCTGTTTGCGCAGCGAAGCGATCTTCTTCAGGACGTCGCGCACGTTCTCGCCGTGCACGTACTCCATCGCGAAGTAGTAGGTGCCGCCGTCCTGTCCGCAGTCGTAGACCTGCGCGATGTTCTGGTGATGCAACTGTGCCGCGAGCCGCGCTTCGTCGAGGAACATCTTCACGAAGCGCGAGTCCTTGGCGTGATCGCCCAGGATCTTCTTCACGACGACGTAGCGCTCGAAGCCCTCGATGCCGGTCGCGCGCGCGAGGTAGAGCTCCGCCATCCCACCTGACGCCAGGTGCTTCAGGATGTGATACCGCCCGAGGTTGCTCGGGGCTGGCGCGGCCGAAGTGGACACGTCCTGACGAGGATCCGGTTCCGGCGTGACCGGGTCAAGCAGCATGCGTGTAGGCCGTTGTGCGCCGGCCGCTTGTTGCCGTCGGTGTCGGTGTACGATCACGACGTGCGAATCAGTGCCGTGCTGGCCGGATCCGCCCTTGCCGCAGGTTGCCTTCGCACTCCGCCGTACGCGTGCGAGCGCGACGATCAGTGCGGCACCGGCACGTGTGAGCCGACACTGGACGGCCGACACTTCTGCGCCGCCTCCGACGACAGCTGTCCCTCGCATCGCCGCTTCGGAAACAGTGCCGACGACGCGTCGGGGACCTGCGCGGGCGCGACGCTCCCGTCCGGCCGCGGGCCGGACGTCTGTCTGTCCGGCACCCGGTTCCCGTCCGGGTTCTCGAGCTGCACGGAGCACGTGTGCGGGAAGGACCCGACCTGTTGTGGCGCGAGTTGGGGCCCGCGCTGCGTCCTCCTCGCGGAGATGACGTGCGGCGTCTCGTGCGGCGCGCAGCTCGCGTTCGCCGGCAAGGGCACGGTCGCGATCACTGCCGACGACGATCACGACGGCACCTTCACCGTCGTCGCCAGCCACGCGGACGCGGCGCAGTACTACCACAACGTCCAATGGGTGGACGCCGACGGCGACGCGACGCCCGAGCTGCTCGTCGCGACCACCAACTTCTCGGACGCCGGCGACGAGCAGCTCGTCGATCGCTACGACGGCGTCGCGATCACGACCGCGTTCGACCTGCGGACGATCGACGACGGCAGCGGCGGCACCCCGTGGCGGCGATATCTGCCGATCACGATCTCGAGCGGCGACTACGACGGTGACGGCGCGCTCGATCTCGCGTGGATCGGCACGTTCCCGTCGTTCCAGGTCGCGCGCGGGCGCGGGATGCTGCGCTTCGAGAGCGGGCCGCAAGGCTCGGCCGGCCCGCCCGATCTCTCCAACCCGATCGCCGATGGCGTCGGTTGGGGCGATGTCGACGGCGACGGCGACGACGATCTCGCGATCGTCACCGACACCCAGCTCTACATCCTGACGAGCGATCATCACGCGCTCACGCCGACCGCGCCGATCGCGATGCCCGGGCGCACGTACTGGGGCGCGTGGGCCGACGCCGACGGCGACGGCAAGCTCGACCTCGCGCTCGCCGGCAACGCGTTCGCGCGCGTGTACAAGAACAGCGGCGCCGCGCTCGACCCGACGCCGATCTTCGAGCTCGACGGCCCGCAGTTCTACGGCGGCGCGTGGACCGACCTCGACGGCGACGGCAAGCTCGACCTCGCGCTCACGGTCAACGACGGCAAGCTGGGCGTGTACCTGAACCAAGGCGCGACGTTCGCGACCACGCCGGTGTGGACGTCGATCGAAGACCAGACCGCGCCGGTGATCGTCTCCGCCGATGTCGACGGCGATCACGATCTCGATCTGATCGTCGCGAATCACGCGCCGCGCCCGTCGCGCATCTACGTGAACCTCGGCGACGAGAGCTACGACCTCGCGACGGTCCAGCTCCCGGCGCAGGATTACGAGTCGGTCTCGCCGACCGCGCGCACGGCGCCGACGCGATAGAGCTCGCGCACGAGCGCCTCGTCGAGCCACGGCGGATCTCGCAATTCCGCGCGCGCGGCGGCGAGCGCTTCGCGCCACGGCGTCTCGCCGTCGAGGCGCGCGAGCAGCGCGAACAACGTCTTCGGCACGCGGAGGCCGTCGAAGGTCGAGTAGCCGCTGATCAGGACGTCGTCACCGACGAGCGCGATGTCCGTGATCGCCGGCCGCACCAGCTCCGGCAGTGTTCTGCGCGCGCGGGTTCGCTTGAGCTGCACGAGCTCGCCGCGCAGCTCGACCAGATCGCGCGTGACGAGCGGCGCGACGTCCTGCGGCGTCAGACCATCGACCTCGCGCGCGCACCACGTGAACCACGCGATCCAATCCTCGACCGCCGGCGCGTGCGACGGCGGCGCACCGCGCGCGATCAGCAGATCGGCGAGCCGCAGCTCGAGGGCGGTCGCGAGCGCGTCCGCGCGCTGCCACGAGATCCCGCCGAGCTTGCCGTGCTCGTGCTTGCAGTACCACGAGCGGCACATCGAGTTGCGATCGCGCCAGATGCCGCACGAGTGCTCGCCGCCGACCCAGTACGGACAGCGCATCGAGACCTCGTTGCCGTACCCGCCGCCGTCCTCGATCAGGTCGCGGTAACGCCGTTCGTACTCGGCCGGCCAGAAGATGCCTCGCGCCGACACGCCGTCCGGATCGCGCATCCTGGCACTGATCAAGGAGCGGCCGGGTTCGCCGCGTTCGAGCGCGCGACCGAGCAAGAAGTTCGCGACGTTCGGGTGCGCGGTGCAGCAGCGCGTCTCGGGCGAGAACGCCCAGTCGCGCGGCGTGTCCGGCGGCGTCGCGACCATCGGACAGTGCGCGCAATCGGAGTGCCGTTCGTCGCCCCAGCCGTCCGCGAGCTCCGGCACGTGCGCGCGGATCGCGGCGGGCAGGTGCGCGAACGCGGACCCGTCGAACGAAGCCATCACGCGATGATACCTTCGCACCGATGTCGCCGCCGGGCGAAGTCGCCGCGCTCGGCACCGCGCTGTGCTGGACCTGCTCGTCGCTCGCGTTCGAGCGCGCGACGAAGCGCCTCGGGTCGCTGGTCGTGAACCTGCTGCGGGTCACGATCGCGTTCGGGCTCCTGGCACTGATCGGGACGATCCTGCGTGGGCACGCGATCCCGGACGATGCGAACGCTTCGCAGTGGACCTGGCTGCTGGCGTCCGGCGCGGTCGGGATGGCGCTCGGCGATCTCTGCCTGTTCCGCGCGTACGTCGAGATCGGCGCGCGCATGACCATGCTCGTCCAGACGTTGGCGCCCGTGTTCACGGCACTGATCGGGTGGGCGATGCTCGGCGAAGGGCTCGGCGCGCGAGGCGCGGCAGGGATCGCGCTGGTCGTCGCGGGAGTCGCGTACGCGGTCGCCGATCGCGCGCCGCGTGACGACGCGAAGCACGCGCACCCGATGCGCGGGTTCTTGCTCGCGGTGGGCGGCGCGCTCGGACAGGCGGGCGGGCTCGTCCTGTCGAAGCGCGGCCTCGACGGCTACGACCCGGTCGCGGCGACGCAGATCCGCGTGCTCGCCGGCATCGCCGGCTTCGCGATCGTGATCAGTGCCGTCGGCTTCTGGCCGCGTGTCCGGGCCGCGTTCCGCGATCCGGCCGGCTTCGGGGCGACCTCGGTCGGGGCACTGTTCGGACCGTGCCTCGGCGTCGCGTTCTCGCTCTACGCGGTCGCGCACACCGAAGCCGGGGTGGCGGCGGCGATCATCGCGACGACGCCGGTCTGGCTCCTCGTGATCGCGATCGTGCGGCGCGAGCCGGTCCACGCGGGCGGGATCGCGGGCGCGGTCGTCGCGGTCGGCGGCGTCGCGCTGCTCGTCACGCGCTGAGCATCGCGCGCTGCTCAGCGATCGCGCACGACCACGACGGTGCACTTCGAGCCGCGCACGACGCGCTCGGCGGTCGAGCCGACCAGCAGGCGCTCCACCGCGCCCTTGCCGTGGCTACCGACGACGATCATGCCGGCGTTGAGATCGCGCGCGACCGACAAGATCTCGTCGGCGGCCGAGCCGATCGAGATGTGCTCGTGCAGCAGGAGCTGCTTGCGCAGGTCGTCGTCGACCTGGCGCTTGAGCTCGGCGGCGGCCTCCGCGTGGACCTGTGCCAGCTCGTTGCGGAGCTGGGTCGGATCAGCGGCGAGATCGCCGCGATGCAAGCGGCGATCGACGACGTGCACCGTGTGCACCTCGCACGGCGTCCGCGCGGCGTACTCGAGCGCCCACGCGAGCGCGAGCCGCGACACCGCCGAGAAGTCGAGGCCGACCACGATCGGCCGGACCGGATCGCGCCGCACGGTGTCGTCCTTCCACTCGTCGTGCTCCGCCATACGGACGGTTTTATCACGGCACGGCGATGCGAACCGCGTCGGCGAGGCGCACCAGCTCCGCGGCGAGCTTCGCCGCGCGCGGATCCGATGCCGACGACGCGCGCCACGCCGCGAGGTGTCGTTCGACGAGGTGGAACGTCGCGTTCTGCGCATGCCAGAGATCGACCTCGCTCTTCATGCGCGCGGCGACCGCGGCGAGCCGCGCGACCGCGCCCAACAGCTCGACGTCGGAAGGCTCGGCGGTCAGGCGATCCATCACGCGCGCGAGCGCGAGCCCCGCCGCGTACGCGATCTCCGGCGTGTCGAGCTCGACCTCGACCTGCGACGCCTCGCCGATGCACGCGCGCACGAGCTGCGCGTTCGGCGGCTCCGCGGCGAGCGCCGCGAGCAGCCGGCGTCGCAGCGTGACCTCGGCCGCCGCGCGCAAGACCTCGGGCTCGGGCAAGCCGTGCGCGGCGAGGTAGCGCATCAGCGGCGCGTGCTCGTCGTACACGCCGCCGAGCCGCGTCTCCGCCACCGCGATCGGCTCCGCGAGCAGTCGGGCGAGCGCGGCGCGCTGCTCGCCGGGGAAAAGAGTGCCGAGCGTGAACGTGTGCCCCGCGAAGGTCGCGTCGATCGTCCGCCCGACCGCGAACAGGTCACCGCTCGCGAACGCCGCGAGGAGCGCGCGCTCGATCGACTCCCACGCGGCGCCCGACTCGAACGGCTTCACGCCGCCCGACAGGTGGTGCTCGCCGAGGTGCAGGAGCGCATACCCGTGCTCCGCCTCCTCGCGCGTCACGCGCGACCGCACGTGCACGCGCCCCGCGAGCAGGCGCGCCTTGCCCGCGCGCCGGAGCGCGCGATCGCGCGTCTCGACCTCGAAGCACACGACGTGACTGCCGCCGCGCGACGGCGCGGGATCCTCGTCGGCGACCAGCGTCTCGATCGCGTGATGCGCGGCGACGTGCGCGAGATCGACGCGCGCGGGCAGCACGCGCTTCTCCCAGATCTTCCGCCCGTCGCCCTCGGCGTCGACGTTCGATCGCGCGCGCCCGAGATCCTCGACGAACGCCGCGGTGACGCCGGCCCCCGCGATCCGCTCGGCGAGCTCGCACGCGCGCGCGGCGTACTGGAGGATCTGCACGGGCTCGAGCCCCGCGAGATCGTCGAAGAACCAGCCGCAGCTGGTGAACATCAACATCGCGTTGCGACCGAGCTCCATGAGCTCGAGCGTCCGGCGCGCGTGACTCGCGCCGCCGAAGCGCGCGAGGAACGCGTCGATCGCCGCGTCGCTGCGAGCGAGCACGACGTCGATGTACGCGTCCCTCGCCTGCCACGGGTCGAAGCCGATCTCTGCCGCGCCCTGCTCCATCACCTCGGCCACGCGCGCGGCGAGCCGATCGAGCGCGCGCCGCAGCGGCGCCCGCCACGCCTGGTTCCATCCCGGCCCGCCGCCGATGTGGCAGCCGCAGTCGCTGCGCCAGCGCTCGACGCCGTGCGCGCAGCTCCACGACGTGTTCTCGGCGATCTCGACCTCCCACGTCGCCGGGGCGAGCGTGCGGAACTCGGCATAGTTCGTGAGACGGGCGCCCTTCGCGCGCGGATCGCCGCGTTCCACCAAGGAGAGCGCGTACGCGAGCGCCATGTCGCCGTAGCGATGATGATGGCCGTAGGTCTCGCCGTCGGTCGCGATGTGGCCGAGGAACGGCTCGCTCGGCGCGCCGACGCGTCCGCCCGCGATCAGCCGATCGACCAGGAGCCCGCCGTCGCGCAGGAGCCCCTCGAACGCGACCGCGCGCGCGGTCGGTCCGTCGTAGAAGAACAGATCGATCGTCCGGCCGGATGGAAGCGGACAGCGATAGACGCGTCCGGTGTCCACCTCGCCGTCCCGCCACTGTCCGCCTATCGGACGCACGCGCTTCGCTTGGTACGGCGCGAGCACGGTGAACGCGATGCCTTCGGCGGCGAGCGCCTCGAGCGTCGGCGTGTCGACCGCGCACTCGGGCAGCCACATGCCCTCGGGCGCGCGCCCGAAGCGGTGCTCGAAGTCGCGCACGCCCCAGCGCACCTGCGTCGCGCGATCGCGCGGTGACGCGAGCGGCAAGATGATGTGGTTGTACGCCTGCGCCATCGCGCTGCCGTGTCCGCCGAAGCGCGCCACGCTGGCGCGATCGGCCCGGACGAGCGCCTCGTGGACATCCGGCGCCTCGCGCTCGAGCCAGATCATGAGCGTCGGACCGACGTCGAAGCTCATGCGCTCGTAGTTGTCGACGATGCGCGTGATCCGCCCGCCACCGTCGACGATCCGCGCCGCCGCGTTCGGCCGATAGCATTCGGCAGTGATCCGCGCGTTCCAGTCGGGGTACGGCGCCGCGCTCGGTTGCGGATCGATCACCTCGAGCCACGGGTTCTCGCGCGGCGGCTGGTAGAAGTGGCCGTGCACGCAGACGAAGCGCGGTGCGCTCACGAAGCGCTGCCCTCCGCGACGAACACGACGCAGCCGAGCGGCGGCACCGTGATCGTCATCCTCGCCGGACGGCCGTGCCACGGCTGCGCGACGGCCTCCACGCCGCCCTGATTGCCGATGTTGCCGCCGCCGTAGAGGTCGGCGTCGCTGTTCAAGACCTCGCGCCAGGGTCCGGCGCACGGCACGCCGACCTCGTAGCCCGGCCGCGGCACCGGCGTGAAGTTGCACGCGATCAGTGCCGGCGGATCGTCCGCGTCGCCGCGGCGCAGATAGACGAGCACGCTCGCGCCGGCGTCGCCGCCGACGACCCACTCGAAGCCGCCGCGCTCGCAGTCGCGCTTGTGCAGCGACGGATGCGCGCGATACGCGCGGTTGACGTCGGTGATCCAGCGCTCGATGCCGGCGTGGCGCGGCGCCTGGAGCAGGTCCCACTCGATCGACTCGTCGTGGTTCCACTCCTTCCACGTCGCGAGCTCGCCGCCCATGAACAGTAGCTTCTTGCCCGGGAGCGTCCACTGGTAGCCGTACAAGAGGCGCAGCCCCGCGAACTTCTGCCAGTCGTCGCCCGGCATCTTCTTGATCAGCGCGCCCTTCCCGTACACGACCTCGTCGTGCGAGAGCGGCAGGACGAAGTTCTCGGTCTCGGCATAGATCGCGCGGAAGGTGAGCTGGTCGTGGTGATGCCTCCGATAGATCGGATCTCGCTCGAGATATTTGAGCGTGTCGTGCATCCAGCCCATGTCCCACTTGAAGCCGAAGCCGAGGCCGCCGTGCTCGGGCGGACGCGAGACGCCGCCCCACGCGGTCGACTCCTCGGCGATCATCTGCACGTCCGGGAACGCGCCGTAGACCGAGCCGTTCAGGTGCTGGAGGAACGAGATCGCCTGGCGATCGTGGTTCGAGCCGTCGACGTCGGCGACCCACTCGCCTTCGCGCCGCGAGTAGTCGCGGTAGAGCATCGACGCGACGCCGTCGACGCGCAGCGCATCGACGTGGAACTTGTCGAGCCAGTAGAACGCGGATGACGTCAGGAACGACTGCACCTCGTGGCGTCCGAAGTTGAAGACGTAGGTGGTCCAGTCGGGATGGAAGCCGCGCCGCGGATCGGCGTGCTCGTAGAGGTGCGTGCCGTCGAAGAGGCCGAGCCCGTGCGCGTCGGTCGGGAAGTGTGCCGGCACCCAGTCGAGGATCACGCCGATGCCCTGCTGGTGCAGGTGATCGATCATCTGCATCAGGTACTCGGGGCGGCCGTAGCGCGAGGTCGGCGCGAAGTAGCCGGTGACCTGATAGCCCCACGATCCGTAGAACGGGTGCTCCATCACCGGCATCAGCTCGACGTGCGTGAAGCCGAGCGCGCGGCAGTGATCCGCAAGTCGGCGGCCGAGCTCGGGATATCCGAGCCAGGTGTTGTCCGGGTTGCGGCGCCACGAACCGGGGTGGACCTCGTAGATCGAGATCGGCGCGGAGCGGGAGTTGCGGGCGGCGCGCGTCGTCATCCACTCGCGATCGCCCCAGACGTGCGGATCGCGCCAGACGATCGACGCGGTCTTGGGCGGCAGCTCGGTCATGAAGGCGTAGGGATCCGCCTTCTCGAGCGAGGCGCCGCTGCGCGTGGTGATGTGGAGCTTGTACGCCGCGCCCTCGTGCGCCGCGGTCACGACGCCTTCCCAGATGCCGGAGCTGCCGCGCGGCTCGAGCGGCGACGCGCCCGCCTGCCACCCGTTCCAGTCGCCGATCACCGAGACGCGCGAGGCGTCGGGCGCCCAGACCGCGAAGTACACGCCGTCGCCGACGACGTGCGCACCGAGCTTCTCGTACATCCGCTGGTGCGTGCCCTGATTGAACAGATACAGATCATCGGCGGAGATGAGCGAGGAGGGCACGCGGATCCAGCTTGCCATGATCCGCGGGCGCAGCGACGGACGTGGCGGTCACGATCGCCGCGGCGCGGTACTCCCAGTGCGAGCCTGCCGCGGGTGCGGTGTGCGCGTCGATCAGTGCCGAGTACCCGGCGAGGTCGCTTCGCTCGAAGGCGTCGAGCCAGACGCTGTCGTACGGCTTCGCCGACGCGAGATCGGCGGGCAGCTTGGGCAGCACCACTGACGCGCTGCCTGGCGGCGCGTCGATCGTCCACTCGTAGCTCGCCGCGCTCGCGCTCATGTTCACGCTGATCACGTCGTAGTCGCCGCCGCCGTCGAGGTTCCAGCTGACGTGATCGGCCGCGACCGCGCCCTGCGAGAACGTCGGGAGATCCGGCAGCGCGAGATCGACCGCGACCTGCGCGCCTGGATGACCCGCGGTCACCGAACCGACGCCGGTGAACGAGGACTTGGTCGAGGTCCCGACCACCACGCCGACTCGGTCGGCGAAGTCGGTGGGGATCGCGATCGTCGTGCCGGTGCCGAGCGCGGGCACGAGCACGTCGTCGTCGCCGATCCACAGGTCGAGCTGCTTCGAGACCTCGCCGGTCGCGTGCGCGGCACTGATCGTGGTCGGCTGCCAGGCGACGCTCTTGTTGAGCTCGACGGCACTGTTCGCGATCGGCGCGGCGCGATCGCCGTACATGCCGAGGGTGTCGTCGTTCGCGGACGCGACCGCGAGCACGGGGATCGAGGTCGTCCCCGGATCGACGTCGACGCTCAGGCCGCTGCCGCTACCGATCGAGAGCGAGCCGGGCGTGCTCGCGATCCATTGGGTCGCGCCGGCGACGGTCGGGACGTGCACGGCGACCTCGACGCGGTTGGCGGTCGACATCGGCGCGGCGATCCAGTGGATCGAGTCGCCGGGCTCGATGCCGCTCGACGACGCGAGTCGCAGCCCGGTGCCGTCGTGGAAGGCGACCGTGACGGTGTCGCCGCTCTCGACGGCGACCTTCGCGGTCGTCGTGATCGGCGCGCGCGACACCATCGATCCGTCCGCGTGGTGGACGAGCACCTCGGCGGAGCCGCTCCATCCGCCGCGCGGATCGAGCTGGACGGTCGCGGTTCCGTCGGAGACGCCGGTCCCGCCGCCGCACGCGGCAGTGATTCCGGCCAAGGCGAGACCAGGCACGAGCTGGCAGTGCTTCCTCATGCCCGGCGTTGTGCAACGTCGATGCCTCGCGGATCGCGGCGCGCATCGCCGCGGAATCGCGACGCGCGCGCGTCGAGGCTTCGACAGGAGCGTCAGGAGCTGAGCGCGAGCGTCGCCATCGCGAGCACGCTCATCACCATGAAGGCGATCGACGCGATCGCGAACGACACGAGGCCCGCCTGGATCGCGGGGACCCGGCGCGCGATGCGCTGCGCGGTCCGGCCGGCCGTCCAGCGGTCGGTGCCGGACACGACGGTCGCCAGCGGGACGCGCGACGAGATGCCGGCCCCGGCGTCGAGCGTGTCCCGGACGCGCCGATACGCGACGAAGAACACGACGATCGAGGGAAGCGTGACGATCGCGAGGATGACGCCCAGACCGATCACGCGATCATTATGGCACTGATCGCGCTCAGTCCCAGCCGGCGTCGACGTCGCCTTCGGTCGCGCCGTCGCCGGCCATCTCGGACGCCGCGGGCGGCGTCTGCGCCTCCGCCGGCTCCTCGGGCATCGCCGGAGCCGCGGGGAGCGGCGCGGGCTTGGTGACGTCGGTCGGGCTCGCGACCTCGACCGGCACCGGCAGCGCCGGCTCGGTGGCGGTCGCCGCGCGCGCCGCGCCAAGCGCACTGATGGCGGACGGATCGATCGCGCTCGTGGTCGTGTCACGCGCCTCGTCGCGCGGCTGATCGCGGCGCTGGCGCCGCTCGCGCCGGCGCGATCCACGGTCGTCGCGCGATTCGTCGCGCGATTCGCGCGATTCGCGCGAGACCTCGCGCTCGCCGCCGGCGGCGGCGATCACCTTCGCCGCGATGTCCTCGAGCTTGGCGCGCAACGCCTCGGCCGCGTCGCCGATCACCGGCCCGATCGCGGCCCACTCGGCGCGCAGCTCGTCGACGATCTCGCGCGGGTCGCGCTCCCAGCGCACGCCGCCGAGCGCGTTCGACTTGAGCGCCGCGCGCAGCTTGGCCGCGACGTCCTCGGGCGCCGCGCCCGCATCGATCGCCGGCTGCTCCTTCGGCAACAGCTCCTCGGCGCGCGCGACGATCTTCTCGCGGCGGCGCTGTGCCGCTTCCGGATCGAGCTCGCTGCCGCGCAGCCCCGCCGGATCCGACGCGATCACGGTGCGCACCATGCGCTCGTACAAGCCGTTCAGCTCGATCGAAGGCGAGAGCCCGCGTTCGGCGAGCGCGCGCAGCTTGCCGTGCACCGCGATCGCCGCGGCGCCGGTCGTCGCGGCTTCGATCTCGCCGCGCAGCGCTTCGACCTCGGCGCGCTGCGCTTCGGCCTCGGCGTCGCGCGCCGCATCGCGCTTCGCGAACAGCGCGTCGCACGCGGTACGGAAGCGGGCATAGATCGCGTCGGCGTCGCGACGCGGCACCCAACCGATGTCACGCCACGCGCGCTGCGCGTCCTGCGCCGCGCGGATCGCCGCGCCCCATCCGCCTTCACCGGGGGCCGCCTCGACCAGCGCCTCGATCTTCGCGCACAGCTGCTCCTTGCGCGCGAGGTTCTCGAGCAGCTCGGCGTTCTTGGCCTCGAGCATCGGCTTGCGTCGCTCGAAGAAGCGATCGCACGCGGCGCGGAACTGCTTCCAGAGCGCGTCGCCCTGCTTGCGCGGCACCGGGCCGAGCGACTTCCACCTCGCCTGCAGGCCCTTCATCTGCTCGGCGGTCGCCTCGAAGTCGGTCGAGTCCGCGATCGCTTCGGCTTCCTTGATCAGGGCCTCGCGCGCGCCGACGTTCTCGTCCCACTTCGCCTTCTCGACCTCGCGCGCGCCGCGGATCTTCGCGAACGCCGCGTCCGACGCGGTCTTGAACTTCTCCCACAGCTCCTTCGACTTGTTCTGCGGGACGGGCCCGACGGTCTTCCACCGCTTCTGCAGATCCTGGAGCGTCGGCAAGGTCGGCGCGTCGGCGGCGGCGAGCGCCTCCGCTTCCTTGATCAGCGCCTCTTGCCGCGGGACGTTGGCCCAGCGCGCCCAGTCCTCGGTCTCGCGCAGGTCCTTGAGCTTGATCACGAGCTTCGCGCGCGCGTCGGTGTAGCGCTTGTCGAGGGCGTCGCGCTGCTCGGGCGCGACCTTGCCGATCGACTCGTAGACCTTCGCCGCCTGATCGAGCAGGCGCTGCACGCCGCGCTGATCGGTCGAGTCGGTCATCTGCTCGAGATCCGCGCACAGCGCCTCGAGCGACGCGGCGATCTGCTTGCCGCGCTCGATCGCTTCCTTCTTGCGCTCTTCGCGATCGGCGGTTTCTTGCGCGCGGCGGGCGTCTTCCTCGGCGCGCTTGGCGTCGCGCTCGGCGCGGCGCGCGGCGGCCTCCGCTTGGCGAGCTTCGCGCGCGGGATCCGGCGCGGCGGCGGCCGCGGGCGCGATCACGTCCTCGTCGTCCTTCGACTCCGCGCTCGCTTCGCTCGCGCTCCGCTCGGGACGAACGGGGGCGGGAGCAGGACGAGCGGTGGCCGGCGCGTGCGCGTGCCGCGACTCCTCGAGCTTCACGTCGTGCACGTGGCGGCGATCGCGGTAGCGCTTGACCAGCCTCGCGAACTTCTCGTCGAGCGCCGCGTCGCCGGAGTCGCCGATCGCGGCCCACTCGCGCTCGGCGCGGTCGACCTGCGCGTCGGCCTTCTCCCAATCGAACGTCTCGGCGAGCTGCTCCATCGTACGCAGCGCCTGCGCCTTCTCGGCGCGGCGGCGCTTGATGTCGTCGGACGTCTTCGGCTGCGCCTGCTTCTGCGCCTCCTCGCGATCGGTCAGCTTCTTGCGCGCGCGCTGGCGGACCTGCTTGGCCTTGGCCTTCTGCGCGATCTGCTCGAGCGCGGCGGCGTCGTCGAGCGCGTCGACCGCGGCGATGCCGACCTCCTTGATCGCGACGTCGATCGCGAGCGCGCGCAGCGTGTCTTGATCGTCGATGCGCGCGACCGCCTCGAGGCGCGTCGCCGCGTCGTTCGACGAGCGCGCCAGATCGGCGAGCGCGCGGCCGTCGCGCAGCGCACCGGCGGCGCGGCGGCGGACCTTGTCGAACACGGCCTTGGCCGCGACCTGCGCGAGCGCGCGCTGGTGATCGAGCCCGATCAGCCCCTCGAGCGAGTTGCCGGCGACGACCTCGTCGTCCTCGTCGCACGCCGACTGCACCCACAGATCGGCGGCGCGCTCGCCCGCGAGATCGCGGAGCGCGCGGTCGTCTTGATCCTTGGCGATGTCGGCGAGCAGATCGGCTTCGTCGAGCTTCTCGATCGCGATGCGGCGCACCTGCGGATCGCGATCGGTCTTGGCGATCTGCACGAGGGTGTCGGCGTCGTCGTTCGTCATGGCGCGAACGGCTTCGGCGCGGACGCGGACGTCGGAGTGGCGGTGCTTGGGACGGAAGAAGTCGGCGATGCCCATGGTCGGGTGTCTCCCCTTTTCGGGTGTAGAGGCGGCGATTTATCCACGCCCGCGCCTCCGGGCGCAACCGGCGATTCGGGCGGGCGATAGGGGCGGCAACAGGAGGATTCCGATGACCCGTTGTTCGATTTCGGCACTGTTTGCAGGCCTGCTCGCCCTGACCCCCGCCCTCGCCCACGCCGACGACGTGCAGGACCACAAGGAGGCGCTCCAGAACCACGCGTGGGGGGCCGACCACGCCCGCGACTGCCTCTCCGACTATCAGTGGCTCCACGATCACGGGGTCGCGGACACCGACACGATCCACTTCGACAGCGC
>DATJIA010000230.1:0-48239 GCA_035493675.1 Kofleriaceae bacterium | reverse complement strand
TCGGCGAGCACCGATCTGCCCGATGACATGGCGATCGCCGACGGCACCGCCGACGTGCTGTCGGGGCCGCCAGCGCCGCATCACGCGGTCCTTCGCTGCACGATCTCGATCGGGCACACCTCGCCGAAAGGGCTGCGCGTCTCGTTCCTCCGGCGCGACAAGAGCGCGCCGACGACGATCGGGACCTCCGACGCGGACCTCACCGACGACGGCAACGGCGGCGCGACCGCCTTCGCCGAGCTCTCGCCCGACGTGAAGCGCCCGATCGGCAGCCGCGATCGCACGTGCCCCGCGGTGGTCGTCGCCGCCGTCCTGTGGACCCACGACGGCGCGCTCCTCTGGAGCGGCCAGACCTCACACGCGCTGGATCACTGCGACTAGAACTTCGCTTCGTACTCGAGCCACAACCACAATTCAGGGTTGGGAGACCGGGTCATCGACGAGGCGCGGGCGTCGAGCCACCAGTAGACGTCGGCGCGCACGCGGACGGAGTCGCGATCGCGCACGCGCATCGTGACGTCGCCGTACGTCCAGAGCGACTCCTCCAGATACGCGCTGGTCGCGACGTCTTGGAAGAGGTAGCGCGCGCGCGCGTGGATGCGCACGCGCTTCGACGGGCGATAGAGCGCGAGCACCCAGGCCATCACGTCGTTGCGGAGGCCGTCGGGGTGCTTGGTGTCGTCGAGCAAGCGGTGCGTGACCTGCGCGGTGACGCGCAGCGTGCGGGTCGGGTTCAGGTGCAGGCGGCCGGTCGTCGAGAGGCGCATGCCCTTGCAGAGCTGCGGCGCGCCGGTGACCGAGTCGGGCGGCAAGTCGGCGGCGGTGTCGAAGCACTGGCCGCGGCCGCCCGCGGTCAGATCCTTGTCCTCGAACTGCAGCCACAGGCCCCAGCCGACCGGCGCGTCGGTCGCGTAGTCGAGGCGGAGGTAATCGTCGGTGCGCGGCACCTTCTCGGCCTGCAGATCCCAGACGTCGACCTGCGATCGCACGTGCAGCTCGCCGTGCGTCGCCAAGTACCTCACGCGCGCGCCGATCTCGTCGCGCGCGCGCTGGCCCTCGAACTCGTCGCGCGCCGCGATCGGCTTCGCGTACGGGTTCACGAAGTCGATCCCGTACCAGCGGAAGCTCGCCTCCAAGACCTGCTTGGGCGCGGTCGCGGTCGCGGTGACGATGCCCGCGTTGCCGCCGCCGCCCTTCGCGAGCTCGCCCGCCGCCGGGTGCATCGCGTCGAAGCTGCGCGTGACCTCGGCGCCGACGTCGAGCCACTTGCGCCCGATCGCCGCGTTCACGCCGATCGCGCCGAAGCCGCCGTCGCCCGCCGCGCCCGGTCGATTCGACCACTCTTGATAGCCGAGGCTCGATCCGTTCAACAGGCCGTAGGTCTTCGCGCCGTAGCCGGTCACGCCGACCCAGTTGCGGCGATCCGCGAAGTAGGTCGCGTTGCCGCCGACCAGCATCTCGCGGAAGACGTCGGGGATCGTCTCGTAGTTCCAGCCCGGCGTCGGCGTCAGGATGTCTCCCGAAGGCTTCACGAGCACGTCGGGCGCGCTGCACGAATCATCCGCGCTGCGCGGGTCCTCGCACTTCGCCGCGTCGTAGAGCTCGTACTGATAGATCGATCGCCGATGATCCGACGCCCAGCCGTACGCCTGCAGGGTGCCGTCGCCGAGCTCGATCTTGCGCGCGCCGACCGCCGCGCCGAACAGCGACTCGCGGTACGTGTAGTCGGGCGTGATGTACGTGCTGCCGTCGGCGGTCGGGCAGGGCGTCGCCGCGAGCTCGCCGGTGCCTTCCTTGCAGTTGCGGCCGAGGTAGTTGACGTGCGCGATCTGATCGTCGGAGTAGATGCCGTTCGGCGTGTAGTCGAACGAGTTGTCGAACGTGAGCCGCTCGCCGAAGCCGACCCGATAGCTGCCGAGGATCGCGTCGAGCTTGTCGTCCTGCCAGCGCACGTACGCCTTCGGCACCACGACGCTCGTGCCCGGTGACTCGGCGAGGATCGCGCCGCGGTTCGGATCCCACACGGCCTGCCCGAGCCGCAGGCGATCGAGCACCGCGCCGACGCCGGCCGAGAGGTGCTTCGCGGTGTACAGGCGCGCGCGCGCCATCACCGGCGGCACCGTGCGGTCCTTCTGCGACCAGCGGGTCTGCGCCATCACCATGCCGTGCGTGCCGTACGGGCTGCCGCCGTCGCCGCGCACGATCAAGAACGCGGAGATCGCGAGCAGCTTGTCCTGCGTGAGCACGCCGGCCGCGACCAGATCCGCCGGGTCGCTGATCCTCCCGCGCACCGCGCGGAAGCGCAGGATCGCGTCGACGTCGTCGTAGTCGAGGTTGGGCAGCGAGTACAGCTCCTCGCGATCCGCCTGGTTGATGTCGACGCCGCGCGCGAGCACCTCGTCGAGCTCCTCGAAGGTCTCGTCGGTGATCTGCCCGGTCGCGTTCAGGTCGTAGAGGTCGTCTTCGTTCTCGACGTCGACGAACGTCTCGTACGGATGCGCGCGCGCGACCCCAGCCAAGATGCACACGATCAAGAGAGGAGCTATTCGCACGTGATCATCCCCGCGCAGGCCGTCCACATGCCGCGGCCGGCGGCCTTGGCGTCCTTCTCGTACTGCACGAACTCCGCGTGCCGCGCCTCGCCGTCGGGCGGGATGTACAAGACGCACGCGTAGCCGCGCTCGACCTCGAGCGCGTTGACGTCTTGCCCCGCCACCGTCACGTACGCGAGCAGGCGGCCGTAGATGTCGCGGCACTCGGTGTCGTACGCGAGCGAGATCTGCTTGCCGAGGACCATGTCGCTGTTGAACTGCGCCGCGTTCGTGCCGAAGCAGTCGTCGTGCCCGTTGGTGGTCTCGGGCGCGTTGATCAGCAGGTAGCGGACCTTGTCACCGTCGTCGAGCTCGACGGTGTCGCCGTCGATCACGCGCATGACCGTCGCCGTCGACGGTCCGCACGTCGATCCTTGCTCGCCGCTGCAGCCGACGAGCACGAGCAGGAGCGCGAGCTTCACGGGCACTGGACGTCGTTGTCGGTCTTGGGGGTGCCGGTGTCGACGCCGTTGTAGACGTGCGTCGCGTTGCACCACGTCGGCGACGAGGTGGTGTCGTTGGTGGTCGCCGCGTCGGGCTGCGCGATCAGGTTCGAGCTGAGCTGGCGGCCCTTGCCGTCCTGGATCGCGGTCCACGTCACCGCGTCGATCAGCGCGCCCTGCGGATCGCTGATGTGGACGTCACCGCCGCTGGTCTCGATCAGGCTGAACGACGTGAAGGCGAAGTCGACGTTGGTGAGCCCGCCGTTCAGGCTCATGTCCTTCGAGCCGGCGAACAGCGCGTACTGGCCGGCGTCGAGGTGCACGCACGTCGACGACAAGAGCTTGGTCGGGGCGCCGGTGTTGCGGCCGATCTGCGAGTCGTTGAGATCGACCGGCGCGTTGGCGCGCACCTCGAACCAGTCGTGCTTGGTGTCGGAGGTGCCGGTGTTGTTCGCGAACACCTCGGTGATCACGAGCTGGCCGACGGTCGGCGGCACCACCGCGCGCGGCGTGCCGTTGTCGAGGCACTGGCCGGGCGGCGGGACGACCGCGCACTGCTCGTTGACCGCGCCGGGCGAGCCCTTGTCGCCGGGCGGCGGACCTTGGAACCACGACGTCGTCGCGTCGCACCAGTCGGCCTCCTGATCGTTGGCCGACGCGTCGAGGAAGTCGGGATCGAGCTGGCGCGTGGCGGCGCTCGCCGCGTTGGTCCAGGTCACGGTGTCGATCACGGTGCCGACGCCGTCGACGACGCGGAGGTCGCCGCTGTCGACCAGGCTCAGGTTCGCGTTGAACAGCGCGTCGACCTTGGGCAGGTTGCCGTTGTCGGCGGCGACCGCGGACTTCGCGATCACGAGGTAGGTGCCGGCGTCGGCGCGGATGCAGTCGTCGGCCGCGCCGGGCGGCGTCAGCGGGTACATCGTGCCGGTCGAGCGCGCCGCCTTGAGGCCGTTGAGATCGACCGTGTTGACCGCGTACAGCTCGAACCACTCCTGCGTGGTGTCGGCGCCCGACGGGTTGGGGTGGACCTCGGTGATCACGAGATCGCCGACCGCGGGCGGCACCGTCGTGCGCATCGTGCCGCCGTCGTTGCACATGCCAGTCGCGATCACCATGCAGGCCTGGTTCGCCGCGCGCGGCGTGCCGAAGTTCGACGGATCGAACTCGGGTGAGCTCAGCTCGTCGGCGGGGCACCAGCGGGTGAGGTCGTCGTTGGTCGTGTAGTCGGGCGCGGTCTGGCCGTCGAGCTGCTGCGAGTGGCCGCTGCTGACGTCGTTGTAGATCGCGTGATCGACCTCGGTGCCGTTGCACGCGATCGCGAGCTTGCCGCCGTTGGTGTTGAACATCTCGCCGAGCTCGTCGGCGTAGCCGTAGTCGACCCACGCCGGCAGCTGCGCGGGATCGACGTCGCCGAGCGTCAGGTACTGGCCCGGCGCGATCGTCGCCTCGCTCATCGTGTGCGTGTGCGGCGACGTGCCGTCGGGCCGCGACAACGTCAGGACGACGCCCTGCAGATCGATCGGGCGCGACGACGCGTTGTAGACCTCGAACCACTCCTTGCCGGTGTCGGCGCCCGAGCTGCCGGCGGGCGCGGCGTAGTCGGCGAAGATCTCGGTGATCACGAGATCGCCGGGCAAGAGCATCGCCTTGCACTGCGTCGACGACGAATCGCCGCCGCACGCCGCCACCACGATCAAGACAGGGATGATCCGCTTCATGGCTGCGCCTCCGGCTCCGGCACGGGTGAGAGCTCGATCTGCGACGGTCGATCGACGACGATCTGCAGCTGCGTCTTACCGTTGTGCTTGTTGGTGTACTCGGTGATCGTGCCGCGCACGCGCACGAACTCGCCCTTCCAGTCGGCGAGCTTCGACGCCGCGAACAGATCCTTGTCGAAGAAGATGATCGGGAAGTCGCTGCCGCGGCGGCGCGACAGCATCACGCGGGTCGGGCCCTTGTCGCCCAGGTAGACCGAGCCGACCGTGCCGAGCACGGTCACCGGCTTGCCCTTGTGCGCCTCGACGCGATCGAGCGCGTCCCAGTCGGTGAGATCGATGAAGTCGTCCTTGCCGGCGGCGTCTTGCTCGAACTGACGCACGAAGTCGCCGCGCGCGTTCCACCACTTCTCGCGCTCGTCGTAGTCGGGGTAGTGCATGGTCTGGTCGCTCCAGATCCCGCGGTGCGCCGCCTTCGCTTCCGCCTCGGCCGCCTTGAACTCGGCGTCGAAGCGCCGCGAGTAGCCGTACTTCGTGAAGTACGGCGCCATCCCCGCGCGCACGGCCTCGACGTTGTAGTTGACCCACTTGCCGTCCTTCTGCACGAAGACGTACGCGAGATAGCGATCGTAGGCGTCGCGGATCTGCTTCGGGTCGTCGCGCTCGACGCGGACCTTGGCGCCGATCGTGAAGTACTGCTCCGCCCATTTCCAGGCCTGCTCGCCCATCGGCGTCGACATCTTCACGGGACGCTTCGAGTCGCCGCGCTGCGCCTTCACGTAGTCGGCGAAGGTCGGCGCGCTCTCGAGCGCGCGCCGCTCCTTCTCGTGGTGGAAGATCTCCTCGGTGTCGATGCCGAGGAGGCGCAAGGACGAGTCGAGGCCGTCGACGCGGACGGTGTCGCCGTCGGTGACCTTGGTCAGCGTGAACTCGCCGACCAGGACGCCCGGCTGCGACAGCGACTGCAGCGTGTGCTGCGCCTGCTGGCGCGAGTAGCGCGCGTTGTGCGGCGTGCCGCACGAGATGAACACGAGCGCGATGACGATTCTCAACATGAAGGGTTCGCCTCGCCGGGAGAGCCGGGCAGCCCGAGCTGCGTGGTGTCGGTGTTCGGTTCGGTGTCGATGCACCAGTTGGTCTCGGTGTCGTTCGCGGTCGGGTCGGGCGCGCCGCGCAGCGCGCGCGTGCCCATCGTCGGCAAGGAGGTGTACGTGACGCGATCGATCGTCGCGCCGCACGCCTGCACCTCGATCGATCCCGACGTGAACCACGCGCTCGGGAAGTCGGTGCCCATGCCGTAGTCGGTGCGCGCGGGCCGCATGTCGTCGGGCGCGCGGCCGATCACGGCGTAGCTCCCGGCCGCGAGCGGGAGCGGACGGCGCACGATCGCGCGCGCCGACGCGCCGCCGTCCATGCGCGTGAACACGACGTGCAACCCCTCGAGATCGAGGTCACCGCCGGAGTCGTTGTAGATCTCGACCCACTGCCCGTAGGTGTCGCCGCCGGTCTGGGCGCCCCGGATCTCCGTGACGATCAGCTGGCCCTCGAGGACCGCCGGGCAGATTTCCCCCACGGGCTCGCGCGCGCATGCACCTAGACCTATCGCGAAGATCAGCCCCGTCCGACGCACTCGTGCGAACATATCGCAAAACCGCTCGCGATTTCGTGACGGACTTCTCGACGGGCGAGGCGTATTGTTCCGGCCCATGAGGGGCTTGATCCTGACGGCGATCGCCGCCGGCGCCTGCAGCGTCGGCTGCGTCGCGACCGAGCAACCGATCTGCAGCGAGGCGGACGCGATCCCGGGGTTCTCGCTCACGATCAACGAGCGGCCCGGCCTGCCCGACGGCGTCTACCAATGGACGGTGACCGCCGACGGCAACACCCGCACGCGCCACGTCGCGATCGATCGCGGCAAGGGCCAGTGCGACGACTGCGTGCCCGGCCTCGACGACGATCTGTGGATCTCGATGACCCACGACTCGGCCGCGATCTCGGTGACCGACGATCCGCGCGGCGATCGCCAGGCCGGCCCCGCGCACCTCGCGATCCGGATCGGCATGGGCGATCAGGGCGCGACCGAGATCGCGCGCTTCACGTTCGATCCCGTCTATCGCCCGCTCCGCGATGACTGCCAGACCGTGCTGCAGGCCCAGTACGTCGTGAACGTGATCGGACCTTGAAGCGCGCGCTGTTGTTGTTGGCCGTCGGCGCCTGCGCCGCCGATGCGGGCACGGGTGTGTGCACGAGCACGTGGTACCGGCCCGGCTTCGTGCTGTCGATCGACGGCGACTCGCCGTTCCCCGACGGCTCGTACGTGTGGACGATCGTGCGCGACGGCGAGACGCGCAGCTTCGTCGTCGACGTCGCCGCCGGCTGGGGCCAGTGCACCGCCGACGGCTGCGCGCGCGATCAACTCGAGCCGGGCGTGCTGATCGTGATCAGCAAGGACACCGCGTACGTCGAGGACTGGAACGGCGGCGAGGACGATCGGCCGTCGGCGTCGAGGATCGAGGTCCAGGTCGCGCGCGGCGGCTGGACGATGGGCTCGTGGCGCTACTTCCCGATGTACCAGGGCCTCGAGGCCAACGGCCGCGGCTGCGGCGTGACCTGGCAGGCGCAGTACGCGTCGAGCCTGACCGTGCCGTTGCGCTGACATCGGCGCATGCGCGACCGGCGACGGAAGCTGACGCCCGCTGAGAAGGAGTTCTTGCGCGCCGAGATCCAACAAGACGTACGCGCGCTGGAGGCGTACGAGGAACGACACGGTTCGTTCGCGGCGTTCGTTCGCGACCACTACCGCCGTCGCCGCGCCAAAGGCTGATCGCCGAGCTACGATTCAGGCGTGGTCGCTGCTGCCGTGCCCGGTGCGTCGCTCGCGCCGCTCGTCGCGATGATGCGCGGGCGGCGCGTGATCGCGTTGACCGGCGCGGGGTGCTCGACGGAGTCGGGCATCCCCGATTATCGCGGGCCGGGCGCGAAGCCGCGCCGGCCGATGCAGTATCGCGAGTTCGTCGGCAGCGCGGCGGCGCGCGTGCGGTACTGGGCGCGCGCGACGGTCGGGTGGCCGCGCATGAAGACCGCGCAGCCGAACGCGGCGCATCGTGCGATCGCGTCGATGGAGCAGGGCGGGGTGATCGTCGGCGTGATCACGCAGAACGTCGACGGGCTGCATGGAGTCGCGGGGAGCGCGCGCGTCGTCGAGCTGCACGGCGCGCTGGCGCGCGTGCGATGTCTGTCGTGCCGATCGATCACGTCGCGCGATGCGATCCACGCGCGCCTGATCGCCGACAACCCGTGGCTGATCGATCGGCTCGGCGGCGCCGACGTCGCGCCGGACGGCGACGCGGAGCTCGACGCGGAGGCGATCAACGGCTTCCGCGTGCCCGCGTGCGCGTGTGGCGGCGCGTGGAAGCCCGACGTCGTGTTCTTCGGCGAGAACGTCCCGCGCGCGACGGTCGATCACGCGTGGGCGCTGTTCGACCAAGCCGAGGTCTTGCTCGTCGCCGGCTCGTCGCTCACCGTCTGGAGCGGCTATCGCTTCGTGCGCCGCGCCGTCGAGCGCGGCATGCCGGTCGCGATCGTGAACGTCGGTCCGACGCGCGGGGATGGCGATGCGTCGTTGAAGCTCGAGGGCGCGCTCGGCGACGTGCTGCCGCGCCTCGCCGCCGTGCTCGCGTAGCGCGCGCGTTCGTGGTAGGGACCACGCGTGGACGAGCTGCCGCGCGCCGCGTCGCTGGTGATCGTCGGCGGTGGCTTCGCCGGCGCGTCGACCGCGTACTGGCTCGCGCGCGCGGGCGTGAAGGGCGTCGTCGTGATCGAGCGCGAGGCGATCTGCGGCGCGCACGCGAGCGGGCGGAACGCGGCGTTGTGTCGCGCGATCGCGGACGACGACGAGACGACCGCGTTGACCGCGCGCGGCGCACAGTTCCTCGCGTCGCCGCCCGACGGCTTCGCGCGCCTGCTCGATCGCAGCGGCGGGATCCTGCTCGCCGACGACGACGCGGGGATCGCCGCGCTGGTCGCGCGCGCGCAGCGACACGCGATCGCGCACGAGCGCATCTCGATCGATCAGATCGTCGCGCACTGGCCGCAGCTCGCCGGCGTGCGCGCGGCCGGCGGCGTGTCCTGCCCCGGCGACGGCGTGATCGACATCGGCGCGCTGCTCACCGGATACCTCGACGGCGCGCGGCGCGGCGGCGTGCGGATCGTGACGAGCTGCGAGCTGCGCGCGATCACGCCGCGCGGCGGCGGCGTCGCGATCGAGACGAACCGCGGATCGATCGAAGCGAAGGCGGTCGCGTGCGCCGCGGGCGCGTGGGCCGGGACGGTCGGCGCGATCGCGGGCAGCGACGCGCGCTTCACGCCGATCAAGCGGCACCTGTTCGTGACGCAGCCTCCGTCGACGCCGGCCGGTGCGCCGTGGGTGTGGAGCCTCGGGCGCGAACCGTTCTACGCACGGCGCGAAGGCAGCGGCTTGCTCCTGTCGGGCTGCGACGCGCGCGAGCACGCGCCCGCCGACGTCACGCCCGACGACGACGCGCGCGACATGCTCGCCGAGCGCATCCGCCGCGCCGCGCCCGGGCTCGGCGGCCTCGAGGTCAAGCGCGCGTGGGCGTGCCTGCGCACGTTCGCGCCCGATCGCCGGATGCACATCGCATGGGATCCCATGCATCCGTGGCTGTTCTGGGTCGCGGCGCTGGGCGGACACGGCGCGACCGCGAGCGCGGCGGTCGGGGAGCGCGCGGCCGCAGCGCTGGCACTGCGCCTCTAGATGATGCGAGACTGGGGAACGTGGAGACGACGGTCACTGGTGTAGATGCAGGCGACGCCGGCGGCGGCGGCTGGGTCCTGCTCTTGACCGCGTCGCACGACGTACGCGCGGTGCCCCTGCCCGAGAACGGCTCGGTGACGATCGGGCGCGATCCGGCGTGCGACGTCGCGCTCGATCACGAGCGCGTCTCGCGCAAGCACACGCGGATCACGATCGGCGCCGCGTGGACCGTCGAGGATCTCGGCTCGCGCAACGGCACGCAGGTCGCCGGCGCCGCGGTCAAGGGCGCGACCACGTTCGTCGCCGGCGAGCCGATCACGATCGGGCCGTTCACCGCCGTGGTCGTGCCGCGCGCGGTCTCGGCGGTGCGCACCGCGCTCGGATCGTCGTCGGTCGTGATCGACGATCCCGCGCTCGCGAAGCCGACGCCGCTCTTGGTCGCGCTCGCGCGCAGCTCGGTGTCGGTCGTGATCCACGGCGAGACCGGCGCCGGCAAGGAGGTGCTCGCGCGCGCGCTCCACGGCCTGAGCGGGCGCCCCGGCCCGATGCTCGGCATCAACTGCGCCGCGCTCGCGCCGCAGCTGCTCGAGAGCGAGCTGTTCGGTCACGAGAAGGGCGCGTTCACCGGCGCGGTCGGCAAGGTCGGTCTGCTCGAGGCCGCCGCGCGCGGCACGGTCTTGTTCGACGAGATCGCGGAGATGCCGCTCGAGCTGCAGGCGAAGCTGCTGCGCGCGATCGAGTCGCGCGAGATCATGCGCGTCGGCAGCGTGCGCGCGCAGCCGATCGACGTGCGCTTCGTCGCCGCGTCGCACCGCGATCTGATGGGCGCGTGCACGGCGGGCACGTTCCGCCGCGATCTGTTCTATCGGCTCGCGGGCATCACGCTGACGGTGTCGCCGCTGCGCGACCGGCGTCATCAGATCGCGCCGCTCGCCGCGAAGTTCGCGCGCGAGGCGACCGGCCGCGATCACGCGCTCACGCCCGCGGCGCTCGCGCGGCTCGGCGCCCACGACTGGCCGGGCAACGTGCGCGAGCTCAAGAACGTCGTCGAGCGCGCGTCGCTGCTCGCGGGCTCCGATCCGATCGGCGCCGAGCACCTGCTCTTCGACCAAGCCCCCGTGCCCCTGCCCGTGCCCGTGCCCCTGCCCGGCGGCTCCGGCTCCGACGACGGCACCGAGCGCGCCCGCATCCTCGCCGCCCTCGAGGAATGCGCCGGCAACCAGACGCACGCGGCGAAGAAGCTCGGCATCTCTCGCGCGACGCTCGTCCACAAGCTCGATCTCTACGGCGTGCCGCGCCCGCGCAAGCGATGAGCGAGGATCTCGAACCCGGCGCGCACATCGGCCGCTTCGTCGTCGTGCGGCGGCTCGGCGCCGGCGGCATGGGCGCGGTCTTCGAGGCGCGCGATCCCGAGCTGTCGCGATCGGTCGCGGTGAAGGTGCTGCGCGATCGCGGCGGCGACACGATCCGCCTCTTGCGCGAGGCGCAGGCGCTCGCGCGGATCTCGCACCCGAACGTGATCGGCGTGTTCGAGCTCGGCAGCCACGACGGCCAGGTCTTCGTCGCGATGGAGCTCGTCGACGGCGAGACCTTGGACAAGCGCCTCGCGCGCGCCACGCAATGGCGCGAGAAGCTCGCGCTCGTGATCGCGGCCGGGCGCGGCCTCGCGGCGGTCCACGCGCAAGGCCTCGTGCACCGCGACGTCAAGCCGTCGAACATCTTGGTCGACGCGCACGATCGCGTGCGCATCGGCGACTTCGGGCTGGCGCGGCTCGACGAAGGGCAGGCGGCGGCCCCCTCGATCGCGACCGCGATCACCGTGGACGGCAAGGCGCCGAGCGACGGCGCGCTCACGCCGGCGTCCGACGGCGTGCTCGAGTCGCCCCTGACCGAGGAAGGCGCGGTGATCGGCACGCCGCGCTACATGGCGCCCGAGCAACACGCGGGCTTGCGCGTCACGCGCGCCGCCGATCAGTTCGCGTTCTGCGTCGTCGCGTGGGAGGCGCTCTACGGCGAGCATCCGTTCGGCGAATCGCGCGAGATCGTCGCGGCGGTGATCGCGGGACGGCGGCGGCTCGCGCCGAAATCCGCCGTGCCGAGCTGGCTCGAGCGCGCGCTCGCCCGCGGCTTGGCTTCGGATCCCGCGGCGCGCTGGCCGTCGATGAACGCGCTGCTCGACGAGCTCGAGCTGCGCCCGCGGCGGCGGCGGCGGCGCGCGATCGCCGCCGCGATGCTGACCGCGATCGGCGCGGCGACCGCGGGCGGCTTCCTGATCGCGCACCGCGGCGGCGGGATCGATTGCGCGGAGGCCGGCGCGGCGGCGTCGCGGGCGTGGACGCCGCCCGTGCGCACCGCGATCGTCGACGCGTTCCGCGCGACCGGTGCGTCGTACGCGCCCGATGCCGCGTCGCGCGCGGCCGGCTCGCTCGATCGCTGGCTCGACGACTGGCGCGGCGCGCGCGTCGACGCGTGCCGCGCGACCCACGATCGCGGCGAGCAGTCGGCCGCGATGCTCGACAAGCGGATCGCGTGCCTCGACGATCAGCTCGCCGCGTTCCGCGCGCTGGTCGGCGCGCTCCAGCACGCCGATCGCAAGGCGGTCGAGCGATCGATCGACGCGGTCGGCCTCTTGCCCGCGCCCGATCTCTGCTCGCCGGCGCGCCTCGCCGACACCGCCGCGCCGAGCGGCGACGTGCGCGTGCAGGCGGTCGTGCAGGCGATCGCCGACGCCAAGGCCGCGCGCGATCTGCGCGGCCCGCAGTCGATCCCGACCGCCGAGCGCGCGCTCGCCGCGGCGCGCGCGCTCGGTGATCCCGGCCTGCGCGCCCGCGCGCTGTACGCGCACGCACGCGTGGTGGTCAGCAAGGATCCGGCCGGCGCGCGCAAGGAGCTCGACGACGCGCAGACCGACGCCGCCGCGGCGCACGATCCGGCGATCGAGGCCGACGTCGTCGAGGAGATCCTCGAGGAGGCGATCACCGAGCGCGACGTCGCGCGCATCGAGGCGCTCCTGCCGGTGTTCCGCGCCGCGCTGCGCCGCGCCGGCGATCCGCCGAGCGAGATGATCTACGCGGCGGAGACCGAGGCCGACGCCGCGATCGCGCTCGACAAGCCCGACGAGGCGCGCGCCGCGTGCAAGCGCGCCGAGGAGCTGGCCGGCGGCGATCGCGCCAAGTCGATCGCGATCGACTGCGCGTGCGCGGTCGCGATCCAGATCCGCGACATCCCCGGCGGCGTCGACGCGTGCCCGCGGGCGTACGCGCGGCGCAAGGCGGCGTACGGCGCCGAGAACCCGCGCACGAAGGGCGGCGCCGACATGGCGATCATCGCGCTCGATCGCGCCGGCCGCCCCGACGAGGCCGCCGCGATCGCGGCGGTCAACGTGCCGCTGACCGAGCGCCTGTTCGGCGAGCAGTCGAGCGAGATGCTCAACGAGCTGGGCAACCTCGCCACGATCCAGGACATGCAGGGCAAGCCCGAGGAGGCGGCGGCGACGCTGCGGCGCGGGATCGCGATCCTCGACGCGATGCACGCGCCGCGCGATCAGCACCGCTACGCGTTCCGCAACGACCTCGCCGAGCGCGAGGCCGCGCTCGGGCAGATCGACGCCGCGGTGAAGGACGCCGACGCCGCGCTGGCCGCCGCCGAGGAGCTGCTCGGGCCCGACGCCGGCGGGCTGGTCGGCGTCCTCTTGACCGACGCCAAGGTCCACCGCGCCGCGAAGGATCTCCCGCGCGCGCGCGCGTTGCTCGATCGCGCGCGCGCGATCGGGGAGGCGAAGAAGCAGACCAGCCTGCTCGCCGGCGTGCTCGAGGAGCGTGGCCGCCTCGAGGTCGAGGATCACCACGCGGCCGACGCGGTGCCGCTGTTCGAGCGCGCCCTCGAGCTCGAGGCCGCGGCGCACGAGCGCGCGCTGCTCGTCGCCGACACCCATCGGCACCTCGCCGAAGCGCTCGACGCGGTCGGGCGCCGCAAGGACGCGCTCGCGCACATGCACGCCGCGCGCGACGGCTACGCCTCGCTCGGCGATCGCGCGAAGCCCAACGTCGACGCCGTCGACGCCTGGCTCGCCGCGCACGCGCGTTAGTCGAGGCGCGCGAGGATCGCCGCGGCGTCGGCGCGCGCGTCGTCGCGGGCGCGCGCGATCGGCGCGAGGGCGGCGCGTTCGCGATCGACGGCGTCGTGCTCGCGCGCGAGCTCGCCGGCGAGCCACGCGACGTGGCGATCGAGCTCGGCGCGGAAGGTCGCGCGCAGCGGATCGGCGATCGCGGCGACCAGCATCGGCTCGGCGTCGAGCAGCGCGGCGCCCGCGCGCTGGCGCAGGAGCGTGACGCGCTCGGCGAGCTTCGCGGACGCCTCCTGCTTGAGCCGGTCGGTCGAGCGCACGAGCGAGCGGAAGCGCGGCGCGACGTCGCCGAGCTCGAGCCCGCTGTCGAAGCCGGCGAGCTCGATCGGGCGCGCCGACGGCGGGCGGACGCGCTCGCGCGCCGGCAGGATCGACATGAGCGCGGGATGGACGTCGTGCGCGGCGCCCGCGAGCCCACCGACGACGAAGCGGACCGCGTGCGCGCGCGCGGCCGCGAGCTGCGCGGGCGCGTCGACGTCGAGCGCGGCGACCGCGGTGCGCAGCGCGTCGGTCGAGCTCGCCGCGGCGACGCGCGCCGACCAATCGGCGGCGATCCGCTCGAGCTCGCGGCCGTGCTCGTCGGTCGCCTGCGCGATCAGCGTGTGCACGCGCTCGAGGATCTGCGGCATGACGCGCGCGATCTGCTTGTCCTCGAACGCCTGCGGATCGGTGATCTGCTGCGCCTCGAGCTTCGCGATGCGCGCGGCGAAGTCGGCCTCGGCGCGCTCGATCACGCCGTCGATCTCCTCGGCGCCGCGATCGAGGACGTCGAGGCCGCGATCGACGAGCCGCTTCACGCGCGCGAGGCGCAGCGTGCGCCCGAGCGAGTCGATCGCGCCGTCGAGCCCGCCGAGCGCCTCGAGCGTGAAGAGCGATCGCAGCACCGCGGTCGCCGACTGCGCCGCGGCGTCGCGCGCGCCGAGGAGGAGCGCGCCGTCGACGTTCGCCTGCTCGAACACGCGCGTGCCGCCGGCGGGCAGCTCGAGGATCACGACGTCCTCGGCGAGCGGCCCGTGCGCGAGCTCGAGGAACAGGCGCTCGACCGTCGCGCCGCGCGCGTCGGCGTCGGTCAGCGCGCGGACCGCGGCGACGAACGGATCGTTCGCCTTCGGCTTCGCGGGCGGCGCGGGAAGGGCCGGCGCGGGCAGCGCGGGCGGCGCCGGCGGCAGCTGCTTGCGCCGCGCGAGCCATCGCTTGATCCGCCGCCACAGCGCCCACCACGGGATGCGCTCCGGCGCGGGCGGCGGCGCTTCGATCAGATCGCGCGCGGGCACGAGCTCCGGCGCCGGCGTCACGTCGCGCACGATCCCCTCGCCCGCGCGGATCTCCTCGACGTGACCGTCGCGGTGGCGCGCGCGCACGAGCGTCACCGGTCCGCGCCGCACCGTGAGCGTCATCGCGTCGGGCATCCGCCGCGCCGGCGCGATCAGCTCGTCACCCGCGAGCCGCGCGAGGAAGCGCGCGCGCTCCGCCGCATCGCCGACCAAGGCCATGCTGAACGGCGGCGCCATCCCGACCCGCTCCACCTCGTTCGCGATCTTGCGCGCCGCGTCTGCGATCGATCGCACGCCCGCGCTCGACGCCGCGCTGGCCAACCGCCGCACGGCCGCGCACAGGTCCGCGATCACCGCTGCGCCGTCGTTCACCCGCAACAGCGCGATGCTACCTCGGGTACAGTCTTGCGGTGCGAATCGCCGCCGTCTTGATCGCGCTGATCGGTTGTGGCCCTGCGAACCACGGCAAGGCGCCGGACGCGCGCGGCGGCGACGGCGACGCGGCGATCGACGCGCCGAGCTTCCCCGACGCCGATCCCAACGCGCCCGACGGGCCGGTCGCGAACGACTACACCGTGTACGCGCACGGCGATCACACGCTCTACAAGATCGATCTGCAGCAGAAGCAGCTCGACACCGTCGGGCCGTTCAACGCGCCGTCGAACGACGTGATCACCGATCTCGCGGTCGCGCCGAACAACACGATCTACGTGATCTCGGAGACCGCGCTGTACACCGCGGATCCGAACGACGGCCACGTCACCAAGGTCGGCGCGACCAGCGCGTGCGGGACCAAGACGGTCGCGCTGACGACGACGCCCGACGGCAAGATCTGGGCGGGCGACTTCAACGGCGCGATCTGCGAGGTCGACATCAGCGTGAGCCCGCCGGTGATCAAGACGCCGGTGACGATGCAGGGCGGGCTCGCGCTCGCGGGCGACATGGTCGCGGTCGACGACGGCACGGTGTTCGGCACCGCGTACAAGCTGTCCGACGCGGCGAACACCGGCACGCAGCTGAACAACATCTTGGTCACCGTCGACGTGAAGACCGGCGCGGTCACGCAGCTCGGCATGAGCGGCTATCCGAAGCTGTTCGGCACCTCGTTCGCGGGCGGCAAGGTCTTCGGCTTCACGCACGACGGCACCGGCCACGTCGTGACGATCGATCGCACGACCGGCGTGGGCACGCTCTACGCGACGTTCATCGATCCCGGCACGCAGAAGGGCATCTCCTTCGCGGGCGCCGGCGTGAACTCGCTGGTCGTCGTCAACTGATCCGGAGGACGGAAGCCGGAAGACGGAAGTCGGTCACTTCCCCTCGGTCTCGTCGCACGCCGACAGCTCCTTGTCGGTCTTCGCGTGCGTGCCGCACTCGACGACCGCCTTCGCCGTCTTCTTCATGCACGCGTCCATGAACTTCTCGCGCGTGTAGTCGGCGATCGCCTTCTTCTGCTTCTCGAGATCCGCCTTCATGTCGGCGGTGACGTTCTTGCCGCCGCCCTTCTGCAGCTCGAGATCGATCAGGTTGCCGAGCAACGACTCGCACTGCTCCTGCGACGGCGCGCTCGAGCACGCGGCGGCGAAGGCGACGAGAAGGGCGAGGAAGGCGCGCATCGCGTCGAGGATATCACGGCCGCGCGGGCAGCGCGGCGAGCCGTGCGTCGATGCGCTTGGCGAGGGCGGGGGGCGGCGACAGGGCGCGGGCGGCCTCGAGCGCCTTGCGCGCCCCGGCCGGATCGCCGAGCGCGGCGCGCACTTCGCCGAGGTGCAAGAGGATCTCCGGCTGGCGCGGCGCCGCGCGGGTCGCGCGATCGAGCGCCGCGGCGGCGTCGCGATCGCGGCCGCGCTTGTGCAGGAGCCAGCCCCAGCTGTCGAGCACGAGCGGATCGCCGGGCGCGAGCGCGCGCGCGCGCGCGAGCAGCTTCTCGGCGCGATCGAGCTCGACGCCCTTCTCGGCCAGCGCGAAGCCCGCGAGGTTGAGCGCGTCGACGTGATCGGGGTGGGCGGCGAGCAGGCGATCGATCACCGCGATCGCCTGATCGGTCTCGCCGACCGCGTCCTCGAACTGCGCCCACGTGAAGAGCAGCGCGGCGTCGTCGGGCTTCGCGCGCACGGCGGCGGCGATCGCGGCGCGCGCGTCGGCGGCGCGATTCCGCGCGGCGAGCGCGCGCGCGTACAGGAGGAGGAGCTCGGGATCGGTCGGCGCCGCCGCGCGCGCCGGCTCGACGATCGTGATCGCGCGATCCGCATCGCCGCCGTCGAGCGCGAGCTCGGCGGCGAGCGCGCGCGCCGCGCCGTACGCCGGTGACGTCGACGGGATCGCCTCGGCGCGGGTCCGCGCGCCGTCGCGATCGCCCGCGGCGCGCTCGACGCGCGCGAGCGCGAGCGCCGCTTCGCCCGACGACGGCTCGGCGGCGAGCGCCGCCTCCGCCTGCGCGCGCGCCGACGCGAGCTCGTCGATCGACAGGTACAAGCGCGACGCGATCACGCGGACCTCGACGGCGATGTCGGGCGCGTCGTAGAGGCCGAGCAGATCGAGCGCGCCCACGCGATCGTCGGCCTCGAGCAGGAGCCAGAACAGCTCCTCGCCGATGTCGATCGTCGCGCCCGCGCGGTCGAACGCGCGCCGCGTCTCCGCGATCGCGTCGGGCAAGCGGCCGGTCGCGCGCAGCACGTGCGCGAGATCGAGGCGCGCGTCGATGTGATCGGGGTTCTGCTCGAGCACCGCGCGCAGGTGCTGCTCGGCGCCGTGCGGATCGGTTTCGGCGAGCCGCTCGCCGAGGCGGAAGTGCCCTTCGATCGAGTCGGGCACGTGCTCGAGGAGCTGCTTCCAGGTCGCCTCGGCGAGATCGTTGCGATGCAGGCCCGCGTAGGCCTGCGCGAGCCCGAGGTACGCCTCTTCGCGCGACGGATCGATCGAGGTCGCGCGCTCGTATGCGGTGCGCGCGTCGGCGAGCGCGCCGCGGGCGCGCGCGAGATCGCCGTCGACGATCCAGACATCGACCGACTGCGGCCAACGCCGCTCCGCCGCCGTGATCGCGGCGCGCGCGTCGACCTTGCGCCCCGCCTTCACGAGCGCGCGGATCCGTTCGACCTCGATGCGCGGCTCGTCGGGCGCGGCGGCGGCGGCGGCGCGCAGCTCCTCGGCGGCGAGCGCGTAGTCGCCCTCGTACGCGGCGACGCGGCCCCGCACGTAGTGCGCGTACGCAGGTCCGCTCAGCGGCGGCGGCGTGGGCGCGACCGGCGCCGGCCGCGGGCAGCCCGCGAGGAGCAGCAGCGCAACGACGCGCTTCATCGCGCGAGGCTATCACGTCACGCGCACTTAGCCGCGCGTGCGTGCGAGCGGTGCCGAGAGCGTACGCGCACGGTGGCGTCCCGCGAAACGCACGGGTCCACTTCCTCATGCGTACCCACATCATGTCAGCCATCGTCGGCCTCGCGGTGTGCACGTCCGCGACGGCCTTCGCCGATCACCACCACCACCACGATCGCTATCGCGGTCACTCGCACGCGGTCTACATGCGCACGCCGCGCGTGCAGGCGAACTTCCGGTTCGACTCGCGGCCGTTCGTGCAGATCCAAGCCGACCCGCGCTTCCACGTCGCGATCCGCGGCTATCACCCGCACCATCACTGGGCGCGCTTCCACATCGGGCGCGCCGGTTGGCTGCGCACGTGGAACGTGACGTCGTACAACGACGTCTCGACGATCACGTGCGAAGCGGTCGATCGCGACACCGGCCGTCGCTATCCGGTGTCCGCGACGCGCGGCAACTTCGGCTGGCGCGAGAACGCCGACATGATCCTCGATCAGGCGCTCGACGAGTGTTACGCGGACGGCGGCGGTGCGGCATGCACGCCGGTCCAGCCAGCGTGCATGGTTCAGCAATAACGACCATAGCGTCCGTCACACACGTCCGCGTCCCCTCGGTGCACAATCGCATCGAGGGGACTCATGCGTAGCCTAGCGATCGCGCTCGTGCTGTTCACTGCGACGTCCGCGCGCGCGGACGAGAAGTCGAGCTCCGACGATCAGACCGAGTGGGGGCTCGGCGTGAAGGTCAGGCGATCGTTCGCGCCCAAGCCGGTGCAGAAGCTGTTCGTCGACGACACGCCCGGCTACGCCTACGACGACGGCGCCGGCTTCGACTTCGCGAAGCGCAACAAGGATCTCGAGGTCGTCTTCGGCTTCGGCTACGACCGCCTCGACGGCGTCGACGGCTACTACCTCGAGAAGGGCGGCGATCCGCTCGAGCCCGGCAAGGTCACCTACGTCCACTTCGATCACCTGCGCTGGTACACGGCGGAGTTCACCGTCATCGATCACCTGAAGCTGCACAAGTTCCTCGAGTTCCGCTACGGCGCCGGCCTCGGCATCGGCCTCGTCCAAGGCCAAGTGCTCGAGACCGACGCGCTCTGCGTCGGCTCGGATCTCCAGAGCGACTGCATCATGGATCCCGCCGGCGCCAAGCAGAACCAGCCCGCCGACATCCCGCCCGTGCTCCCCGTGATCAACGTGCTCGTCGGCTTCCAGCTCGAGCCGACCCGCTGGCTGCACATCCACCTCGACGGCGGCATCCACACCGCGCCGTACGTCAGCCTCGGCGCGACGCTCTACCTCTGGTAGCGCCGCTCGAGCGCGTGCCAGGTCCTCTCGATCTCGGCGACGAGCGTCTTCTCGGCGGGCAGCGCCGTCTGCCGACCGGCGGATTCTCGCCGCCGACGATCCAGTGCTCGCGTGCGTAGTTGAGGTAGAGGTGCATCTGCCCGGCGTCCGCGTGCGTGAACGCGCCGAGCTTGAGATCGATGATCACGAGGCAGCGAAGTCGCCGGTGGAAGAACAGCAGATCGATCCGGAACCACTGATCACCGACGCGCAGCCGCCGCTGACGGCCGACGAACGCGAAGTCGCTGCCGAGCTCGAGCAAGAAGGTCTCGAGGTCCTTGATCAGCGCGTCCTCGAGCTCGCTCTCCGAGTACTCGTCCTTCAGCCCGAGGAACTCGAGCACGAACGGATCTTTGATCTCGTCCTCGGGCGTCATCGCGTCTTCGGGCTTCGCGCGCGCACCGTTCGCGAGCATCGCGTCCTTGTTGCGCGACATCGCCGTGCGCTCGTAGAACTGCGTGTCGATCTGACGCGCGAGCGGCCGCACGGTCCAACCGCCGCGCAGCGCCTCGCGCTCGTAGAAGCTGCGCGCGTCGTCGTTCTTCACGGACAAGAGCCGTACGTAGTGCGACCACGGCAGTGGAAACGCCGCGTTCACGGATTGCGCAGACAGGGTCTGCGGTTTTCCAGATTCCGCAGACAGTGTCTGCGGAATCTTGTCCGAAGCCGCGCCCGAACCGGCGCGTCAGGTCGGCCGCAAGCCTCTCCATCAACCTCTCTCGGTACTCGGCACGTCGTTCGCCCGCTTCGATGACCTCACAGATGTCGGCGAGCGCACTGTCGTACCCGCCGACCTTCCGCATCGACTTCTTGCCGCTCACCGAGCGACGGTCCCGCGGCGCGCCGCGGCGAGCAACTTTACAGCGGGATGTTGCCGTGCTTGCGCGGCGGGTTCGACTGGCGCTTGTTGCGCAGCGTGCGGAGCGAGCGGATCAGGACCGCGCGCGTGTCGCGCGGGCGGATGATCTCGTCGATGTAGCCGAGCGACGCCGCCTTGTACGGGTTCGCGAAGCGATCCTTGTACTCCTGCGTGAAGCGCGCGCGCGCGGCGGCGCGCTCGGCCTCGTCGGAGATCTTGTCGAGCTCGCTGCGGAACACGATGTTGACCGCGCCCTCGGGGCCCATCACCGCGATCTCGGCGGCGGGGAACGAGAAGTTGATGTCGGCGCGGATGTGCTTCGACGCCATGACGTCGTACGCGCCGCCGTACGCCTTGCGCGTGATCACGGTGACCTTGGGCACCGTCGCCTCGGTGAACGCGTAGAGCAGCTTCGCGCCGTGCTTGATGATGCCGCCGTACTCCTGCGTCGTGCCGGGCAAGAAGCCGGGCACGTCGACGAACGTGACGAGCGCGATGTTGAAGCAGTCGCAGAAGCGCACGAAGCGCGCGGCCTTGGTCGACGCGTCGATGTCGAGGCAGCCCGCGAGGTGGTTGGGCTGGTTCGCGACGATGCCGATCGCTTGGCCGCCGAGGTGCGCGAAGCCGACGACGATGTTCTTCGCGTAGTCCTTCTGCACCTCGGTGAAGTGCGCGTCGTCGACGACGGCGAGGATGAGCTTCTTGATGTCGTACGGCTTGTTCGACTCGGGCGGGACGATCGCGTCGAGCGCCGCGTCGGCGCGATCGATCGGATCGGCGGTCGGGCGCGGCGGCGGATCCTCCGCGTTGTTGCCGGGCATGTACGCGAGCAGCTCGCGGATGCGCGCGATGCACGCGAGCTCGTCGCCCTCGGTGAAGTGCGAGACGCCGCTCTTGGTCGCGTGGGTGACCGCGCCGCCGAGCTGCTCCTTCGAGACCTCCTCGTGCGTCACCGTCTTGATGACGTCGGGCCCCGTGATGAACATGTACGAGGTGCGATCGACCATCAGGATGAAGTCGGTCATCGCCGGCGAATAGACCGCGCCGCCCGCGCACGGGCCCATGATCGCGCTGATCTGCGGCACGACGCCGCTGCTCAGCACGTTGCGCGTGAAGATGTCGGCGTAGCCCGCGAGCGACTCGACGCCCTCTTGAATGCGCGCGCCGCCCGAGTCGTTCAGTCCGATCACCGGACAGCCGATCTTGGTCGCGAGGTCCATCACCTTGCAGATCTTCTGCGCGTACGCGCCCGACAGCGAGCCGCCGAAGACGGTGAAGTCCTGCGCGAACACGCACACGGTCCGTCCCTCGACGGTGCCGTAGCCGGTGACGACGCCGTCGCCGAGGATCTTCTGATCCTGCATGCCGAAGTCGGCGCAGCGGTGCATCACGAACTTGTCCATCTCGACGAAGCTGCCCTCGTCGAGGAGCGCGGCGATGCGCTCGCGCGCGGTCAGCTTGCCGGCTTCGTGTTGCTTGTCGATGCGGGCCTGGCCGCCGCCCAGCGCGGCCTTGGCCTCCATCTCTTCCAGTACGGCGATCGGATCGTGGTTCGACGGCACGGCGCGTATAGTAGGGGCGTGTCGAACGTGAAGGGAAGCGCGCTGACGTCGCGCCTCCTCTGGGTGAGCTTGAATCACGGTGAGCACGGTACCGACCGGCTCGCGATGGCCTCGTCGGCCGAGCTGCGCTCGGTCGTCGAGCACGGCGCCGTGCGCGCGTCCTGGTATCCGTTCGAGATGTTCGTCGAGCTGAACGAGCGGATCGACAAGATGTTCGGCAAGGGCGACCTCGCGCTCGTCAAGGAGCTCGGTCGCTACGGCGCCGACGCCAACCTCACGACGATCTATCGCCTCTTCTACAAGGTCGGCACCGTCGCGTGGATCCTGTCGCGCGCCTCGCGCCTGTGGGGCATGCACTACGATCAGGGCCGCATGATCGTGCGCGCGCCCGGCGGCCGCGAGGTCGAGCTCGAGATCGTCGACTACGACACGCCGCACCGCACGCACTGCCTCTCGGTCGAGGGCTGGATCGAGCGCAGCGTCGAGCTCTCGGGCGGACGCGAGGTCGCGCTCGAAGAGCTCGACTGCCGCGCGCGCGGCGACGCGCGCTGCCGCATGCGCGTGCGCTGGACCTGATCGCCTCGATTATCCCGGGATCCGGTAAGATGGATCCGTGGACCGGCTGGACGCGATGCGCGTCTTCGTCGCGGTCGCCGAGGCGGGAAGCCTGTCGGCGGCGGCGCGGCGCATGCGCGCGCCGCTGACGTCGGTGAGCCGCAAGCTGGGCGCGCTCGAGGACGAGCTCGGCGTGCGGCTCGTCATGCGCACGACCCGCAAGCTCGCGCTGACCGACGTCGGCCGCGGCTACCTCGACTCGTGCCGCCGCGTGCTCGGCGAGGTCGAGGACGGCGAGCGGCTCGCCGCCGGCGCGCAAGCCGAGCCGCGCGGCGTGTTGTCGATCACCGCGCCGATCGTGTTCGGGCGCCTGCACGTCTTGCCGGTGATCGCGGAGCTGCTCGCGGCCTATCCCGCGCTCGACGTGCGGCTGTCGATGTCGGATCGCGTCGTCGATCTCGTCGAGGACGGCCTCGACGCCGCGGTGCGGATCGGCGTGCTCGCCGATTCGTCGGCGGTCGCGATCAAGCTCGGCGAGGTGCGCTACGTCGTGTGCGCGAGCCCGGCGTACCTGCGCGCGCGCGGCACGCCCGAGACGCCGGACGACGTCGCGCCGCACGCGTGCATCATGTTCGCGCCGTGGTCGTTCCGCGGGCGGCGGATCGCGATCCACGCGCGGCTCGCGGTCGACACGGCGGAGGCGGCGCTCGACGCCGCGCTCGCCGGGCTCGGGCTGACGCGCGTCCTGTCGTATCAAGCGGCCGAGCACGTGCGCGCCGGGCGCCTGAAGATCGTGCTCGCCGAGCACGAGGATCCGCCGCTGCCGGTGCACGTCGTCCACGCCGACGCGCGGCTGGTGCCGGCGCGGCTGCGCGCGTTCGTCGACTTCGCGGTGCCGCGCCTGCGCGCGCGGCTGCGATCGATCAGAGATATTGCGGGCAGTTCTCGCTCCACGCGCTCACGCTGATCACGATCGCGCGCTCGGCGTTCTCGATCACGCGCGCGGTGCCCCAGATCTTCACGCGGCGTTTCTCGTCGAAGTCCGCGACGAACAAGCACACGCGCGGGTTCTCGGCGAGGTTGCCGATCGAGATGTACTGCTTGTTGCCCTCGAAGTCCTCGAACGCGATCGTTCGCTCGTCGACGACGCGCAGGAACCCGGGCGGGCCGCCGCGGTGCTGCACGTACGGCTGGCCGTCGGCGGAGGCGGTCGCGAGGAACGCGTGCTGCGCGGTCGCGAGGAAGTCGGCGAGGTCGCGCGTGATCGCGGTCGGCCAGCCGCCGCGCGCCTCGACCCGCGCGTACGCGGCGCGCGATCCGCGCTTCGCCTGCTCGGCCTTGACCGCCTCGGTGAACGCGACGTCGGTGCTCGGCTTCATGCGCACCACGATGCGTCCGGCGGCCCGCGCGCGGTAGCCGTCGCGGCCGCGAGTCACTCTCCCGGATTTCGGGAGAATCAGCGGCCGCGCGCGAGGAGCTCGAAGCTGCCGTCGTCGGCGCGGCGCACCAGGTTGCCGTCTCGGAGGCCGAGCGCGCGGCCCCGATCGTCGACCGCGCGCAGATCGATCGGATCGCCGCCGAGGTACGTCGCGTCGCGCGTCACGAACGACAGGCCGTAGAGGCGCGGCGCGCCGCCGTCGACGGAGAAGGTCGCGTAGGTCGCGTGATCGTTGCCGGCGATCGTGCAGGTCACGCGATCGGCGTCGAGGTCCAGATCGATCGGCACGCGCGCGGCCTTGCCCTGGTTGTCGATCGCGAGCAGCTGCGACGGCTGCGCGCGGTCGACGATCCACGCCTGATCGTCACCGACCAGCGCGGCGCACGGCGGATAGCCGTGGCCGCGCCAGGCGATCCGATCGTGCTCTTCGTGGTTCGCGATCAGGTGCAGCTCCGGCGCGGATCGATACACGATCACGCGCGCTTCTCCCTCCGTGACGATCTTCCCGGCGATCACGCTCCACTGCGCGCCCTCGAGCAGGTTGATCCACGCGAGCCCGTCGATCGCGTCCATGACGACGCCCTCGTCCCATTGCTCGCCGAGGAACAAGCCGCCGTCGGCGTCGAGCAGGCGGCCGTCGAGCGGCGGGATCGGGATCCAGTGCGTGCGCATGCCTTCCTCCTGCATGCCGAGCGCGTCGGGGCGCTTCGCGTAGACGACGCCGCCGGCGTCGACGAACAGCTCGCTGATCTCGCCCTTACCCTCGAGCTCGGGATCGAAGCTGGCGCCGCCGTCGCGCGAGACCCACACGCGATCGCGCGTCGCGAACGCGATCACGTCGCGATTCGGCGAGGCCGCGACGTGCGCGATCCGCCCGTCGACGTGCAGCGCGACGTGCGGCGCCGGTACGCGTGCGAGCAAGACGGGCACGGGCAGGGGCACGGGCAGGGGCACGGGCGCAACGCGCACGGGCCCAGCCATGATCAACGCCGCGAACCCCGCGGCGATTCCAGCGATGATCGGGAACAGCAGCGTACGTTTCGGCGGTCGCGCTTCTCGTTGCAGCACGCGATGCGTGACTGCAACCGACATGCCGCGCGCGAGGTCGCTACGGGAAGATGCCGAGCTCGTTATAACTGCGCGCGATCTTGTCGATCGCGCTGACCAACGCCGCCGTGCGCAGGTCGAGCTTCTGCTGCTTCGCGATCGATCGTACCTCCAGGTACGCGTTCACCATCGTGTCTTCGAGGCCACTGTTGACGAGATCCTCCTCGTCGGGGCCGTGCGAGAGGCGCTCGATCTCGGTGGGCGACAGCGTCTTGCCCGTCATCTTCTGCACCTGATCGAGCACGTCGGCGCGCGCGTGCTGCTCGAACCGCTTGTCCATGCGCCCGAGCCGCACGTGCGAGAGGTTCTTCAGCCACTCGAAGTACGAGACCGTCACGCCGCCCGCGTTCAAGTAGATGTCGGGCAGCACCATCACGCCGCGATCGCGCAGGATGCGATCGGCCTCGTCGGTGATCGGGCCGTTCGCGGCCTCGGCGATGATCTTCGCCTTCACGCGCGGCGCGTTGTCGTGCGTGATCACGTTCTCGAGCGCGGCGGGCACGAGCACGTCGCAGTCCATCTCGAGGATCGCCTCGCGGTGCGGCAGCGCGGTCGAGCCCGGGAAGCCCAGCAGCGTCTTGGTCTCGGTGCGATAGCGGACGACCTCGTCGACGTCGAGCCCGTGGTCGCTCGCGATCGCGCCGTCGAACTCGGCGAGCCCGACGATCACGGCGCCCGCTTGCTGCAGGAACTTCGCGGCGTGATAGCCGACGTTGCCGAGCCCCTGCACGACGATGCGCTTGCCGGCGAGCCCCGACGACAAGCCGAGCGCCGCCATGTCCTCGGTGATCGCGCACGCCTCGCGCACGCCGAAGTACGTGCCGCGCCCGGTCGCTTCCTTGCGGCCGCGGATGCCGCCTTGCCCGACCGGCTTGCCGGTGACGCACGCGAGCGCGTTGAGCTCGCCCGACGTCATCACTTGATAGGTGTCGGCGATCCACGCCATCTCGCGCGGGCCGGTGCCGTAGTCGGGCGCGGGCACGTCGACGCCGGGCCCGATGAAGTTCTTGCGGATCAATTCTGCGGTGTAGCGACGCGTGATGCGCTCGAGCTCGGCGACCGAGTAGTCCTTGACCGAGATCTTGATGCCGCCCTTCGCGCCGCCGAACGGCACGTCGACGACCGCGCACTTGTACGTCATGAGCGCGGCGAGGCCCATGACCTCGTCCTCGTTCACCATCATCGAGTAGCGGATGCCGCCCTTGGTCGGCAGCTTGTGGTGCTTGTGCTCCGCGCGCCATCCGTGGATCACCTGCACGGTGCCGTCGTCGCGCTTGATCGGGAACTCGACCCGGTACACGTGATCGCACGCGCGGATCTGCGCCAGGATGCCGGCGGGGTGCTTGGTGTGGACGGCGGCGCGATCGTACGCAGCGCACACCTGCTGCCACAGGCTGGCTTCGTTCATGGCGCGATCGTACCAGGCGCCGCGAAGTACGATAGGGCATGCACTGGCTTCTCGTCGCGATGCTGTACGAGATCCACCCGGGCGACGACTTGTTCGCGCGCCTCGCCCAGCTGGCGCCCGGCGACGAGGTCGTCGTGCACAGCGGCACGTACACGACGCCCGGCTTCTTCCAGGTGACGTGGGCGGGGACGCCGTCGCAGCCGATCATCGTGCGCGCCGCCGACGGCGAGACCCGCCCCGTGATCATGGGCGACCCGTCGCAGAACGTGATCGATCTGAGCGGCTCGTACTTCACGCTGCGCGGCTTCGAGATCCGCGGCGGCTCGCACGGCGTGAGGCTCGCCAACGCGGATCACGCGACGCTCGACGATCTCGTGCTGCACGATCTCGGCGACGTCGGCATCTCGTGCAACCGCGACGGCGACACCTGCGATCACGTGACGATCTCGCACTCGGAGATCTACGACACCGGCCACGCGGGCACCGGCGAGGGCATGTACCTCGGCTGCAACGACGCCGCGTGCTCGTTCGTGGATTCGATCGTCGAGGGCAACTACGTCCACGACACCGGCGGCGATCAGGGCGACGGCATCGAGGTGAAGACCGGCGCGTACGGCAACGTCGTGCGCGACAACGTGATCGTGAGGACGAAGTATCCGGCGATCACGATGTACGGCTACGCGGGGGCGCAGCCGCGCAACGTCGTCGAGCGGAACCTGGTCTGGACGACGCAGGACAACGGGATCCAGGTCGTCGGGCAGGTCGTCGTGCGCAACAACATCGTGCTGGGCGCCGCGGCGAGCGGCATCGCGTCGAAGGCGAGCCAGGCGATGACGCCGCACGATCTCGAGATCGTCAACAACACGATCGTCGGCGCGGCGGGGACGACTTGTTTGAAGTCAAACGATTGGGCGACGGCGACCGGGCAGGTGGTCGCGAACAACGCGCTCGACTGCGAGGGCGGCACCGCGATCGATCTCAACGGCGGCGCGCCCAACGCGATCGTCGCGGCGAACCTCACGGTGGTCGCGGCGGAGCTCGGCGATCCGGCGACCGCGCACGTCTATCCGCCGTCGGGCTCGCCGGTGATCGACAAGGGCGACAGCGCGCACGCCGCCGCCGACGACTTCAACGGCACCGCGCGCACCGACGGAAAACCGGACGTCGGCGCCTACGAGCGCACGACCGACACCAACCCCGGCTGGGATCCGCACGAGGGCTTCAAGACGCCGCCGGCCGCGGGCGCGATCGACGCCGGCGTGACGTCGCCCGACGCGGGCGGCTCGGGCGCGGCGCCGGGAGGCTGCTGCGACGCGCGCGGTGATCGGACGAGCGCGCTGTTCCTGCTCGCGATCGTCGTCGCGCTGCGTCGTTACTCGAGCTGAGGGTTCAAGTCTTCTTCGATCGCGGGACCCTGCTCGGACTCCATCCGCTTCGCCAGGATGCGAGCGGCCTCGACCGTCTTCGCACCGACGCGACCGTCCGGGTGCACGCCGTTCGCGGCTTGCCAGTCGGCGATCTTGCGCGGGTCGATCTCGGCGTTGCCGCCGAGCGCCACGCTCATGCACGTGAAGTTCGTCAGGCGGTTGAACTCCTCGCACTCGGCGTAGTTCGATTCGTTGAACTGGCGCGCGCGCGTGATCCAGCCGGGCTCGGCCTCGACGGCCTGTGGCGCCGGCGCCGGGTCCTGCGCCTGCGTGACGACTTCAGCCGGCGGCGTTTCCTCCGGCTGTGGCTGCGCGGTCGCGGCGGGTTGGCCGGAGCCCTTCAGCTCGGCGCGCACGCGCGCTGCGAAATCGGCGCCCACGTGCTTCGTGACGATCGCCATCGCCGCTTCTTCGAGCTCGGGGTGCTTGCGGATGAAGTCGGCGACGAAGCGCAGCTCGGTGTCGCCCGCATCCGTGACGGCCCAGACCAGGAACAGCGGATCGTTCTGCGCCGGGACGTCGCTCGTCGCTTGCTCTGCGCTCGGCGCGGCCGTCGTCGGTGCTTGCTCGGGGGCCGGCGCCTGCTGTTGCGGTTCGACCTTCGCCTCCGCGACCGGCGATGCGTCGGGCTGCGCGAGCAGCGCGAGCGCCTGCTGGACGATCGAGTTGCCGAGCGACTGCGAGACGTACGCGAGGATCTGATCGTGGAACTGGGGGTACTTCCGCAACGCCTTCGCGAGGAGATCGGCGTTGTGCGGTTCGAGCACGTCGAGGAGCAGCTTGATGTCCTCGGGCAGCGCGTGATCCGGCGCGCGGTTCGCGAGCTGGGGCGGGGCGATGTCCTCTTCGGGGACGGGCTGCTGCTGCGCGACGACGGGGCCACTCATGTTGCTTGCTCCAGAGTACGTGATCTGGAGGCGTTTCCTGCCCTCGTGTGACGGCGAAACTAGGCAGGTGATTTCGTCGTGATCCGGCGCGCTTACGGTAATGTCGCCGCGTGCTCGGTCAGGTGATCCACGGCTACCGCGTCGACCGCTCGCTGTCGGAGGACAAGGGCGGGATGGGCGAGGTCTTCTTGGCGACGCACGTCGACTCGGGCGCCGAGGCGGTCGTGAAGGTCTTGCGGCCGGAGATGTCGGCGCGGCGCGAGATCGTGTCGCGGTTCCTGAACGAGGCGCGCGCGGCGGCGTCGATCCATCACCCCGGCATCGTGATGATCCACAACGTCGGGTATCACGGCGATCGCGCGTATCTGTTGATGGAGCGGTTGCGCGGGGAAGATCTGGAGTCGCGCATCGGGCGCGGTCCGGTGCCGCTCGAACGCGCGCTCGTGTTCATCCGGCAGACGGCCGGCGCGATCGGCGCCGCGCACGAGCGCGGGATCGTGCACCGCGATCTCAAGCCGGCGAACCTGTTCATCGTCGCGGATCCCGACGTCGCGGGCGGCGAGCGCATCAAGGTCTTGGACTTCGGGATCGCGAAGCTGTCGTTCGACGCGGGCGGCGGCAAGACGCAGGGCGTGTTCGGCACGCCCGCGTATATGTCGCCGGAGCAGTGCGCGGAGAGCGGCGCGGTCGATCACCGCGCGGATCTGTATTCGATCGGCTGCATCTTCTACGAGCTGGTGTGCGGGCGGCCGCCGTTCGGACGCGGCGGCTTGCAGTTGATCGCGTCGCACTTGCGCGACGTGCCGGCCGCGCCGACGAGCGTGAATCCGTCGCTGCCGCCGGCGATCGAGGGGATCATTCTGCCGCTGCTCGAGAAGGATCCGGCGCGGCGGCTGCAGTCGTGCAAGGCGCTGATCGCCGCGATCGACGGTGCGGCCGCGTCGATCGGGATCGCGATGGGGACCGCGCCGTCAGTGCCGCCGGGCGTCGGGCATCTGTCGAGCATGCCGCCGCCGATGGGCGTGCCGACGACGCCGATGCGCGGCGGGGTCACGGCGCCGATGAGCGGACACGTGACGGCGCAACATGCGCCCGGCACGCTGACCGCCGCGGCGATGGCCGGCGCGACGACGCCGGATCCCCAGCCGAAGAAGCGCGGCATGGGGATCGTGTTCGCGGGGATCGGTGTGGTCGTCGTGGGCGCGGGCGTCGCGGTCGCGGTGGCGATGAGCGGTGGTGGCGAGAGCGCGAAGACACAGCAGGTTGCGGCGGTGACGATCGATGCGGGCGTGAAACCGCAACCGCAGCCGGAGCCGCCGAAGCCGGAACCGACGCCGGAACCGACACCGACGCCGAAGCCGGATCCGAAACCGACGCCGACGCCGACGCCGAAACCGGATCCGAAACCCACGCCCACGCCCACGCCGACGCCGACGGAGCCGACGTCGATCGCGACGAGCGCCGAAGAGCTCAACGCCGCCGGCAAAGAGGCCGCGTTCGCGATGCCGCCGCGGTACGAAGAGGCCCTGGACTACTTCCAGCGCGCTTACAAGCTCGACCACCAGCCGAAGACGATGTTCAACATCGCCACCATGCAGTACCAGCTCGGCTTGTGCGGCGATGCGAAGAAGTCGCTCGACATCCTCGACTCGCTGAAGCCTGACGAACGCCTCGCCGACAAGTCCGCGAAGCTGCGCGAGCACGTCGTCGCGCAGTGCCAGTGATCATTTCATCTGCGGGAAGCCGAGGTCGACGCCGCGGTGGTGCGGGTCGGGCCAGCGCGACGTGATCACCTTCGTGCGCGTGTAGAACTGCACGCCGTCCTTGCCATAGATGTGGAGGTCGCCGAACAGCGACGCCTTCCAGCCGCCGAAGCTGTAGTAGCTCACCGGCACCGGGATCGGCACGTTGATGCCGACCATGCCGACCTCCACCTCTTGCTGGAACGTGCGCGCCGCGCCGCCGTCGTTCGTGAAGATCGCGACGCCGTTCGCGTAGGGGCCGTGGTTCACGAGCGCGATCGCCTCGTCGTACGAGGCGACGCGCACGACGCCGAGCACCGGGCCGAAGATCTCGTCCTTGTAGATCGTCATCTCCGGCGTCACGTGATCGAACAGGCAAGGTCCGAGGAAGAAGCCCTTCTCGTGACCCGCCGCGCGGAAGCCGCGACCGTCGACGGCGAGCTTCGCGCCCTCGGCGACGCCGTGCTCGACGTACGACGCGACCTTCGCGTGGTGCTCCTTCGTGATCAGCGGGCCCATCTCGCTCGACGGATCGCTACCCGGGCCCACGCGGAGCTTCTTCACCCGCTCGACCACGCGCGGCACCAGCTTGTCGGCCGCGTCGCCGACGCACACGACCACGCTGATCGCCATGCAGCGCTCGCCCGCCGAGCCGTAGCCCGCCGAGGTCGCCGCGTCGGCCGCGAGCTCCATGTCGGCGTCGGGCAGCACGATCATGTGGTTCTTCGCGCCGCCGAGCGCCTGCACGCGCTTGCCCGCGCGCGTGCCCGTCTCGTAGATGTACTTCGCGATCGGCGTCGAGCCGACGAACGACACCGCGCTGATGCCCGGGTGCTCGAGGATGCGATCGACCGCGACCTTGTCGCCGTGCACGACGTTGAGCACGCCGTCGGGCAGGCCGGCTTCTTTGAAGAGCCGCGCACAAAAGACTGACGCCGAAGGATCGCGCTCGCTCGGCTTCAAGATGAACGTGTTCCCGCACGCGATCGCGATCGGGTACATCCACATCGGGACCATCGCCGGGAAGTTGAACGGCGTGATGCCCGCGACCACGCCGAGCGGCTGACGGATCGAGTACACGTCGACATCGGTCGACACGTTCTCGCTGAACTCACCCTTGACGAGATCGGGAATCCCACACGCGAACTCGATCACTTCGAGTCCGCGTTGCACTTCACCGAGCGCGTCACCGGGGACCTTGCCGTGCTCGCGCGTGAGCAGCGCGGCGATCTCGGTCTTGTGCCGATCGACCAGCTCGCGGAACGCGAAGAGGATCTTGCTGCGGCGCGCCAGCGACGTGGTGCGCCAGGTTTGCGCGGCTGTCGTCGCCGACGACACTGCCTCGTCGACGATCGCGGGAGTCGCGAAGCTGACCTTCGCTTGCACGTCACCTGTCGCGGGGTTGAAGACGTCGCCGTGCCGATCGCTGCGACGGTCGTAAGGCTTGCCACCGATCCAATGCGTGATGAGCTCCATGACTCGATTCCCCTATCGGACTCGCACTACCACACGAAGCTTGCGATTCAAACCTCTCTTTGATAACGGTCCTTCTTTCCTGTTGGGGAGGAACTCGTGTCGACGATCGATCTGTCCATCACCGTCAACGGTATGCGCTTCGAGAACCCGTTCCTCCTGGCGTCGGGGCCTCCGGGCACCAACGGGAAAGTGATCGCCAAGAGCTACGACCTCGGCTGGGGCGGCATGGTCTGCAAGACCTTCTCGCTCGACGCCTCGAAGGTCATCAACACCGCACCGCGCTACGCGAAGCTGAAGAGCCGCGACGGCGATGAGGTCATCGGCTTCGAGAACATCGAGCTGATCAGCGATCGTCCGTTCGATCACTGGCTCGATGATCTCCGCCAGCTGAAGAAGCAGTACCCGACCAAGATCCTGGTCGCGTCGATCATGGAGGAGTACCGCAAGGACGCGTGGCAGCAGATCACGCGCGCGGTGCAGGAGACCGGCGTCGACGCGTTCGAGCTGAACCTCAGCTGCCCGCACGGCCTGCCCGAGCGCAAGATGGGCATGGCGATGGGCGAGAACCCCGACATCGTCGAAGAGGTCGTCGGTTGGGTGAAGCAGGTCTCGCGCGTGCCGGTGTGGGCGAAGATGACGCCGAACGTCGGCAACCCGACCGTGCCGGCCGCGGCCGCGCTGCGCGGCGGCGCCGACGGCATCTCGATGATCAACACGATCCTCTCGGTGTGTGGGATCGATCTGAAGTCGCTGCGTCCGATGCCGACCGTCGAGGGCTACAGCGTCCCCGGCGGTTACTCGGGACAAGCGGTGCGTCCGATCGCGCTCCGTCAGGTCATGGAGGTCGCGCGCGCGAATCGCGAGGTGACGATCAGCGGCATGGGCGGCATCGAGACCGGCTACGACGCGGCGCAGTTCTTCCTGCTCGGCGCGTCGACCGTGCAGGTGTGCACGGGCGCGATGCTGCGCGGCTACGAGATCATCGGCGAGCTGAAGGATCAGCTCGCCGGCTTCATGAGCGAGCACGGCTTCACGAGCATCCGCGACTTCGTCGGCAAGTCGCTGCCGTACTTCTCGACGCACCACGATCTCGTCGATCGCCAGCGCGCCGCGCGCGAGGCGAAGGAAGGCAAGCGCGCCGCGAGCGGCCGCGACGCCGAGACGTGGAAGGGCGACATCGCGGGCGAGACCAAGAGCCTGGTGACGAACTGAGGAGATGACCCAATGGCGCGCAACCTGATTTCCGGTCTCATCCAAGCTTCGAATCCGATCAACGACGAGTCGCGGAGCGTCCCCGAGATCCAAGCGGCGATGCTCGAGAAGCATCTCCCCATGATTCACGATGCGGGGAAGCAGGGCGTGCAGATCCTCTGCCTGCAGGAGATCTTCAACGGCCCGTACTTCTGCCCGTCGCAGGACAAGCGCTGGTACGACGCCGCCGAGGCGGTGCCCGGTCCCACCGTCGAGAAGCTCGCGCCGATCGCGAAGAAGTACGCGATGGCGATGGTCGTGCCGCTCTACGAGCGCCACCAGCCGGGCGTCTACTACAACACCGCCGCGGTGATCGACGCCGACGGCACGTACCTCGGCAAGTACCGCAAGAACCACATCCCGCAGACGTCGGGATTCTGGGAGAAGTATTTCTTCAAGCCGGGCAATCTCGGATATCCGGTCTTCAAGACTCGATATGCGACGATCGGTGTCTACATCTGTTACGACCGCCACTTCCCCGAGGGCGCGCGCGCGCTCGGCCTCGCCGGCGCCGAGGTCGTCTACAACCCGAGCGCGACGGTCGCGGGCCTCTCGCAGTACCTGTGGAAGCTCGAGCAACCCGCGCACGCGGTGGCGAACGGCTACTGGATGGGCTGCATCAACCGCGTCGGCACGGAAGCGCCGTGGGGCATCGGCAAGTTCTACGGCTCGTCGTACTTCGTCGATCCGCGCGGCCAGATCGTCGCGTGCGCGTCGGAGGACAAGGACGAGCTGCTCGTCTCGTCGCTCGACCTCGACATGAACGAGGAGGTGCGGCGCACCTGGCAGTTCTATCGCGATCGCCGCCCGGACTCGTACGGCCCGCTCACGGAGGATTGATCATGCGCACGCTGATCAAAGGTGGAACGTGCGTGACGGCCTCCGACACGTTCGCGGCTGATCTCCTGATCGAGCACGGGAAGATCGCGGCGCTGGTCGCGCCGAACACGAACCTCGGCGCGGTCGACAAGTCGATCGACGCCAAGGGCAAGTACGTCTTCCCCGGCGGCATCGACGCGCACACGCACATGGAGCTGCCGTTCGGCGGCACGACCGCGTCGGACGACTTCGACACCGGCACGGTGGCGGCGGCGTTCGGCGGCACCACGACGATCGTCGACTTCGCGATCCAGTCGAAGGGCAGCTCGATGCGCGCGGGCCTCGACGCGTGGCACGCGAAGGCCGAGGGCAAGGCGGCGATCGACTACGGCTTCCACATGATCATGACGGAGGCCAATCCGTCGACGTTGGAAGACATGGCGGCGATGGTCCGCGAGGGCATCACGTCGTTCAAGATGTTCATGGCCTACCCGGGCGTGTTCCTCGTCGACGATCAGCAGATCTTCCGCGCGATGTTGCGCGCGGGTGAGCTCGGCGCGCTGATCACGATGCACGCCGAGATCGGCCTGCCGATCGACGTGCTGGTGCAGCGCGCGCTCGCGCAGGGCCACACCGCGCCGGTCTATCACGCGCTCACGCGGCCCGAGGTCGCCGAGGCGACCGGCACCGAGCGCGCCCTCGCGCTCGCCGAGATGGCGAAGGTGCCCGTGTACATGGTGCACCTCTCGGCGCAACGCGCGCTCGAGCGCGTGATGGAAGCGCGCGATCGCGGCCTGCCCGCGTACGCGGAGACCTGCCCGCAGTATCTGTTCTGCACCGAGGACGATCTGCGCGGCGCGCCGGGGGACGAGTGGAAGGGCGCGGGCTACGTGTGCACGCCGCCGCTGCGTCCGCGTCATCACCACGATCATCTCTGGCGCGGGCTCGCGAACTACGACCTGCAGGTCGTCGCGACCGATCACTGTCCGTTCTGCATGAAGGATCAGAAGGAGCTCGGCCGCGGCGACTTCTCGAAGATCCCGAACGGCATGCCGGGCGTCGAGACGCGCTTGTACCTGCTCTGGGAAGGCGTGCGCGAGAAGAAGATCTCGATCAATCGCTTCGTCGAGATCGTCGCGACCGCGCCGGCGAAGATCTTCGGCATGTATCCGAAGAAGGGCACGCTCGCGGTCGGCGCCGACGCCGACGTCGTCGTGTGGGATCCCGACAAGGAGCACGTGCTGTCGCAGAAGACGCTGCACATGCGCGTCGACTACTCGCCGTTCGAGGGGCGCCGCGTCGTCGGCGCGCCGGCCGCGGTGCTGTCGCGCGGCGAGGTCATCGTCGAGCACGGCGCGTGGACGGCGCCCAAGAAGCAAGGCCGCGGTCAGTTCGTGAAGCGGGGGACGTTCAATCTATGACGACCAATCGTGAAGTGACGGCGAAGCACAAGGAGCTGATGTTCCCGTGCGTCGCGACCTATTACGAAGAGCCGATCGCGTTCGCGAAGGGTGAGGGCGCGAAGCTGTGGGACGTCGAGGGGCGCGAGTACCTCGACTTCTTCGGCGGCATCTTGACGGTGTCGCTCGGCCACGCCGAGCCGCGCGTGACGGAGGCGGTCGTCGATCAGGTGCGCAAGCTGACGCACACGTCGACGCTGTATCCGATCCCGGCGCAGAACACCGCGGCGGAGCGCTTGATCCAGATCTCGCCGATCAAGGGCAAGCAGAAGGCGTTCTTCACGTCGTCGGGCACCGAGGCCGACGAGACCGCGCTCGTGCTCGCCAAGGTCTACACGAAGACGACCGAGGTGATCGCGCTGCGGCATTCGTACAGCGGCCGCACGCTGGTCGCGATGACGAACACCGCGCACGCGAAGTATCGCGCGCTGCCGGCGCAGGTGCCGGGCACGGTGCACGCGCACGCGCCCTACTGCTATCGCTGCCCGTACGGCGCGACGTACCCGAGCTGCGGCGTGCGGTGCGCGCAGGATCTCGAGGAGCTGATCCTCACCTGCACGACCGGTCGACCGGCCGCGTTCTTCGCCGAGCCGATCCTGGGCGTCGGCGGCTTCATCACGCCGCCGAAGGAGTACTTCCAGATCGCGGTCGGCATCGTGCGCCAGCACGGCGGCCTGTTCATCTGCGACGAGGTGCAGACGGGGTTCGGCCGCACCGGCGACGTCTGGAACGGCATCGAGCAGTACGGCGTCGAGCCGGACATCGTGAGCTACGCCAAGGGCATCGCGAACGGGATGCCGATGGGCGCGACGCTCGCGAAGGCCGAGATCGCCGACGCGTTCACCGCGGGATCGATCGCGACCTTCGGCGGCAATCCGATCAGCGCGACCGCCGCGGCGGCGACGATCGGCGTGATGGTCGACGAGCGGATTCCGGATCGCGCGTCGCGGCTGGGGCGCCGCATGCGTTCGCGTCTCGAGCAGATGAAGGAGAAGCACGCGCTCATCGGCGACGTCCGCGGCATGGGCCTCATGCAGGCGCTCGAGCTGGTGAAGGATCGCAAGACCAAGGAGCCCGCCGCCGCCGAGACCACGCGCTTGCAGGAAGCCTGCAAGAAGCGCGGCCTGCTCGTCGGCAAGGGCGGCCTCTACAACAACACGGTGCGCATCGCGCCGCCGATGTTGATCGGCGAGGCGGAGATCGATCACGCGTGTGACGTGATCGACGCGGCGCTCGGCGAGCTCTGATGGAAGTCCAGCACGCCGACGGGCGGGTCGAGCTCGACTCGCACGACGAGCTCGAGCATTCGCCGCTCTACAGCCACGACCTCGCGCCGATCAAGGTCGCGGATCGGAAGTGGAACACGTGGGACTTCGCCGCGCTGTGGGTCTCGATGGCCCACTGCATCCCGACCTACGCGCTCGCGGCGACCTTGATCGCCGCCGGCATGTCGTGGTGGCAGGCGCTCGGCACGATCCTCCTCGGCAACCTCATCGTCCTCGTCCCGATCCTGCTCAACTCGCACCCGGGCACGAAGTACGGCATCCCGTTCCCGGTGTTCGCGCGCGCGGCCTACGGCGTGCGCGGATCGAACATGCCCGCGCTCATGCGCGCGCTGGTCGCGTGCGGCTGGTTCGGCATCAACGCGTGGATCGGCGGCGAGGCCGTGCACACGTTCATCCTCTCGATCTGGAGCGGATGGAACGACGCGCTCGGATCGTTCGGCGGCCACACGACGACCGAGTGGATCTCGTTCCTCTTGTTCTGGTCGCTCAACATCGCCGTGATCTATCGCGGCATGGAGCTCCTGCGCCGCGTCGAGCGCTGGGCCGCGCCGTTCGTGCTCGTCATGACGGCCTTGCTCGTCTGGTGGGCGCTCGATCGCGCGGGCGGGCTCGGGCCGATCCTCGATCGCCCCGGCAAGCTGTCCGGAGGAGATTTCTTCAAGGTCTTCATGCCGGCCTTGACCGGCGTCATCGCGTTCTGGTCGACGCTCTCGCTCAACATGCCGGACTTCACGCGGTTCGGGCGATCGCAGCGCGAGCAGGCGATCGGGCAGGTGGTCGCGCTGCCGACGACGATGACGGTCTTCGCCGCGATGGGCATCGTGATCACGTCGGCGACCGCGGTCGTGTTCGGCAGCGAAGAGTGGGATCCGATGAAGCTCGCGCGTCACTTCCACTCGCCGGTGATCGTCGCGATCGCGATGTTCACGGTGATCGTCGCGACGCTCGCGGTGAACATCGCCGCCAACACGGTCTCGCCCGCCAACGACTTCGCGAACGCGTTCCCCAAGAAGATCCGCTTCGCGACCGGCGGCCTCATCACCGGCGTGATCGGCATCTGCATGTTCCCGTGGAAGATGATGGAGAACCAGCAGAAGTACCTGGGCGACTGGCTCGGCGGCTACGGCGGCATCCTCGGCTCGGTCGCCGGCGTGCTCGTCGTCGACTACTGGGTGATCCGCCGCGCGCAATTGAAGCTCCGCGATCTCTACGCGGAGGAAGGCGCGTACACCTACGACCGCGGCTGGCACTGGCCCGCCGTGATCGCGACGATCACCGGCTGCGCGGTCGCGATCAGCGGCCGCTTCATCGACGCGGTCTCGTTCCTCTATCCGTACTCTTGGTTCCTGGGCTTCGGCGTGGCGGCGTCGCTCTACTACGCGCTCGCGCGCCGCCCGACCGCGGTATCCTGACGACGTGAAGACAAGCGTAGTCGTCGCTATCGCGATCGCCGGGTGCAATCACGGCGTCGATACGACGCCGGACGCCGACACGATGCACGCTCAGGGCTGCGACGATCGGGTTGCTGCATCGGTGGAGGCGCCGCTCTCGTTCGACACGGGCTCGCCGCCGAACACGACGCACACCAACGTTACGGTGTACACGCAGGACTTCTTCGGTCACCCCTGCTCGATGACGCCGGTCGTTTCGGATCATCACATCGACCTGACTCCGCCGCGCGGCGGGCGCGTCACGATCAGCGACTACAGCCGCGTGTGCGGCGTCGATGGGTGCGGCGACTTGACGTTCGTGCAGACGTGGATCGACGTCGCCGACGGCGATCACTTCGTGTGGAGCGGCGCCGACACGATCGACGTCCCCGTGCAGGTCACGTTCGGTCCCGACGCCGGCGCGACGGGATACAACCAGCGCGTCGCGTGCGACGAGACCACGACCAGCGGCGACTCGCCGTCTGCGCCCGGGACGGTAACGCTGCACCTCGGCTGCAGAGCGGACGCGAAGGTCGTCGCCTACGTGCGCGCGACCCACGCGAGCGGCGATCGCGTCGCCGTCAGCGAGGCCGTCCCGGTCGATCCGTCGGGTACGACGGTCGTGGTCGGCGCGTGGGCCGATGGCGTGCCGGCGTCGATCCTCCTAGCCGGGGGCCAGGCGCGCGGCGAGATCTACGCCGGGCCGAGCGCCGACACCAGGATCACCGTCACCGAGGCGATCTCCCTCGGAGCTACGAGGCCTATCCCTTCGACGTGGACCGTGCGTGGCGGCGTGGTCGCAACCGACGGCGCAATGCTCCACGTCTACAAGGCGTTTCATGTCGGTCCCCCCGGGCCGATCACGTTCGCGGTCGGCGAACTGCCGCAGAGCGTCGACGCCCAGCTCATCGCCATCGGATCGAGCCGCGCGGTCGACTGGACCTCTTCCAACGCGGCGAGCGATGCCACGGTGACCGCAACGATGACGTGGCAGCCCACGCAGCCGCGAAGCTACGTATCGTGGCGCGTCACTGCTCCCGCGCTCGAGTCGCGGCTCGACTTCTTCGATCCGGTCACGATTGGGCTGCCTGCGTTCGAAGGCGAGCACCTCGATCGCGTCGAGCTCGATCGCCCCGGCGAGCCGGAGACCGTTTCGGTGATGTGCGGTTCCGCCTGCGGCGACTGACCTCACGAATGCGAATCGAGTAGGCAATCCCGTCGAGAATTTCGCGAATTGAGCGATCGATCGCGGTCGCGCAGAGTGCGCGGCATGGATGACTCGTTTCGCAGTTGGGCGGTGATGTTCTCCGCGGATGGGCGGCCGATCGGAGGCATGCTCACGCCGGCAAACTTGCTGCGTGCGTCGGCGGCGCGCGCGCGACGCGCGATACTCGCCGCATGCCTCCCGGACGTCGACCGCGCCCCGCGCCGCGCAAGCGACCCAAGCAGGAGCGATCGCGCGCGACCGTCGATGTGATCTTGGCGGGCGCGGAGAGGATCTTGAACCGCGACGGCCTCGACGCGGTGACCACCGCGCGCGTCGCCGAGGTCGCGGGCATCAGCGTCGGGTCGCTGTATCAGTACTACCCGAACAAGGAAGCGATCTTCGGCGCGCTGCTCGAGCGCACGATCGATCAGTACTACGAGGCGATGAAGGCCGCGCTCGAGGCGAGCCGCACGATGCCGTTCGACGTCGCGATGCGCGGACTGCTCGCCGGTCTCGTCAGCTACTACCGCGCGGCGCCGCGCATGCACGCGGGCCTGCACGACGTCGTGACGCCGGCGGGGCAGCGCGAGTACTACCGGAAGTACCTCGCGCGGCACACGGAGGCGATCGCGGCGTTCTTCGCGGCGCGCGCGGAGGTCACGCGGCCGCCCGAGCTCGCCGCGTATCTCTTGGTGCACGCGGCCGACGGGATCGGCCAGGCGATCGCGCGCGATCAACCCGACGACGCGCGGCTCGCCGCGATGATCGACGAGGTCTTCACGATGATCGTGCGCTACCTGCGGGCGTGAAACGCGAACCGAGGTGGCATTCTCCGTCGAGGAAAACGCGAATTGAGCGCGCGCGCTCGGATCGGCAGGATGCGCCGCATGAACAAGACGATGTGGATCGCGCTCGCGCTCGCGCTCGCGGCGTGCGGATCGAAGGATCCGAAGCAGACGAACGAGACGCCTGCGCGTGCGGAGGCGGGGGCCTCCGCGCGCGCGGGGGTCACCATCGCGCAGCTCGACGGCATCGAATACGAGGTCGCCGGGTTGGCCGCCGAAGGCGCGAAGATGGAAGACCTGATCGCGAAGCTCGCACCGAAGCTCGGCGCGCCGACCTTGATCGACGCCGCGCAGGTCACGCACCAGGAGGCGACCTGGGCCGGCTACGCAGGCGACGCGTGCGAGGAGCTGCGCTTGTTCGTCGAGGACGGCAAGCTGAAGGCCGAGCACACGCGCTGGGACGTCGACGACGGCGAGGACTACGCGGCGTGCCTCGACGCGGCGCACGGAAGCGCGATCGCGCGCCGGTTCCGCGACGCGGCGGAGCTCCCGCTCCACGGTGAGGACGAAGCGGCGATGACCGCGCGCATCGCGGCGACCCTGGGCAAGCCGAGCGTGCGCGATCGTCGCGACGACGATCACGTCGCGGTCGCGTGGGCGTCGCGCGACGACCTGCGCTGCACGTGGGTGATCGCGTCGATCGACTCGATCAGCTCGTACGTGAGCGGCGGCGCCGCGGCGGCGGGGATGCCGTGGTACGACGAGTGCGCCGGCTGGGCGGCGGGCAAGCCCGACGCGCTGTTCGCCGAGGATCTCGACGACGCGGCGCACTTCGCGGCGCTCACGGCCGCCTCGGCGCCGCGCCGCGTGATCGTCGCGCACGGGATGTTCGATCGCGCGCGCGCCGGTGCGCGCACGCGCGACGACCTGGCGCGGCGGCTCGGGCCCGCGATGGTCGAGGCCGACTTCGCGGCGTGGGCGATCGAGGACGGCGCGCACTGCACCGGCCTCGCGTTCTCGCCGTCGCAGGATCCGCGCGTCGCGCGGATCGACGTCGCGCCCGCGGACCGCGCGTGGCGATCGTGCGTGGCGATCGCGCATCGCGATCTGCACGGGACCGCGGACGCGCTCGCGACGAAGTGAGCGGCTACGCGACCGCGCGCGGCGGCGGCAGGCGCAAGGTCGGCGCGCCGGGGCCGGCGGGCGGGATCATCGGCTCGGTCGGCGGCGTGTCGAGATCCGCGTCCGAAACCTCGACCGTGTCCTCGCGCGCGAGGCCGGCGTCGTCGAAGAACCTGCGGTACTCGCCGGGCAGCCGCGCGAACTTCGCGGCGATCGCGGCGCGCGGGAGGAAGACCTCCTCGCGGCGGCCGTCGGCGATGTCGCGCTTGAGGCACATCTCGCCGGGGACGCGGCTGCGCGTGCGGATCGCGCGGATCGTCGGCGTGAGCTGCTCGAGCAGCGCGCGCGGCGCGACCGTCGGATCGCCGATCGTCGTGAGCGGCGCGTCGCCGAGCGTGACCTCGCGCGCCTTGCGATCGGCGCGCATCGAGTCCATCGCGGCGTCGACCGCCTCGACCAGGCGCGTGAGCCCGGTGTGATCGCCCTCGATCTCGACCTCGGGGCCGAGGGCCTTGCCGTCGGCGCCGAGCGGCGTGCACGACGGGATGCCGCGCTCGGGGATCTGGATCCGCCAGCCCGCGCTCTTCTGCGCCGACTCCTTGATCAAGAGGTGATGGCCGTTGCCGTCGAGCGCGGCGCGCACGAGCACGTACTTGTCGAGCACGACCTTCGCGGGCGCCGGCTTGCCGAACGCGCGCTTCTTGGGCAAGAGCACGATCACCGCGGCGGCGAGCGCGCCGCAGCGCACCGGCGCCTTCCACGACGGATCGAGCTCGAGATCGAACGTCGCGCCGAACCGGCCCGACTTGCACGTCGCCTCGGCGCTCGCGAGCGGGTTCGCGGCCTGCCAGCGCCACGTCCAGATCGTGCCGGGCAGCTGCGTGCGCTCGAAGAAGCGCGCGGCGGCGGCTTGCACCTGCTGCGCGCTGCGATCGGGGCGCGGCTCCGCGGCGGCGGCCGCGGCGGTCTTCTCGAGCTGCACGCGCGAGCCGTTGATCGAGCTCTTCACCGCGGCGAGCAGGCGCTGCGCGGTCTGCTGCGTGAGCGTCGCGTCCTTCGCCGCGCTCGGCCGCGACGGGAAGACGGCGCCTTCGATCGATTTCTCCAGCGCGCTCAAGCGCCGGCCTTCTTCGTCCGCCTCCTTCTTGGCGTCGCGCGCCTTCGCGCGCAGCGCCTCGAGCTCGGCCGCGGCCGTGAACATCGCGGCGCACGACTCGACGGCCGCGGCCATGATGTCGATGAAGTTCTCCTCGAAGGGGAACGGGGTGCCATCGCCGAATCGGTACATATGGTTTTCCTCCCTGCGGCGAACAGGGGTTCAGCAACGGTCGTGCCAGCGGGAGTCGTGTTGATCCGCGAGATCAATGGGCCGTAATCGGCGAAGATCGAGGTGGCCTGGGAGGGACCGCCCCAGTCGGGGGTCGAATCTCCCTAACGCGGAGTCCCCGTCGACGGTCGTGCCTACATGTCAGCTCGATCCCTCTTCTTGTTGTTGGCGGGGTGCGGCGCGGCGGCGTCCGCGCCCGACGGCGCTCCGGCTCCCGATGCTTCGTCCGGTTCTCCGGACAGTCCGTCCGGTCTTCGGACACTCGCGAGCTGCGGCGGCGGCGTGGCCGCCGACGCGCCCGAGTTCTACAAGCGCTACTTCAAGTGCGCGACCGTGACGAAGACGTCGACCGGCGTGTCGATCGGTACGATCGATCTGCCCCCGCACCAGAGCGCGTACTACGCGTCGACCGATCCGAACTACGTCGCGTTCGACACCCACGGCGGCACGTATCACAAGAACCCGAACACGCTGTCGCAGCAGTCGATCACCGTGAAGGTGCCCGACGCGCCGGTGTGGGGCGGCGTGACGATCACGAGCGACTACGTCGACGGCAAGGCGGGCACCAACTCGCTCGAGTACAAGCTCGGCGCGATCGGCGTCGCGCTCGACGGCGTCGCGCTGTACAGCGGCACCGCGGCGCCCGGCGACGACATCGCGCAGGAGGCGTACACGTTCGACTCGTACGCCGCGCACCCCGATCCGAGCGGCGCGTATCACTATCACGCGCCGACCCCGGGCCCGCTCGAGGTCACGACCGCGATCGGCGAGGACGGCGTCGAGCTCTACGGCGTCCTGTGCGACGGCACGCTCGTGCTCGGCTGCAACGAGCTCGACAAGTCCGCGCCGTCGGGCTCGCTCGACGCGCAGGGCGGACACGTCGGCGACATCGAGGCCGCCGACGGCACGCTGTTCTTCACCGCGCGCTATCACGTGCACGTGTGCGCCTCGGGCCACGGCTTCACGCCCGAGGTGCACTACTACGACGCGTGCCAGTGACGCGCGTAACCCGTTCGCCGTGAGCGGAGCCCGGAGCGAAGCGACGGGCGAAGTCGAACGGCGCGGGTCCTTCGACTAAGGGCTCGCTGCGCGAGCCCTTCGCTCAGGACGAACGGTTGGGACTCACTGCGGCGGCGGGGGCATCGGCGGCGCGCAGGCGAGCTCGCCGCTGCCGTTGGGGCAGGTGATGCACGAACCGTCGAGCGTGTGACCGTCGACGGTGAAGGTGCAGTCGTCGCCTTCGGCCGACGACGCGCAGGCGTCGAGCGCCTCCTGCGGGGGCTTCGGCGGAGGCGGCGGCTGATCGGGCGCGCACGCGAGCGGGCCGTTGCCGTCGGGGGCCGTCTTGCACGTGCCGGTGACGTGATGGCCGTCGATGTCGAAGGCGCACGCGTCGCTCGCCTTCAGCGACGCGCACGCGTCGACCGCTTCCTTCGGCGGGCGCGGCGGCGGGCGGTGATCGCTGCCGGCGTTCTCCGAGACTGCAGCCGATGCAGTCGAGTCCATCTGATCCGTACAAGCGAACGAGAGCGCGCTCGCGAAGAGCGCGCCGCAGATCAATTTCCAGGTCATGAGTGCTCCTTTCGGATCGCATGACCGACACCGCGCGCGATCCGTTAGGGACCGGGAGGAGGCGGCATCCCCGGCGGCGGCATGCCCGGCATCGGCGGCGGCGGGCGGCGCTTGCGCCAATCCTCGAGGCGCCGGATCTGATCGGGACGCAGGTGCGGGCGCAGCTCCTCCTCGATCTGATCGAGCACCGCCTTCACGCGCGGCACGGTGTCGCGCACGATCGCGTCGAGCTCGCCTTTGTGCGATCGCTCGATCGATCGCAGCGTCTCGATCTGCGCGTCGTCGAGCGCGAGCTCGCGGATCATGACCTCGCTCGCGGGCGGCGGACCCATCCCCGGCGGCGGCGGCCTGCGATCATCGCGCGCGGGAGGCGCGCTCCACTTCGCGAGCCCGACGCCGAACACGGCGCCGGCCGCGAACATGCCCGCGAGCACGATCGCGCCGAGCAAGCGCGCGCGCTGCGGAGACTCAACGGCTCGCATGATCGCCTCCATAGACGAGCGCGCTCGCGTCCGCGCTGCCGTACGCCCACCCGATGATCACGTCGCTCGGATCATTCGAAGCCGGCGGCGGCATCGGTTTCGGCGCCGGCCTCGCGATCCACACGAACGCGGCCGCGGCCGCTGCGAGCACGAACGCGGGCACGCCGCGCCGCACCAGCTCGCGCGCCACCGACGGGCGCCTCCGCGCGCGCGCGCGCGCCGCGACCGACGAGACGAGGTGGTCCCAGCGCGCGCGATCGCGCGATGGATCGAGAGGGGACAGATCGATCGGCTCTTGGTCATCCATGATGAGCCTCCGCGGGTGCGAGGGCGGCCAGCCCGCCGCGCAACGCGCGACGAGCGGTGAACAGGTGTTGGCGGCAGTTGACCTCGGACAGCCCGAGCGCGGCCGCGATCTCGGCGTGGGTCCAGCCCTCGAGGTCGTGCAGCAAGACGACCTCGCGCTGCACCTCGCTGAGCTGCGCGAGCGCGTCGAGCAGGCGCGATCGCAGCGCGACGTCGCCGCGATCGTGATCGACCGCCGCGTCGTCGATCGGCTCGGATCCTTCGCGCCGCCCTCGCTTGGCGAGCGCGTTCAACGCGCGCGTGCGCACGATCTCGATCAGCCAGCCGCTGAAGCGATCGGGCTCGCGGCACTGTTCGAGCCGCTCGATCGCGACGACGAACGCCTCCTGCGCGACGTCCTCCGCATCGCTCGGGCGCCCGAGCACCGCGAGCGCGACCGCGTACGCCGCGCGCAGGTGTCGGCGCGCCAGCTCCTCGAACGCCTCCGGCACGCCGCGCCTCGCGCGCCGCACCAGCTCGCCGATCGACAGAGAAGACACCACGCCGTCCGGACGACAGCGTACCCCGCGCGCGCGTTAGGCCGAAAAAAACGCTAGGGCATCCACCAGTTGCCCGAGATCACGATCATCGCGAGCAGCTTGAGCGTGTCGCCGTAGTACTCGCCGGTCGGGCGCGCGGCGAGCTCGTCCCAGAGCGCGTTCAGCCACGGCTGGTTGGTCCCGGTCGCCGGCTCGATCATCGCGGCGACCGCGATCGGCGCGACGAACGCGAGCTCGGGCGTGTGGCCGTAGGTCATGCCGTCGAGGCCGTAGCCGTCGCGGATCAAGGTCGGCGTGTCGCCGGTCTTCGCGCGCAGCCACTTCTCGATCGGCCGCACCGCGTTGCGCGCGCGGACGTCGCCCCACATCAGGTAGTCGGTCGCGATCCGCCACGGCACGCGGCACGCGTTGTACGCGTAGCGGCCGTCGTCGGCGCCTTCGAGCCAATCCGCGGGCGCGGGCGCCGGCGCCACGCCGGTCGCGTTGATCGCGAAGTCGGGCAAGAGGCCCGTCTTCGGCGCGTAGGTCGCCTGCAGCGACGCGACCAGCGCGTACGCGTGCTCCTCGACGTCGAACCAGCGCGACTCCCCGGTCGCGATCCCGAACGTGCGGAAGTGCGCGATCATGAAGTCCGACGACCGCGTGCCGGTGTAGTGCGCGTCGCCGGCGCCGGCCCAATCTCCGACGAGGATCGAGCCCGACGGGTGGATCTCGCTGGCGAGGATCGCGTCCATGATCCGCGCCGCCGCCGCGCGGTAGTCGATCGCGCCCGACGATCCCCACTCGCGGTCCGCGAGCAGGAGCGCGTACGCGATGTCGAGATCGCCGTCGGTCGCCGAGTCCGCGCCCATCACGTCGGCGCAGCCTTGATCCTGCGCCCACGCCATCAAGCCCGCGTCGGTCGCGCTGCGATGCGCGTCGTAGTAGCGGAACAGGCCGTCGAAGATCGCGCGCGCGTCGGGATCGTGGCCGTCCATGATCACGGCGATCAACATGCCGTAGCCGTGCGCTTCGCTGACCGTGTACGCGTCGGTCGCGGGCGTCGACTTCACGCGGTACTCGCCGGCTGTGCATCCGGGCACCAGGTACTTCGCCTTCCACGCGTCGTAGAAGGACGCGGTCGCGTCGTCGAGCTCCTGCGGCGTGTGGTCGTTCGGGAAGATCACGCCGGGCTTCACGTAGCCGCCGTGCGTGCCGAACGGGTGCGGCGCGGTCTGGCCGGGCGGCGCGTCGGCGGGCGTCGCGTCGACCGATGCAGACGCTGCGTCAGGAGGATCCGAGGAGGACGCGCCCCCGCACCCGGAGGACGCAGCCCCCGCGATCGCGGCGGCGAAGACGATGGATCTGCTCGCGGAGCCAACCAAGGTGCGCACGGCGATCCGCGCGAATGCATCGCGCTTGCCAGCTCGATCGACTAGTCGACGCCTTCGGACAGCTTCGCGGGCGTCAGCCGCTGGCGCGCGAGATCGATGAACGCGCGGACCTTGGGCGACAGGTGCCGCGTCGACGGATAGACGATCGAGAGCGGGACCTCGGTCGTGTTCCAGTCGGTCATCACGCGGACCAGGCGCTCGTCGCGCAGATCGGGGCACGCCATCTGCGCGGGCAGGCGCGCGATGCCGTGACCGGCGAGCGCCGCCTGGCGCAGCAGATCGAAGTCGTTGATCGAGCAGCGGCCGGTCACCTGCACCTCGACCTGCTTGCCGCCCTTCTTGAAGCGCCAGGTGCTGCGATCGCGGTTGCCGCTGAAGATCAGGCACTCGTGATCGGCGAGCTCGTCGGGCGAGTCGGGCGAGCCGTGCGCCTCGACGTACGACGGCGCCGCGACGATCACGTGCGGGATCGAGTCCATCAGCCGGCGCGCGATCAGCGAGCCGTCGCTGAGCGACCCCGCGCGGATCGCGACGTCGAAGCCTTCGTCGATCAGATCGACCACGCGATCGCTGCACACGACCTCGACGCGGACATCCGGGAACTTCGCGAGCATCTCGGCGACGACCGGCCCGAGCAGATCGAAGCGCGACGGCGCGGCGACGCGGAGCAGGCCGCGCGGCACGTCTTGCAGCTCGGTCACCGCGCGCTCGGCGTCCTCGAGCTCGGGCAGGATCCGCGCGCAGCGCTCGTGGTACATCGCGCCGACCTCGGTCAGCGCGACCTTGCGGGTCGTGCGCTGCAGGAGCCGCGCGCCGAGCCGCTCCTCGAGCTGCGAGACCTTGCGGCTCACCGTCGACTTCGGCAGCCCGAGATCGCGCGCGGCCTGCGAGAAGCTGCCGGTCTGCACGACCTTCACGAACACGCCGATCTCGCTCAGGTCGGGGAGCTGGAGCGATCGTTCCATCGCCGCAGGGTAGCGCGAAGAGCGTCCCAACATCCCAACGTGGTCGTAGGCGTTGTCATGGTCGTGGTCGTGGTCGTGGTCGTCGGACTTTGACGGCGACGGCGACGGCGACTTGGTCGTTGATAGGCGTCCCTCAGTCTTGTTGACACGCATCGGAGGAAGCGATGCGTGTGATGCGAACAAAACGGAAGTACGAGCCCGAATTCCGCGAGCAGGCGGTGGCGCTCCTCGAGCGCACCGAGCTGCCGATCGTGGAGGTTGCCC
>DATJIA010000229.1:0-7275 GCA_035493675.1 Kofleriaceae bacterium | reverse complement strand
AGCGATCCCATCTTCTGGATCAGGCGGATCTGCTCGAGGAAGTCCTGCATGTCGAACTTGCCCTTGAGCATGCGGATCGCGTCTTCCTCCGCCTTCTCCGCATCGACGACCTGCTCGAAGTCCTTGACGAGGCCGACGATGTCGCCCATCCCGAGGATGCGCGACGCCAGACCCTCGGGGCGGAACTCCTCGAGCTTGTCGAGCTGCTCGCCCATGCCGAGGAACTTGATCGGCTTGCCGGTGATCTCCTTGACCGACAGCGCGGCGCCGCCGCGGGCGTCGCCGTCGAGCTTCGTGATGATCACGCCGTCGAGGTTGAGCCGCTTGTTGAAGGTGTCGGCGACGTTGACCGCGTCCTGGCCGGTCATCGAGTCGAGGACGAGGAAGATGTTCGCCGGCTGCGCCGACTTGTCGATGTCCTCGAGCTCTTGCATCAGCGGCTCGTCGATCGCGAGCCGGCCGGCGGTGTCGTAGATGATGACGTCGCGGCCCTGCTCGATCGCGTACGAGCCGGCCTCCTTGCAGATCGTCACCGGATCCTTGCCGGCGAGGTTGAAGACCGGCATGTCGAGCTGCTTGCCGATCGTCTTCAGCTGATCGACGGCGGCCGGACGATAGATGTCGGCGGCGACCAGGAGCGGCTTCTTCTTGTGGGTCTTCTCGAGCCAGCGCGCGAGCTTGCCGACGGTGGTCGTCTTACCGGAGCCCTGCAGGCCGCACATCATGATGCCGGTCGGGCCCTTCTTCGCCCACCGGAGCTCGGTGTCGACGGGCCCCATCATGTTGGTGAGCTCGTCCTGGCAGATCTTCACGAACGCCTGCTCGGGCGTGATCGTCTTGACGCCGTACTCCTTCGACTTCGCCTTCAGCTGGACGTTCTCGCCGCGCGCGGCTTCCTTCACGCGCTCGAGGAACCGCTTCACGACGCGGAACTCGACGTCGCCTTCGAGCAGCGATAACCGGACCTCGCGCAGGGCCTCGTCGATGACGTCGTCGTCGAGCTCCGCCTTGCCGGTCAGCTTCTGGCGGGCGGCCTTGAATCCCTTCGCGAGCGTTTCGAGCATCGGCCTGCGTATAGCATGACGACGCGCCGACCGGCTCGGGCTGGATCGCCCCACCTGTGGCAGGGCGCCACAGCGGAGCCCACGAAACGCATGACCTTTCCCGGTGGGCTGCGCGTGAGGGTCGTGCGGCGCCCGGCGCCGGGCTCTACCATCGGAGCATGGGAGTCGTCAGCTCGGGGCGCGTGACCTTGCGCCCGCGCGTGGTCGTGATCGAGGACGATCTCGAGCTGCGGTCGACGTTGGTCGAGGTCCTCGACGAGCACGGCTACGAGGTCTACGACGCCGAGGACGGCGCGCGCGGCCTCGCGACCGTGCGCGACCGCGGCCCCGACGTCGTCGTCTTCGATCTCATGATGCCGGTCATGGACGGATGGCGGTTCCGGATCGAGCAGCGGCGCGACCCGTCGATCGCGAAGATCCCGACGATCGCGATCTCGGCGAGCGGCACGCCGGCGGCGAGCGCGATCGACGCCGACGTCTTCCTCAGCAAGCCGTTCGCGATCGAGTCGCTGGTCGAGGCGATCGACGACGTCCTGGCCGCGCGCGCGCGGCTCGTCGATCAAGAGCGCACCGTGCATCGCGAGCGGCTCGCCGCGCTCGGCACGCTCGCCGCCGGGCTCGCGCACGAGATCAACAATCCGCTCACGTACGTGACCTTGAACCTGCAGGCGCTCGCGCGGCAGCTCGATCGGCCGGCGATCGATCGCGATCAGCTGCGCGAGCTGATCGGCGAGTGCCTCGACGGCGCGGATCGGATCGCGCGGATCGTCGCGGCCGCGCGGATCATGTCGGACCGCAAGCGACCGCAGCCCGTGCCGGTCGACGTCAACGCGCTCCTCCGATCGACGCTCGCGCTCATGCGCGTCGACATCGGCGCGCGGGCGAGCCTGGTCGAGCGCTACGGTGAGATCCCGCGCGTGATCGCCGACGAGGGCGAGCTCGGCCAGGTCCTGCTCAACCTGCTCACCAACGCGCTGCACGCGATCGGCCCCGGCGATCCCGACCGGCACCGCCTCGACGTGACGACCGAGCTCGCGCCCGACGGCCGCGTGGTCGTCCGGATCTCGGACACCGGCGCCGGGATCCCGGACTTCCTGCTGCCGCGCGTGTTCGAGCCGTTCTTCACGACCAAGGGCGCCGGCGGCGGCACCGGGCTCGGCCTGTCGATCTGTCACGGCATCGTCACCAAGCTCGGCGGCGAGATCGCGATCGAGAGCGAGGTCGGGCGCGGCACCGTCGTGCGCGTGATGCTGCCGGCCTCGACCCCGAGCTAACCTAGCGGCCGCGCGACGCGAGCTGCGCGACCTCGCGGACCGCGGTCACCGGGTCGGTCGCGAGGCGCCGGAGGACGTCCTCGCCGACGACGGGATGGCGGGCCCAGGCGGCGCGGGCCGCGGCGCGGCGCACCTCGGGATCGTCGTCGCGCGAGAGGTGATCGATGATCGTGCCGTCGCCGACCAGCGCGAACGTCCACTCGAGCGCGCCCGCGATCGTCGCGCGCAGATCGGGATCCGCCGACAGCGCCCACTGGCACGCGGTGTGGGTCGCGGCCAGCGGCGGCATGCGCTCGAGCGAGACCGCGAGCCAGTGGGCGGCGGCCTCGTGGCGCGGGTCGCCTTCGGCGTGGACCTCGAAGACGCCGGGCGGATCCTCGGGAGCAGGAGCGGCGGCGACGGAGGCTGCCCCTAGGGTTGCGGCGGTGAGACGACCGAACAGCCGGCGCAGGCGCCGGCTCGGGAGATCGGGAGACATGACGGACCTCGCAGGTACGAGAGCTGGATCGGGTGGACGATTCAGCTCGCGCGCGGCGGCGAGGTCTTGGGCGCGAGGTCGAGGACGCGGAGCGGCGGCGCGATCTCGGTCGTCGGCGCGGCGAGCGCGCGCGAGGACGCGGTGAGCGGACGCGGCGGCGCGACGAACGGCTCCGGCGCGACCAGGTCGGGCGCGTCGGCGGTCGAGCTCGCCAGCGAGAGCGCCCGGCGGGTCGCGCGCGGGCAGCAGATCACCGTCAGATCGCACGCGTGCGCGGGCGAGGTCAGGCTCGGTCCGCTGGTCGCGGCGTTCGCGCAGGGCACGGCGACGCCCAGGCCCGTGCACAGCACGGACGCAAGGAGGGCGCGAATCGCCGACGCCATGCGAAGCAGCATGAGTCGCGCGGGTGGGGTCGTCAAGGACTGACACCGATGGTGAGGAGCACGACGGCGGCGGCCGCGGTAGAACCGTACGCGATGAGGAACGCGATCGTCGTAGCGCTGCTCTTCGCGGGCGGCCGGGCCGCCGCGGACACGCGCGCGAACTGCGCCTCGCTCGACGCCGACGCGATCGCCGTGGACGGCATGCTCGACGACTGGCAAGGCGTCGATCGCACACGGATCGGCGGCGGCGATCGCGACGCGTCGCTCGACGCGCGGTGCGCGGTCGAGGCGAAGACGCTGGCGATGTCGTTCGATGTGCGAGACGAGCACGTCGTGCGCAGCGCGGTCGCGGTCGGACCCGGCGACGATCTGCTCGAGATCGCGGTCGCGGGCATGACGATCACGATCGCGCCCGGGCTCGGATCGATCGCGCCGCTCGTGAAGATCGACGGCAAGGCCGCGCCGAAATGGATCGCGGTCGAGACGACCCTGCAGAAGGCGGGCTGGTCGGCGGAGATCTCGATCCCGCTGGCGAAGCTGCGCGGCTGGAAGGACGGCACGGCGTCGATCGACGCGAGCGTGTCGTATCGCGACGGCGACGTCATGAAGGCGAAGGCGCCGGAGCGCACGCTCCGTGAAGCGCTGACGCTCTCGCTGGGCACCGACTCGTCCGAGCCGATCGCGTCGCCGGGCGACACGATGAAGGCGTTCTTGGCGTCCACGGGCCTGAGCAAGACCGACGTCACGCTCGACGCGACCGCGGAGCTCGATCGCTCGTCGAAGGGCAGCGAGCACGTCGTCGCGGGTCGCCGCATCATCGGGTTGCTCGGTGACAAGTTCACGTACGTGCAGCTGCCGGCGGATCGCGACGCCGACGTGATCGCGAAGCCGAAGCTGGCCGATCTGCGCGGCGATGGATCGCGCGTCGTGATCGCGGTCGTGCGCGAGGCGGGCGGGCAGGGCACGCGCGACGTCTTGCTCGGCTTCGGCGCGAAGGGCGGATCGATCGTGCAGCTGTTCGCGGTCGAGGTGCGGCGCGAGCGCAACGGCTCGAAGCTCGAGAGCGACTGGTCGATCCATCCCGGTCGCAAGCCGCAGCTGGTCGTCCGCGCGAAGCCCGCCGTGAACTGGGACGCCGACACCTACGACGAAGGTCCGTCGGGCGACGCCGAGCCGATCGCGCTGCCGTGGGACGACGATCGCTGGGGCGCCGCCTACACGCTCGACGGCGACGCGCTCAACGCGCACCCGCTTCCGGGCAAGCGCACGACCAAGTAGACTGCGCGCGTGCAAGCGCGCACGCGCGGCCTGTTGACGCTCGGCTGCGCGATCGTCGCGATCTCGTCGGCGACGCCGTTCATCCGCTGGGCGCAGCCGGCGCCGGCGATGACGGTCGCGGCGCTGCGCGTGTCGCTCACCGCGGTCGTGATGCTGGCCGCGGCGCCGCGCGCGTTCGCGCTGTGGTGGACGCTGCCGGCGCGCGATCGCGCGTGGGCGATCGCGGCGGGCGTCTTGTTCGGCGCGCACCTCGGCGTGTGGATCACGTCGCTGTACTTCACGAGCGCGACGGCGTCGGTCGCGCTGGTCGCGACCAACCCGGTCTTCGCGGCGCTGTTCGGCTTGCTGCTCGGCGATCACGTGCGGCGGCGCGAGTGGTGGGGCATCGCGATCGCGATCGGCGGCACCGCGATCATCGCCGGCAACGACTGGGGCGCGGGCGGGCGCGCGATCGTCGGCGACGGGCTCTCGCTCGCGGGCGGCGCGCTGGCCGCGGGCTACCTGGTCGTCGGGCGGCGCCTGCGCAGCGCGATGCCGCTCGCGGCGTACCTCGCGATCGTGAACACGTTCGGCGCGATCGTGCTCGTCGCGGCCGTGATCATCGGCGGCGATCAGGTCTTCGGCCTCGCGCCGCACGCGTACGTCGCGATCGCGGGCGCGGCGATGATCGCGTCGGTCGTCGGGCACACGCTGCTCAACGACGGCGTGCGCCGCACGCCCACGCACCTGGTCGCGCTGACGATCCTCGGCGAGCCCGTCGGCGCGTCGCTCATGACGTGGGCGTTCTTCGCCGAGCAGCCGACCGTGCACGCCGCGATAGGCGGCCTCGTGATCCTCGCCGGCATCGGCCTCGGCTTCATGGGGCGAAAGGCGTGAAGAAGGTGCTCGTGATCGGCTGCGGCGGCGCCGGCAAGTCGACGTTCGCGAAGCGGCTCGGCGCGGCGACCGGGCTGTCCGTGATCCATCTCGATCGCATCTACTGGCGCCCGGGCTGGGTCGAGATGCCCAAGCCGGAGTTCGCCGCGATCCTCGACGAGATCCTCGCGCGCGACGCGTGGATCATGGACGGCAACTACAGCGGCACGCTCGCGATGCGCATGGCCGCGGCCGATACGATCGTGTGGCTCGATCCGCCGCGCGCGGTGTGCCTCGCCGGGATGATCGTGAGGCACGTGAAGAACCGTGGCCGCGCGCGCGACGACATGGATCCGGGCTGTCCCGAGCGGCTCACGCGCGAGTTCGTCGAGTGGATCTGGCGCTACCAGACGCGCAACGCGCCGAAGGTCGCCGCGCTGTGCGACGAGGCGCGCGCGCGCGGCGCGGAGGTCGTGCACCTGCGATCGCGCGCGGCCGCCGACGAATACCTCACGGCGCTCCACAGCTGAGCCACTCGGCGAGCTGCGCGCGCTCGTCGGCGGGCGGATCGTCGGGGCCCGGCGGCATCGTCGTGTTCGGCCCGGCCGCGCGCAGATAGATCCGATCGAGGTGATCGTGCACGTCGTCGAGCGTGTCGAAGACGATCTCGGACGGCGCGCCGTGGCGATCGGTGACGTCGCTGCGATGACACCACTGGCAGCGCTCGTCCATGAAGCGCTCGCCGAAGTCCGCGTAGGTGAGCGTCGAAGCCGGCGGGCACGTCGCCTGATCGATCGTCTGCGGCTCGACGCACGCGCTCATCAAGAGCAACGCGATCCATCTCATCGCGAGCCCCGCGCGAAGTCGTACGAGAACCCGATCGACGCGCCCAGGCTCGCCATCCACGCCGGGCCGTGATCGTCGGCGAAGTACGCGCCGTCGAGATCGATCGACGCGAAGAAGTCGCCGTGCGCGTGCGCGCGGAACGGCAGGATCCAGTGCACCGCGGCGCGGCCGCCGAACCGATGGCGGATGCCGTCGCCGGCGCCGAACACCGATCCGACCGGCATGTCCTCCACCGACGGCCACGGCTCCTCGTGTTGGTGCACGAGCCCGAGGCTCCCGACCACCGGCCCGCGCCGCGCCGACATCCCGACCGAGAAGTAGCTGAGCATTCGCTCGTCGACCGACGCGTACTGCTCCTTGCCCGCGTAGGTCGCCGCCAGCCAATCGGTGAACCACCACGACGCGTCGATCGTCGGGCCGCCGCCGCGGTCGCCGCTCCACTGCGTGGTCGTCGCGCCGACTCCGACGCCGAGGTCGAGCTCGCCCGCGCGCGCGCGTTCACTCGCAGCGACTAACAAGAAGATCACGATCGCGTTTCGCATGCGCGCCGCGGGAGCAAGCGGCGCGCCGCCAACGCGCGTTCACGATCCGTGCACGCGAGTGGTCGGTGCGTGTTGCGAATGGCGACACACGGCGGCACAGTTCGCGCGAATCAACGAAGGAGACACCATGTTCCGCTCTAGCAACGTCGTCTGGCAGGGCTCGGGTCCCGAGGGTCAGGGCCGCATCACCACGCAGTCCGGCGCGTTCCACGATCAGCCGTACTCGACGAAGATGCGGTTCGCGAGCGAAGACGGGAAGGCCGGCACCAACCCCGAGGAGCTGATCGCCGCGGCCCACGCGTCGTGCTTCTCGATGGCGCTCGCGTTCCGGCTCACCAACGCGGGACATCCGCCCGAGGAGCTGAAGACCGAGGCCAAGGTCGAGCTCGTCAAGGGCGACGCCGGCTGGTCGATCCCGTCGATCAAGCTGAGCGTGGTCGCGAAGGTCCCCGGCATCGACGCCAAGAAGTTCCAGGAGCTCGCGGCCGACGCCAAGGCGAACTGCCCGATCTCGAAGATCCTGACGCCGCCGATCTCGCTCGACGCGAAGCTCGA
>DATJIA010000228.1:0-8931 GCA_035493675.1 Kofleriaceae bacterium | reverse complement strand
ACGCGAGCGCCATCGCGATCATCACGCGCTGGCGCATGCCGCCCGAGAGCTGGTGCGGATAGTTGTGCACGCGCTCGTCGGGCGCCGGGATCCCGACGAGCTTGAACATGTCGATCGCGATCTGCATCGCGTCGGCGCGCGACTTCTTCTGGTGCAGCCGCACCGCCTCGGCGACCTGATCGCCGACGGTGAACACCGGGTTCAAGGAGGTCATCGGCTCCTGGAAGATCATCGCGATCCGGTTGCCGCGGATCTTCCGCATCGACGGCTCGTCGAGCGCGAGCAGGTCCTTCCCGTCGTACGTGATCTTCCCGGCCGCGATGCGCCCCGGCGGATCCGCGATCAGGCGCATCACGCTGAGCGCGGTCACCGACTTGCCGCAGCCGCTCTCGCCGACGACGCCGAGCGTCTTGCGCTTCGGGATCTCGAACGAGACCCCGTCGACCGCGCGCACCGTGCCGTGCTCGGTGCGGAACTCGGTGACGAGATCCTTGATCTCGAGGAGCGCCTCGGCCATCGCAGCGGTCACGATAACATCAATGGCACGCCGGAATGCCGGTCGGGACCTCGACGTGGAACTTGCTCGCGTCGAGGTCGACGTTCAGGTCGAGCTCGTTCCACTCGACGATCAGATCCGACTTCTCCGCGCTGCCCTCGAAGCGGCTCTTCGCCGGCACGCGGAAGGTCTTGTCGCCGGCGGTGACGTCGTGGAAGTCCTTGTTGGTGATCGTCCACGCCTGCTTGTCGTGCTGCAGGTGGCTCGACACGACGTCGGTGTGCCCGTCGCGCGCGTCGACGACGATCGTCTGCGTGCCTTTGTCGCCTTCGAGCGTGATCGTCTCTTGCCCCGCGTTCGCGTCCCACGACAGCTTCTGCGCGGTGCCGAGGAACGGGGTCGTGCCGGTCGCGAGGTGGAAGAGATCATCGGGCGCGAGCGGCACGTGGAAGAACTGCGAGATCGATCCCTCGTCGCACGGACCGGTGACGACGCAGTTGTGCTGCTTGTCGAGCATCACGAAGTCCTGTCCGTCGCACGACAGATCGGCGATCACGTCGCCGCCCGCCGGCGACAGCGCGTTCAAGCGCACGAACGCGCCCGGCTTGCCCATGACCTTCACGGTGCCCTTGATGCGATCGTTGCCGAGCCAGTAGTCCATCACGCTCTCGGCGCGGAACGAGGTGATCTCGGCCTGCTTCGCCTGCACGCGCTGCGCTTCCTCGGCCGCGGTCGGCTCCTTCGCGCCCCACGGCGGCGTGTACTTGCCGCCGCCCGGACAGCCGCACGCGAACATCACCACGCCGATCAATCCGAGCTTCATCATTTCATCCCCAGCTGCCACATCAGGAACGCGAAGGTGTCCGCGGTCTGCTCGACCTGCTGCTTGACGACGTCGGCGCCGCCGTGGCCCGCGTTCTTCTCGATGCGCAGCCAGATCGGCGCGTCCGACCCGGTCGCGTATTGCAGCTCGGCGGTGAACTTGCGCGCGTGCATCGGATCGACGCGATCGTCGTGATCCGAGCTCGCCATCAAGACCGCCGGATACTTCACGCCCGGCGTGACGTGGTGATACGGCGAGTACGCGTAGAGCCACTTGAACTGCTCGGCGTCCTCGGCGCTGCCGTACTCCGGCACCCACGTCTTGCCCGAGCCGAACAGGTGATAGCGGATCATGTCGAGCAGCGGCACGCCGCACACGACCGCCTTCCACTGCTGCGGCGCCTGCGTGATCGCCGCGCCCATCAAGAGGCCGCCGTTCGAGCCGCCGCGGATCGCGAGGTGATCGGCGTCGGTCCATCCGCTCGACGCGAGCCACGCGCCGGCCGCGATGAAGTCGTCGAAGACGTTCTGCTTCTTCCCGAGCATCCCGTCCTTGTGCCAATCCTCTCCGTACTCGCCGCCGCCGCGCAGGTTGGGCAGCGCGATCATGCCGCCGTGCTCGAGCCACACCGCGTAGCTCGACGCGAACCCCGGCGTCTCGCTCACGTTGAAGCCGCCGTAGCCGGTGAGCAGCGTCGGGACCTTGCCCTTCACCGCGTCCTTGCGGTGGATCAGGAACATCGTGATCTCGGTCGAGTCCTTCGACTTGTAGCGGACCTGCTCGGTCGTGAACTGCGACGTGTCGATCGGCAGCGAGATCCGCGCCCACTCGTCGACCTTGCCGCTCTTGATCGAGGTCTTGTAGATGACCTGCGGCTCGGTGAAGGAGCTGTACGAGAAGTACGCGGTGTCTTCGTTGGGGAGGCCGAGCATGCCGCTCGCGGTGCCGAGCGCAGGCACCTCGATCTTGCGGACGAGCTTGCCGTGCAGATCGTGCACCTCGACCTCGGAGGCGGCGTTGCGCAGGTAGTTGAGGACGAGGTGACCGCCGACGATCGAGAGGGTCTCGAGCGTCGCGTCCTGCTGCGGGACGATCTCCTTCCAGTCGGTGCGCGCGGGCTTGTGCGGATCGACCGCGTAGATGCGATAGCGCGGCGCGCCGTCGTTGGTCAGCACGTAGAAGGTGTCGTGATCGTCGTCGACGCTGAACAGCGCGTCGACGCCCTCGACGAGCGGGATCCACTTGCGATCCTTCGATCGCAGGTCCTGGAAGTAGACGTCGGTCGAGTTCCAGCCGTGCGAGATGTTCGCGAACAGCCAGTGGCCGTCCATCGAGATGCCGCCGCCGAGGAACGTCTGCGGGTTGCCGGTCTTCTCGTGCAGCACCGGATCCTTCGCGGGATCGGTGCCGAGCTTGTGGAAGCGGATCTCGGCGAAGCCCGGGCGATCGGCGACCGGGACCTGATCGCTGACCTCCGGGACCCACGTGTAGTAGAAGCCGTCGTTGTGCGGCGTCCACGACGCGCCGCTGTACTTGGTGCCGGGGATCGTGTCGGCGAGGACCTTGCCGGTCGTCACGTCGAGCACGAACATCGTCGTCTCGTCGGAGTTGTGCTCGCTGCGGTTGTACGCGACGTAGTGACCGTCCCAGCTCGGCCAGAAGCCCTTGAGGCCGGCGCTGCCGTCGGTCGACCACGTGTTCGGATCGAGCAGCACCTGCTCGGCGCCCTTCTCGCCCTGCTTCCAGTAGACGATCGTCTTCTCCTTGTCCTTGTGCTTGCGCGTGTAGAAGAAGCGATCCTTGCGATGCGACGGCGCGCTGACCGCGTCGTAGTAGAAGACCTCGGTGAGGCGCTTGGCGAGGTCGTCGCGACCGGGCAGCGCGGCGAGCTTGGCGCGCGCGTAGTCGTCTTGCGCCGCCATCCAGTCCTTCACCTCTTGCTTCGACGGATCCTCGAGCCAGCGATACGGATCGTGGACCAGGACGCCGTGGAGCGTCTCGACGACGTCGTCGCGCTTGGTCGCGGGATAGTCCTTGGCGGGACCGCTCGGGGTTGTCGTCGTCGGAACCGGATCGGCGGGCTTCATCGCGACAGGTGACTCCACGGGCAGGGGCGTGGGCTTCGTCGGACCGCCGCAAGCGGCCGCCGCGCACACGAGGACGAGGCGCTTCATGCGCGGACGCTAGCGCGGAGCCCGATGGATCGCTACTGCGACACGGGTGCGACGATGTTATCCCTCGCGCATGCGGATGTGGATCGTGTGCGCGGTGGTCTTGCTCGGATCGAGCGCGGAGGCGAAGCCGGTCGTGAAGGACGCGTGCGAGGGGATGAAGCCCGCCGCGTGCGCCGACGCGGCGGCGAAGCGCGACGACAAACAGGCGGCGGCGATGTACTGGTCGGCGTGCGTCAACGGCAAGCTGGCGAGCGCGTGCCTCGACGTCGCCGAGCTGGGTGAGCGCGGCGGCCTCGACGAGACCGGCGTGATCACCGCGTATCGCGAGGCGTGCACGCTCGGCGATCGGTCCGGCTGCTTCTTGCTCGCGACGGAGCTGCGGGACTTCGACGGCAAGGGCTCGCGCGCCGAGGCGATCGAGATCTACACGAAGCTGTGCGACGCGAAGATGGGCGAGGCCTGCTACGCGCTCGGCGACATGTCACCGCTCGGCAAGGCGCGCGTGAGCTGGTACCGGCGCGCGTGCGAAGGCGGCGACGATCGCGGCTGCGGGATGCTCGCGAAGATCTACTTCCGCGACGAGGATCCCGACGCGGACGCCGCGGCGTCGACCAAGATGCTCGAGACGATGTGCAACGGCGGCGACATGACCGCGTGCGGCTTCGCCGCGGACCGTCACTTCAGCGGCAAGGGCACCAAGGACAAGGGGCACGCCGGCGCCGACCCGTGGATGATCAAGGCGTGCGACCTCGGCGATCTGCACACGTGCACCGCGCGCGGCCGCGGCATGCTCGTCGACGCCAAGACTCCCGCCGAGCGCGCCACCGCGCGTCGCATGCTGAAGAAGGCCTGCGACGGCGGCGACGACGTCGCGTGCGATTGGCTCGAGCGCTCGAAGCCATGAGGTCTTAGCGATCATTTAGACGGCTTTAAGACGACTCGCGCCGGCCGGCGGGTCCTATCGAGTAGATGCGCAGCCAACTCCTCGATGCCCACTCCAACGAAACGGCCCCTTCGTCGCCGAGCACCGCGCCCGGCAAGATCGCGACGACCGCGATGCTGGCGCCGCGGCGCGACGCACCGGCGACGTCCGGGCAGGACAACGTGCAGCGGGCCGCCGCCGCGCCCGTGCAGCTGTCCGCCGACGAAGCCCGCGTCGCGGCGCTGAGCGGCGTCGCGCAGGCGAGCTCGGCGCTTCCCCACGGCGCCGCGATCCAGGCGTCGTTCGGACATCACGACGTCAGCGGCGTGCGCGCGCAGGTCGGCGGCCCGGCCGCCGACGCATCGGCGGCGCTCGGCGCCCACGCGTATGCGACCGGCGACAGCGTCGCGTTCGCGTCGTCGCCGGATCTCCACCTCGCCGCGCACGAGGCGGCGCACGTCGTGCAACAGCGCGGCGGCGTGCGCCTGTCGGGCGGCATCGGCCAGGCCGGCGATTCGTACGAGCAGCACGCCGACGCGGTCGCGGATCTGGTCGTGCGCGGCGAGAGCGCCGAGTCCTTGCTCGACACGATGGCGCATCGCGGATCGAGCGGCGGCGCGGCGGTGCAGGGCGCGATGATCCAGCGCACCGACGCCGCGGCACCGGCGGCGGCCGCGCCCGCCGCATCCACGCCGGCGCCCGCGGCGGCGAGCGCGTCGCCGAAGAAGCGCGCGACGACGATCCAGAACATCGTCGTGCACCAGGGCCCGTCGAAGGACTCGCCGCCGGTCACCGTGCAGCCGAACTGGGTGCCGCCCGGCACGAGCTTCGACGTGCTCGGCGTCTCCACGTCGTGGCTGCAGGTCACGCACCTCGGCGCGCCCGGCTACATCACCGGCGGATCGCACTACGTGAAGATCGAGGACGCGCCGGCCGCGCCGGCCGCGCCCGCGACGGCACCGGCGGCGCCGGCCGCATCGCCCGGCCTCGTCGACAGCTTCACGAGCGCGGTGTCGTCGGCGGTGAATAGCGTCGTCTCGCTCTTCACCGGCGGCGCCGAGCCGACCGCCGAGGAGAAGCCCAAGCTCGATCAAGAAGCGGCCGCGCCGAACCCCGCGGCGCCGGCGGCGAAGCCCGCGGCGCCGGCGGCCGGCGATCATGCCGGCACCGACGCGCCCGCCGAGACCGTGGGCGGCGCCGCACCCGCCGCACCCGCGCCGGCCGCGCCGGCGCCGAGCGGCGACAAGCAGCTGTCGGGCGAGCAATGGCCCGGGCTCGCGTCATCGAAGGGGTGGAGCTCGTCGCACGATCTCGGCACGCTGGCCGCGGGCTTCGCCGGTCCGGCGAAGACCTTCATCGACGGCCTGAGCGCGTCGGGCGCGGCGGTCGAGATCACCTGCACGTGGCGACACGAGAACCGCGCGTACCTCATGCACTACGCGTGGACGCTCGAGAGCGGCGAAGAATCGGTCGCGAAGGCGAACAGCGACTGCCAGGGCAAGGGCATCGCGATCGAGTGGGATCACGGCGACCCCGCGCAGACCCAGGCCGCGGCCGCCGCGATGAAGAAGGCGTTCGGCTTGGTCGCGAAGCCGGCGCTCGGCACGCTGCACAAGACCGGCGAGGCCGTCGACATGAAGATCACCGGCGTGCCCGCGTCGCTCACCGTCGGCGGGAAGACCTACCAGGCCGAGGAGAAGAAGAGCGGCAAGCTCGACGAGGACAAGGTCGATCACATCGGCCGCGAGCTCGGCGTGATCTGGTACGGCGGCGGCGACTACGTGCACTGGTCGGTCAACGGCCATTGACCGACCCGCGCGGCGCGACGCTAGTGGATCGCTTCGAACAAGCCCGCCGCGCCCTGGCCACCGCCGATGCACATCGTCACGATCGCGTAGCGACCGCCGCGGCGGCGCAGCTCGTAGAGCGCGGTCGCGGTGAGCTTGGCGCCGGTGCAGCCGAGCGGGTGGCCGAGCGCGATCGCGCCGCCGTTCACGTTCAGCTTCTCGTCGGGGATGCCGAGCTCCTTCTGGCAGTAGGCCGCCTGCGACGCGAAGGCCTCGTTCATCTCGATCAGATCGATGTCCTTGATCGAGAGCCCGGTCTTCTTCAAGAGCTTCTGCACCGCCGGCAAGGGCCCGATGCCCATGATCGCAGGATCGACGCCGACGGTGACGAAGCTGCGGAAGTAGCCCAGGCCCTTGATGCCGAGCTCCTTCGCCTTCGCCGCGCTGACGACCAGCGCGGCCGCCGCGCCGTCGGAGATCGGCGACGAGTTGCCGGCGGTGACGCTTCCGCCCTGCGCGAACGCGGGCGGCAGCTTGCCGAGGCCCTCGAGCGTCGTCTCCGGACGCGGCAGCTCGTCGATCACGAAGTCGCGGTAGACGCGATGACCGTTCTCGTACGCGACCGCGCGCACCGGCACGATCTCGTCCTTGAACACGCCCTTCTCGAGCGCGGCCTTCGCCTTCATCTGCGACTTGTACGCGAGCTCGTCCTGCTGCGCGCGCGTGATGCCGAACTTCTTGGCGACGTTCTCCGCCGTGATGCCCATCGGCGTGTTCGCCGTCGGCATGTGCTCCATGAGCTCCGGCGACGCCGACAGATGGAAGCCGGTCATCGGCACGTACGTCATCGACTCGACGCCGCCGGCGACGATCGCGTCCGCGGTGCCGACCGCGATCGCGCCCGCCGCGGTCGCGATCGCCTGCAGGCCCGACGAGCAGAAGCGGTTGATCGTCTGCGCGGGGACCTCGATCCCGAAATCCGCCGTCAGCGCGACCAAGCGCGCGACGTTCAAGCCTTGCTCGCCCTCGGGCATCGCGCATCCGAGCACGACGTCCTCGACGTGCCCCTTCGCCTGCGGCACGCGGGCCATCAGCCCGCGCAACACGTCGGCGGCGAGCTCGTCCGGACGCTTGGTCGCGAGCGTGCCCTTGTGACCGCGGCCCACCGCGGAGCGAACCGCTTCGGCAATGATGATGTCGTTAGCCATGGTCGTTGATCCTTTTCGGCTCAGTTCCGCAGGGGCTTGTTGTTCATGAGCATGTACTGCATGCGCTCGAGCGACTTCGGCTCGCCGCACAACGACACGAACGCCTCGCGCTCGAGCTCGAGGATCTCGTCCTCGGTCACGAGGTGCGTGCCGCCGCCGACGCCGCCGCACAAGACGTTCGCGAGCTTGAGCGCGATCTTCGCGTCGTGCTCGCTGGCGTAGCCGCCGGCGACCAGCGTGTTGACCATCATGTGGAGCGTCGCGATGCCGCTCTCGCCGGGCAGCTTGTACGCGCGCGGCGCGGGCGGGTGATAGCCGCTCTCCGCCAAGCCGATCACGCGCTGCTTGGCTTCGTACAGCTGGCGCGCGCGATCGAAGGACACGCCATCGGTCGATCGGAAGTAGCCGAACGCCTTCGCCTCCTCGGCGGAGGTCGCGACCTGCGCGAGCGCGATGTTCTTGAACGTCTGCGTGACGAACGCGTAGGTGTCGACGTCGACGCCCTGCGGAACGCCCTCGAGCGCGCGCCACAGCATGTTCATCGTGCCGGCGCCGCCGGGGATGAGCCCCACGCCGACCTCGACCAGGCCCGAGTACGTCTCGCTCGCCGCCTGCACCGAGTCGCAACCGAAGCAGAGCTCGAGGCCGCCGCCGAGCGTCATGTTGTACGGCGCCGCGACCACCGGCACCGTCGCGTACTTCATGCGCTGGGTCGCGTACTGATAGCCGCGACACGTCTCGCGCAGGCCTTCCCACTGCTTCTGCTGCGCCGCCATGATCACGGCGAACAGGTTCGCGCCGACGCAGAAGAACTCGCCGCTGTTCGAGACCACCAAGCCGCGGAAGTCGCGCTCGGCGCGATCGACCGCGTCGTAGATCATCTGCACGACGTCGGCGTCGATCGAGTTCGCCTTGGTCTTGAAGCGAAGCCCGAGGATGCCGTCGCCGAGATCCCACGCCTCGGCGCCCGCGTTCTTGAGCACCGGCGCGTCGCCGCGGCGCATGACCTCCCAGGTCACCTCGCGCGGATCGCTCGGGCGCTTCACGTAATCGCCGTGCAGCAGGTCGTACACGCGATCGCCGTCGTAGAAGCCCTTCGCGCCCGACGCGCGCATCTTCTCGACGGTCGCCGGCAGCGAGATGCCGTCCTTCTTCATGCGATCGACGGTCTCGGCGAAGCCGAGCGCGTCCCACGTCTCGAAGGGACCGAGCTCCCAGTTGTAGCCCCACTTCATCGCGTCATCGATCGCGACCACGCTGTCGGTGATCTCGCCGATGCGGCGCGCGGCGTACGCGAGCGAGCGCGACAGCGCCTTCCACGCGAACTCGCCGACCACGCCGGGTGTCGCGACCAGCTTGCGCAGGCGCTCGCCGGCGTCCTCGATCTTCGCGATCGACTTCGCGGCCTTCGCGATCGCCTCGTCGCCGCCCTTCTTGCGGTACTCGCCCGTCTTCGGGTCGAGCGTCATGACGTCGGGGCCGACCTTCTTGTAGAAGCCGCCCTTGGTCTTGTCGCCGAGC
>DATJIA010000227.1:0-23628 GCA_035493675.1 Kofleriaceae bacterium | reverse complement strand
GAGCTGTCGCTCACGCTCGACGTCGAGTCGATCTTGTCGGTGACCGCGCGCGAGCTGAAGACCGGCATGAAGGCGGGCGTCACGATCCGCGCGTCGGGCGGGCTCTCGCAGCGCGAGATCGTCGAGATCATCGCGCGCCGCCGCGCCGAGGAGCAGTCGCCGGGCGCGCCGCCGCCCGACGACGACGGCGGTGGCGGCGTCGCGCGCGTGAAGACGACCGAGATGCCGCCGCTCGATCCCGACGAGGTGCTGGGCAAGAAGTAATGTCCGAGCGTCACGACAAGGCGGTCTTGCGCATCGCCGACGCGGTCGGCGGCTTGATGGAGTCGTGGGGCTTCAAGCGCAACATGGGCCGCTTGTGGGCGCTGCTCTACTTGGAGGCGTCGCCGATGAGCGCGGGCGACATCGGCGAGCGGCTCGAGCTGTCGTCGGGCGCGGTGTCGATGCTGCTCACCGAGCTGCAGCAGTGGTCGGTCGTGAAGAAGACGTGGGTGCCCGGCGAGCGGCGCGACTACTACGAGGCCGAGACCAACATCTGGAAGCCGGTCTCGCGCGTGTTCCGCGAGCGCGAGCTCCGTTGGATCCAGACCGCGCTCGAGCAGTTCGAGGCGGTGCGCGCCGACCTCGGCGCGACGCCGGCGGGCGACGCGCACGGCAAGGAGGTCGCCACCCGCATCGACGGGCTGACCGAGCTCGCGCGGGTCGGCGCGACCCTCCTGGAGTCGGTGCTCGCCGGCGAGTCGATCGACGCGCTGCCGATCAAGACGGTCGGCGAGCTGGCGGCGGCCGCGAAGAAGAAGAGCTAGTTGATCTCGAACGAGCCGTGCTGCGGCGTCAGCATCTTCTCGTTCGACGCGAACGCGTTCAGCGTCTTGTGCTCGAGATCGAGGATCGCGGTGAGCGTGTAGCCCTCTCCGCTCAAGTACGAGACGGCGACGACGTCGTCGTTGATCGGGAGGATCTCGTAGTGGACCGGTTTCGACGGATGGTCGCTGCCGACCGCGCCGTAGGTCACCGTGCCGTCGTCGCGGAAGATGTGCGAGTAGGCCTTGCCCTTCATCGGGCCGTCGTCGAAGTGGAAGACGATCGTCTTGCCGCGGATCGGTTCGCTTCGCATCGGTGCCTCCTTTCGGATCTGGGTTTGCAACTTTCTTGCCGCGCGCCGCTCCGCCGCGGGACGATCAGTCGATGCTGGAGAAGCAGTTCCTGATCGATCAGCTCGCCGCGCAGCTCTCGGCCTCCGTGCGCGCCGCGCTCGACGCCAGCGAAGCCTCGGCGACCGAGGCGCGCGAGGGCGCGACGCCCGCCGAGAAGCGCGAGGACGCGCGCGCCGCGCTCGAGCTCGGATCGATGGGCCGCGCGCAGGAGCGTCGCGCCAAGCGTGCGATCGAGGAGCTCGACGCGCTCAAGTCCTGGCGCGCCCCATCCACGCTGCAGAAAGCCATGCTCGGCGCGATCGTCGAGATCGAGGATCCCGACGCCGGCGAAGGCCGCACGTTCTTCCTCGCGCCGGTCGGCGCCGGCGTCACGCTCACCGGCCCCGGCGGCGACGGCTTCCTCTCGGTCGTCACGCCCGCCTCCCCGATCGGCCGCGCCGTGATCGGCCACGGCGTCGGCGACACCGTCGACGTCACCGTCGAAGGCGAGCCACGCGAGTGGACGATTACGTGGGTCGGTTAGCACCCAGTAGCCGTAGCCGTAGCCGTAGCCGTAGCCGTAGCCGTAGCCGTAGCCGAAGCCGTAGCCGTAGCCGTAGCCGAAACCGTAGCCGTAGCCGTAGCCGCAACCGAAGCCGAAGCCGTAGCCGTAGCCGAAACCGAAACCGAAACCGAAACCGAAGCCGAAACCGAAAACCGAAACCGAAACCGAAACCGGTGCTATGCCAGTCCCGCTCGCCCTGAGCGAAGCGTTCGCTCGAAGAGCGAACGCGGAGTCGAAGGGCCCAGCAATCGATCGCGGGTGCGCGGATCGGCTACGGCTACGGCTACGGCTTCGGCTTCGGCTTCGGCTTCGGTTGCGGCTTCGGCTACGGCTTCGGCTTCGGCTACGGCTTCGGCTACGGCTTCGGCGCGCGAGCGCCAGCGAGCGCGATCGTGGCAGCTGTCTCGATCGTCCCGCTCTGTGCCCCGCCAATCGTCACGGTTTGCCAGGTTTGGTGTCACGCTGCCGGGATTCCCTGTCCCACTGCCACGTTCGACCGGCCACTTCCGCACAGTTAGGCCCTCGGCACGCGACGTGCTCATAGGGCCTGGCATGAGCAACTTCGTCGAGACGTGGAAGGGTATCGCGGATGCACTCGGCCGTTCGGAGCGCTGGTGCCGCTACATGGCGCGCCGCACCTCGAACCCGCTTCCGGTCTTCAAGGTCGGCGGCATCGTCCGCCTCCAGATGAGCGACCTCGAGGTGTGGCTGACGGCGCAGCGCGAGCAGACCATGGCGCGCCCGTTCGCGCAGCCGGTCGCGCAGCCCGTCGCCGCGTAACTCGTTCCGTCACGCGCGATCATCGCGCGTGATCGATCGAGAGCTTGGGGGCACGCGCGCGCGGCACATCGATTGCTGAGCTGCCGCGCATGCAAATGCAACGCTGCTCTGCGTGCGGCACGAGCGTCACCGGCGGCGACGTCATGTACACCGCCTCCGCGGCGCTCGTCTGCCCCGCCTGCGACGACCGAGCCGATCTCGCGGTCACCAACGTCCGCGCGTTCGGCGGCGCGAGCCTCGCGCGCGGCTTCGGCGCGCTCTGATCGCGCTACAGTTCGCCGGTGATCCGCGCGCGCGATCTGCGCAAGCACTTCAAGGTCCACCGCCGTCCGCCCGGGCTGGCGGCGGCCGTGAAGAGCGTCTTCCATCGCACCTACGACCTGGTCAAGGCGGTCGACGGCGTCAGCTTCACGATCGAGCGCGGCGAGCGCGTCGGCTTCCTCGGGCCCAACGGCGCCGGCAAGACGACCACGCTCAAGTGCCTCTCGGGCCTCTTGCATCCGACCAGCGGTGACGTCGAGGTCGAGAACTTCGTCCCGCAGAAGCGCGAGGCCGACTTCCTGCGCCGCATCACGCTCGTGATGGGCCAGAAGCAGCAGCTGATCTGGGATCTGCCGCCGGCCGACACCTACGCGATGAACCGCGCGCTGTTCGACGTCCCGCAGGCGCAGTTCGACGCGACCATGAAGGAGCTCTCCGACCTGCTCGATCTCGGCGAGCTGATCACGAAGCCGACGCGCCAGCTCTCGCTCGGCGAGCGCATGAAGTGCGAGCTCGCGTGCGCGCTCCTGCACCGGCCGACCACGCTCTTCCTCGACGAGCCGACCATCGGCCTCGACGTCTCGATGCAGCTCGCGATCCGCGAGTTCATCCGCGCCTACAACCAGCGCCACGAAGCGACCGTGCTCCTCACGAGCCACTACATGGACGACGTCGTCGCGCTGTGTCCGCGCGTGATCGTGATCGACGGCGGCACGATCATCCACGACGGCGATCTGCGCGGCCTGGTCAAGACGATGCACCCGGGCAAGCTGGTCTCGTTCACGCTCGGCGGCCCGGTCGCGGAAGACGCGATCGCCTCGCTCGGCGACGTGATCAGGCGCGAAGGCGCGCGGATCGTGCTGCAGGTCTCCGACGCCAAGCTCAAGGACGTCGTCGCGCACCTGCTCGCCACGCTCCCCGTCACCGATCTCTCCGTCGAGGATCCGCCGCTCGAAGACGTGATGCGCGCGATGTTCAAGGACAAGGCGGTCGGGCTCGCCGCCACGCAACCGGTCGAGGCCGAGGCGTGAGCCTGCGCGCGACCTTGCGCGCGGTGCCGACCTTGTTGCGCATCGGCGTCGCCGAGACGGTCGCGTATCGCGCCGAGTTCCTGGTCTGGATGCTCACGACGACCTTGCCGCTCGTGATGCTCGGCTTGTGGACGAGCGTCGCGAGCGAGCAGCCGTTCCACGGCTACTCGTCGCCGGACTTCGTCGCGTACTACCTCGCGACGCTGATCGTCCGGAACCTCACCGGCTCGTGGGTCGTCTGGCAGATCAACGAAGAGGTGCGGCACGGGCAGATGTCGATGCGCCTCCTGCGCCCGGTGCATCCGTTCATCCAGTACGGCGTCAGCCACGTCGCCGCGGTGCCGCTGCGCGGCCTGGTCGCGCTGCCGATCGCCGCGATCATGCTGTTCACGACCGCGCGCGAGTCGATGTCGCACGACGCCGCGCAGGTCCTGCTCTTCATCCCGTCGATCGTCGCCGCGTGGCTCCTCACCTTCGCGTTCTTGTTCGCGCTCGGATCGTTCGCGTTCTTCCTCGACAAGGCGATGTCGCTGATGGAGGTCTACTTCGGCGTCTTCGCGATCCTCTCCGGCTACTTGATCCCGCTGTCGCTCTTGCCTTCGTGGCTGCGCACGCTCGCCGACTGGCTGCCGTTCCGCTTCATGCTCAGCGTGCCCGTCGAGATCCTCACGTCGCGCTCGCTCGGCGCGGGCCGCGCGGCCGAGCTCGTCGCCGCGCAATGGATCTGGGCCGCCGGCGTCCTCGCGCTCGCGCTCACCCTCTGGCGCGCCGGCGTGAAGCGCTTCGAGGCGGTCGGGCAGTGATCCGCTACCTGCGCCTGTTCGGCGTGCAGGTGCGCGCGTCGCTGCAGACCGTGATGCAGTACCGCGCCGACTTCTTCGTGCAGGGCGCGATGAGCTTGTACTGGCTCGGGTGGAACCTGCTGCCGCTGTTCATCCTGTACGAAGACCGGACCGCGGTCGCCGGCTGGGACTTCCCGTCGGCGCTGGTCGTGATCGCGTGGTTCGTGATCCTGCGCGGCATCTTGGAGGGCGCGATCAATCCGTCGCTGGTCGACGTCGTCGACAAGATCCGCACCGGCTCGTTCGACTATCTCTTGCTCAAGCCCGCCGACTCGCAGTTCCTCGTCTCGACCGCGCGCTTCGATCCGTGGCGGATCGTCGACGTGCTCGGCGGCGTCGCGCTGCTCGTGTATGCGTTCGTCCAGCTCGGGCGGTGGCCGACCGTCGCCGACGTCGCCGCCGGATCGCTGCTCCTCGCGAGCGGCGTGATCGTCATGTACGCGCTGTGGATCGGGATCGTCGCCGCCTCGTTCTGGGTGATCCGCCTCGACAACCTCACGTACCTGCTCGACGCCGTCTTCGACACCGCGCGCTGGCCCGCGCAGATCTTCAAGGGCGCGTGGCGGATCATCTTCACGTTCATCCTGCCGCTGGCGCTCATGACGACCTATCCCGCGATGGCGATCCTCGGCCGGATCGAGCTCACCACCGCGATCGCGTGCGTCGCCGCTTCACTCGGCCTCGCCATCGGCGCGCGACTGCTCTGGATCGGCGCGGTGAGGAACTACACGTCGGCTTCCAGCTAAGCGGTACACTGGACGGGTGAAGACGGTGCTCGTCACCGGCGCTTCGACGGGCCTCGGCCTCGCGCTCGCGCGCCGCCTGCTCGACGGCGATCATCGCCTGATCCTCACCGCGCGCGGCGAGTCGATCGAGCGGTTCGCGGACGCACAGATCGAAGAAGGCGAGCGCGTCCACCTGCGCCGCCTCGATGTGACGAGCGCCGCCGAGCGCCACGCGGTGATCGAAGAAGCCGACGATCGCTGGGGCGGCGTCGACGTGCTCGTCAACAACGCCGGCGTGATGTACCGCGCGGTGCTCGAGCACGTCAGCGACGACGACCGCGTCGCGCAGATGGACGTCAACTACCTCGCGCCGATGGATCTGATCCGGCTCGTCTTGCCGCGGATGCGCGCGCGCCGCGAGGGCCGCATCATCAACGTGTCGTCGGTCGGCGGCATGATGGCGATGCCGACCATGGCCGCGTACTCGGCGTCGAAGTTCGCGCTCGAGGGCGCGACCGAGTCGCTCTTCTACGAAGTGCGCCCGTGGAACATCAAGGTGTCGCTCGTGCAGCCCGGCTTCATCCACAGCGAGGCGTACGCGAACGTGCGCTTCACCGCCGAGTCCTCGCACGCGCGCGACGACGTCCACGCCGCGTACCACGCGCACTACGAGCACATGGCGCCGTTCATCGCGCGCCTCATGCGCTGGTCGCGCGCGACGCCCGAGAAGGTCGCGCGCACGATCACGCGCATCATGAAGAAGCGCCGCCCGCCCCTGCGCGTGCCCGCGACCTTCGACGCGCACCTGTTCGCGTGGTTCCGCCGCTGGATGCCGCGCTCGCTCTATCACTGGGTGCTCTACCGCATGCTCCCCGACGTGCGCCGCTGGGGTCACGACGACGACGGCGTCCCGCTCGCGCTGCCGGAGCCCCGGACAGCGCAGCGCGATCGCGCGCCTTGAGCCGAGTCAGTGCATCGCGGCGCGCCACGGCGCGGCGACCACGTCGCCGCTCGTCTCGTCGCGCGTGAGCGTCCAGACCTGGTCCGCCTTGCAGCCGGTGAGCACCGAGGGTGACCGCGTGCTGGCGACGAACTGTACGCGCGGGAACGCGCGTTGGAGCGCAGGCACGAGCTCGCCCTGCCATCGCGCATCGAGGTGGAGATCGAGATCATCGACGATCACGAGGCCCGCGATCGCATCGAGCTCGAGGGGGCGCCCCGCCTCGACGCACGCGTATCCGATCACGTCGGCGACGAGCGCGACCAGCGCCTGTTGACCGTGCGAGAGCGCCGAGGAAGGAACCGTGACGGTCTTCGCGCCGACGCGGAGCGTGAAGCGCTCCAGATCCGCGGGCGCGCCTCCCCTGCTCCGTCGCGCGACGTCGCCGTCTCCGTCGAGGAAGTAGAGATAGCGCTCGTAGTCCATCTCGACGCCGACCTTGACGACGAGGCGCGCCGGCTGCTTGCTCTCGACCGCCCACACGTCGCCTCCCTGGATGTAGTAGCGCGCATTGCCCTCACGACGGATCCGAGTCCGCGCGATCTTCTCCGTCTTCGGTTCGGCGGGCGGATCGATCCGAACGTCGACCAGATCCGCCATGCGCATGCGATCGATCAGCGCCGAGCGAAGCGCGCGGACGAACTTCGCGTGGTCGACCTTCACGCCGAACGTCCCGTGCGCGAACGCGAGGCCGAACGGTGCCCACCGCCGGAACACGCCCGCGACGCGCGCGTAGCCGAGATCGTCGGTGATGTCGGACTCCTGCGGTGGCTGCAACGCGCGGCCCGCGCCGTACGCCGCGACGAACCCCGCCGGTTCGCCCTGATGACGGAGCGATTCTCCGGACGCGGGGAGCTCGACGGTGACCCGCACCTCCGCGCCCGGCTGATCGAAGCGTGCCTCGATGCGCGGGAGCGAGTCGGAGCGCGGATCGCGGTACGCGGCGGCGTCACCGACGAGGGCCGCGGCGCGCGCGGGCCCGGCCGCCGCGAGCGCGATCATGCGCAAGAGCGTCGTCTTGCACGTCGCGCTGTCCCCATGGATCACGGTGAACAGGCGCGGCTCGCCGCGTTCGTGCTCGAACGGGAGGTCGATCCGACTCAGTGATCGACACCCCGTGATCGTCAGGCGACGCAGATACATGCCGCGCGATTCTACTCACGGCAGATCGGGCGGTCGCCCGGTTGGATCGGTAAGAACCGTCATGACGTGATCGCGCCACGCGCCGTCGATGTAGAGGTAGTCGCGCACGTAGCCGTAGACGGTGAAGCCGGCGCGGCGCAGCACGCGCGCGGACGCCTCGTTGGTCGGGACGTAGTTCGCGTGGACCTGGTGCAGGCGCAGCGTCTCGAACGAATAGGCGGTGGCGGCGCGCACCGCTTCGGTCATCACGCCCTTCTTCTGCTCGTGCGCGGCGAGGCCATAGCCGAGGTACGCCATGCCGGCCGGGCCGCGCAGGATCTCGGACAGTCCGACCGTGCCGATCACGCGCCGCGTGGCGTCGTCGCGCCACGAGATCGCCCAGCGCGCCGCGCGCCCGAGATCCATCGCCGCGCGCTCGGCGACCAGCCGCCGCTCCCAGTAGCCGAGCGTGAGGAAATCGGGTGGCACCGGCGGCGACCACGGCTTCAGGTGCGACCAATTCTCGCTGTGATAGCGCCACCATGCGCCCGCCGCCTCGGGCCCTCCCGCCCACAGGAGCAGCCGATCGGTCGCGATCTCGAACGACTCGAGCGCCATCGACGGAAATGAAACCGCAGATCGTTCTCGGTGTCGATGCGTTGGGGTGAGCTCATGAAGGTCCGTGCACCGTGGGTACGTCGTGCCGCCGTCGCCGGTGGCGTGGTGATGGCCTCCGCGTTGGCCTTGGCGAAGCCGAGCTTCGGCAAGCGCATGGTCATCGACGACTTCGATCGCGGCGTGCCGCCCGCGTTCCAGCTCGAGGGCGCGCCGCTCGGCGGCCCGCGCGCACCGACCCACGGCGCGGCGCCCGAGCAAGCGGGCAGCGCGATCGTCGCGTACGGCAAGGGCGCGCTCGTGATCGACGCCGACAGCGGCAAGCTGCTCCAGCTCGACGAGAAGCTCAAGACGACCGCGAGCGTCGACATCGGCGCCGGCGCGTCGCAGCTCGTCTACGATCCGATCGCGTCGCGCGCGTACGTCGCCGATCGCAAGGACGACAAGATCGTGGTCGTTGCGGTCGGCGCGAAGCTCGAGAAGGTCGGCTCGTACGCGACGCCGGCCGAGCCGTTCGGCGTCGCGCTCGCGCCCGATCGATCGTCCTTGCTCGTCACGACCGTCGCCGATCAGCAGCTGGTCGCGCTCGATCCGTCGAGCGGCAAGGAGCTGTGGCGCCACGCGCTCGGCCGCGAGCCGCGCGGCGTCGCGATCAGCGAAGACGGCCGCACCGCGATCATCGGCTACCTCGCGACCGGCACGGTCGAGCGCGTCGATCTGACCGGCAAGCACCGCGGCGCGCAGATCTCGCTCGCCGCCGCGCCGCTCAACAACCGCGGCTTCGTCGATCCGAACCAGTCGCCCGACATCGGCCGCGGCTTCGCGCGCAACGCGTTCGCCGTCCGCTTCATCGGCAACGACCTCGCGATCGCGGTCCATCAGATCAGCGTGCCGATCCAGGCCGGCGACGGCCGCGAGAACACCGGCAGCTACGGCGGCGGCTTCACGCCGCCGATCGAGCACCGCATCGCGTTCCTCGGCCCGACCGAGGACGGCGTCACCGCGCAGGTCGGCGCGCGCGTCGCGGTGCACCAGCCGCAGGCGATCGCGTGGGACGTGAAGACCGACACGATGTACGTCGCGGGCTACGGCTCGGAAGACCTGCTCGCGGTCGCGAACGCGTCGCAGGCGAGCGCGCAGATCCAGGCGACCGGCCCGATCGTCGCCGCCGGCGGCGTGTGCGGTCCGCAGGGCCTCGCCGTCTCCGACGACGGCTCGGTGCTCGTGTGGTGCGGCGTCTCGCGCAAGGTCGTGCGCGCGAAGTCGAGCGCCGCGCAGGTCACGCAGGTCGCGACCTCGGAGGAGCTGACCAAGTCGCGCTTCGACAAGCTCGCGCACCGCGGCATGGAGCTCTTCCGCGCGGCGAACGACGCGCGCGTGTCGACCCGCGGCGCGATGGCGTGCGCGAGCTGCCACCCCGAAGGCCGCGAGGACGGCCTGTCGTGGCGCATCAACGGCCACACGCTGCAGACGCCGCTCCTCGACGGCCGCGTCGCCGACACCCACCCGTACAAGTGGGACGGCGGCGACGCGGATCTCCCGACCTCGCTCTCTTCGACGATGCGCCGCCTCGGCGGCACCGGCCTGCCCGCCGACGACGTGAAGGCGCTGTCGGCGTTCCTCGAGCAGCTGCCGGCGCCGCGCCGTCCCACCGTCGACGTCGCGCAGGCCGCGCGCGGCCAGAAGCTCTTCGACAGCGAGCTCGGCTGCAACACCTGCCACGACGGCGCCAAGCTGACCGATCGCCAGAAGCACGACGTCGGCAACGATCAGATCAAGGAAGTCGATACGCCGTCCTTGATCGGCGTGGCGTCGAGCGCGCCGTACTATCACGACGGCAGCGCGGCGACCTTGCAGGCGCTCTTGCGCGACAACGGCAACATCCACGGCATGGCGGACACCTCGAAGCTCTCCGACTCGCAGATCTCGGATCTGGTCGCGTATCTCGAGACGCTGTAGCTGCTAGCCTGCGCGCATGCGCGCGACTCTCGCTCTGGTCTTGGTCGCGTGCGCGCGCCACCCCGAGCAGCAGCCCGCGCGCGCGCCGCTGCCGCCGCTGCCCGGCACGCCCGACGCCGGCGCGACCGGCGCGACGATCGACGCGGCGCCGCCGCCGGTCGTGCTCGCCTTCGCGCCCGCGCCGTGGGGCCGGGGCGATCGCGTGCGGGTCGAGACCGACGAAGGAGACGCGAAGGTCGTCACGACGGTGATGATCGACACGCCCGAGCCCGCGGTCATGGTCGCGATGATCGACAAGCGCGTGCCCGATCCCGATCACGCGGTCGGCACCAGCTGCACCGCGACGATGGCCGCCGAAGGACCGACCGCGCCCGCGCAGTCGCTCGCGTGCACGCTCGCGGTCCGCCGCATGGCCGCGCTCGTCGATCTCGCCGACGTCGGCAAGTCACCCCGCACGGAGGGCGATCACGCCGACGGCCTCGGCCGCATCCCGCTCGATCTGATCGGCGCCGCGCCGTCGAAGACGACCGCGGTCCTGGAGTCGTTCCTCGATCACCAGCGCGCGGTCCTGCTCGTCACCGCCGACGGCACGCGCGACGGCCGCGCGATCCACCTGCGCGGCCGCATCACGGTCGATCACACGCTCACGACCGCGGTCGGCCACTTCGAAGGCACCGACGGCGATCGAGCGCTGATCGTCCACGTCGACATCGGCCCCGCCGACTAGAGGACTGTGCCCAGCGCGTTGCTCGACCATTCAACCCGAAAATCTCAAAAGACCGTCGGCGCGGAACCTCGTGATCGCACGAAGGTCGGCAGCCGCGCCGAAGTCGGCGCTCGGGAAGTGAACCCCGACCGCGCGCTCCGCTCTCTCAGGCGCCGATCGCGAGCCACGCAGCTCAGCCGGCGTTCTAGACCCGCCGATCGGCGATCCCGGAGCTGCATGCCACGAAATGCCACACCTATCGGGTAGCCTATTCGCTCTTCTCATATAAACTGCCCTAAATATGACGAAGCGGCGGCGGCGGAAGTCGGCGTGGAACCAGCGGCGCAAGGGCCAGCTCGAGATCGATCTACGCCCGCGCACGCGGCGCGGCGCGGTCCGGAAGAAGCTCGGCCGCCCGATCACCCACCGCCGGATGGATCCGCGCCACCGCACGCGTCCCGAGCTCGATCCCCGCCACCCGGTGCACGTCGTCTTGCGCGTCACGCGCGAGGTCTCCAGCCTCCGGACACACCACGCGTATCGCGCGATCCGCGGCGCGATCGCGAACGCCCGCGCCCGCACCGACTACCGCATCGTCCACGCGAGCATCCAGTCGAATCACCTGCACCTGCTCGTCGAGGCCGACAGCAAGGACGCGCTCCGCTCCGGCATGCAGGGCTTCGCGATCAGCGCCGCTCGCCGCCTCAATCGCGAGCTCCGCCGCGCGCGCGGCCACGTCTTCGCCTTCCGCTATCACGCCACGACGGTCACGTCGCCGACCCAGGCTCGCAACGCGATCAGCTACATCGTCAACAACTGGCGCCATCATCGCCGCGATCTCTACGACACGCGTCGCACGGACCCCTTCGCGACCGCCCACGCGCTGGCCGACTGGCGCATCACGCCGCCCGACGACGCGCTGCCCGTCGTACGCCCGACGACCTGGCTCCTCACGGACGGCTACAAACGCAGCGATCCGATCCGGCCCGACGAGGTTCCAGGCCCCGATCCGACCCCATGATCGTCGCTCACGCGGGCATGGTGAGGATCCGAGACCGTGACGCGGTCTAGAAGCGATACGAGAGGCGCACGAGGCCGGTGATCATGATGATCGACGGCTGATTGACGGTCTTCATCACGTCGCTCACCTGCAGCGACTGCGACGCGAGCTCCAAGGACGCGATGCCGAGCCAGTCCTTGCTCAAGCGATACATGCCGAAGCCGCTGAGCGAAGCGGTCGTCGCCGACGACGCGCCCCAACAGGTCGCGAGCATCGCGGTGTTGCACGACTGCCCGATGTCGTCGTCCTTCGACGCGACGTAGCTCAGATCCGTCTCCCACTCGCCCTTCTCGCTCGCGAACGACCTCGACGCGGACAGCCGGAGGATCGTCGCCGACGTGCGCGCGAGGTTCGCGCCGCCGACGCCGAACGAGCGCAGCGCCATCGCGCCGAGGCGCATGCCCGCGAGCGACTGGCGATCGACGACCTGGAGCATCAGCTCCGCCGACTGCGCGGCCTTGATCGTCACCGCCGGCGAGCCCATGCCCGTCGGCAGCGAGATGTCGGGGCGCCGCCGCACCTGCGCCGACGTCGAGACCTCGAAGCGCTCCGCCTGGCCGATGCCGACCGACAGCCCGAGCCGCGCCGACTGCGACGCGATGCGCGACACGATCAGCTCGTTGTCGACGACGCCGGGCAGCTGCTGCGACGGATCGCGCAGCTGCGTCTGCGCCTGCACGTTGAGCGTCTCGGTGTCGATCGAGCTGGCGAGCGCGTTGATGCGCATGCGCGGCGTCGGCTTCCAGTTCACGCCGAGGGTCAGGTTCGTCAGCCCCGCGCCCGCGGTGCCCGCGAGATCGACGACCGCGTAGTGGAAGAGATCGAGATCGATCGACGGACGCCAGTAGCCGTTCGACGTCGCGAACACGCGCGGCTGTTCTTGCCCGCCGGTGACACGATCGCGCGCGAGCGGCGCGATCCCGACGAAGCCGAGCGCGCCGTACGCCTTCGGCGTGCGATACGCCGCGCCCGCGCCGCCGGCGACCGGCAGCACCCGGCTGCCCGTCAGGTTGCCCATCGCATCTACAGGCGGCCCCTTCGGATAGTCCGTGTCGATCGATCGCGAGCCGCGCACCGGATACAAGCCCGCGAACGCGAGGTACGTCCACGTCTCGGAGCTCGCATAGTCGAGCCGCACGCCGTCGATCTTGGTCGCGGCGAGATCCAAGACGATCTGCCGCCCGAGCGTGACGTCGGTGCGCTCGCCGCCGTGCGTGACGTAGAGCTCGCGCAATTCGTACTCGTTGCCGCCGAACGTGCCCGACTGCGGCGCGAAGCTCACCCAACCGTCGGTGCCGTTGACGTTCGGCACGTAGCGCAGGCGCCCGTCGAAGCGCATGTCCCACGCGCCTCCCGAGATGTGCCGCCCGTCGACCTGCGTGCGCAGATCGGTGAACAAGCGCAGGAAGCGCGCCGCGCTCTCCGCGCCCGCCTGGCCGCCCTGGTTGGTCAGCGGATCCGAGATGCCCGCGGTCTCGCGGTGCAGGAACGACGTCGACGTGATGCTGCCCTGCCAGAGCGTCGTGTCCTCGGTCGTCTCGTCGTCGACCTTGTCGATGAAGAAGCGATCCTCGTCGGCGGACGGCGTCTCCGCGTACGCCACGCTCGGGATCAACGACAGCGCGAGAACGTATCTCAACGACATACGCTCTCCCTTCCGTACGCGAGCGTCGGGCCCGGCGCCGCGCCGTTCGTGATCCAGTAGTTCGGGTTGTGGCAGTTCGCGCACGTCGTGTAGCCCGCGTGCGCCGGCGACGCCGCCGAGTGGCGCAGCGCATCGTCGCGATGGCACGACACGCACGTCGGCGACAGCCCGCCGAAGTTGCCGGTCTTGTGGCAGTCGTAACAAGTCAACGCGCGATGCAGGCCGGCCAGGTTGCAGCCGACCGTCGTGTGATCGAAGCGCGCCGGCGCGAACGAGAACTGCGTGTGGCACTCGCCGCAGCGAGGCGACAGCGAGTTCGAGTGGACGTCGTCCTGGCGGTGGCAGTTCAAGCAGAAGTTTCCGCTGCCCGCCAACGGCCGGTTGTCCTTGTGGCAGCGCACGCACGGCAGGTTGTCGTGCTGGCCCGTCAGCGAGAAGTCGCCGACGTCGTGCAGCGGCTTGATGTCGCCGAAGTCCTTCGTCGAGTGGCAGCGCTCGCACGACGTCCCGTACTGACCCTTGTGCACGTCGGGCTCGGGGTGACACCCGAAGCAATCGGTCGGACGCGGCTTGAACGTCTCCGACGGGTGGCAGTCGCCGCACTTGGTGACGAGGTGCTTGCCGTCGAGCTTGAAGCGCGACATCTCGTTGTGGTTGAAGATGTTCTCGCCGGTCTCGCGGTGGCACTGCTCGCACTTGTTGCCGAGCCGGCCCTTGTGCGCGTCGTCCTTCGCGTGACATCCGGCGGCGCCGCAGTTGGTCGGCGTGCCGTGGTAGTCGCGCTGCGGGTGGCACTCCTCGCAGTCGGGCACCTGCTGGTGCATGCCCTTGAGCGGCCACTTGGTGTCGTCGGTGTGATCGAAGCGGACCGCCTCCCACGTGCCGCCCATGTGGCAGCGCGAGCACTCGTTGCCGAGCGAGCCCTTGTGCAGCGAGTCCTCGTGGCAGCGCACGCCGCACTCGGCGGGCGTGTCCTTGTAGTTGTCGTCCTTGTGGCACTGCGCGCACTTCACGTTCTTGTGCGCCTTCACGAGCGGGAACTTCGACGTCGGCCCGTGATACATGTCCACGCTCTTCGCCGTCAGATCGATCTGCCCCGCGCCCTTGTGGCAGCGCGTGCACTCCTTGTCCTTGAACTGATGATCGTGGACGTCCTTGTGCTGGTGGCAGCCCATGCACCCGACCGTCGCGGCGTCGAAGCGCTCGAACTCGTCGGGTGACTTGCCGCGGTGACACGCGCGGCACTCGACCTCGGCGTGCTTGCCGGTCAGCTTGAAGCGCGTCTCCTTGTCGTGGTTGAAGATCGTCGCGGTCCACTTCGGGATCGACGCGTGGCAGCGCGCGCATTTCGGCGGCGAGCCGAACGCCTTGAAGCGATCGCCGTGCTTGTTGTCCTTCGCGTGGCACGACTCGCACGCCGCCGCCGGCTTCTTCTCGCCCATCGCGCGCGTGTGGCAGCCGTAGCAGTCCATCTTGTTGTGCGCGCCGCCGAGATCGAACTTGGTGCGCTTGTCGTGATCGAAGTCGAACTTCTTCAGGTCACCGAGCTTCGGCGAGTGGCACGCGTCGCACGACGTCTTGTCGAACAGGTGGCCGCCGTGCGGGTCCTTGTGGCAGTTCCCGCAGAAGTCCGGCTTCGGGAACTTCAGCTTGAAGAGATCTTTCGGGTGGCACTTGTCGCAGGAGACGTCGCGGTGCGATCCGACCAGCGGCATCGACGCCTGCTTCGGATCCTGGTGATCGAACTCCATGTCGGTGCGCGCCGGCTTCCACACGCTCTGCCCGTGGCACCGCTCGCACTTCATCATCTCGCCGTTCAAGTTCCCGTGCGGCTGATCCTTCTTGTGGCAGGAGCCGCACAGCTTGTCGTTGCCGAGGTACGTGCGCAGGCCCTGCTTGTCGCGTGACTTGTGGCAGTCCTCGCACTTGATCGCGCCGTGCTTGCCCTCGAGCGGCCAGCCGGTGAGCTTGTGATCGAACTTGTCCTGCCCGCCGGGGATCGAGCGCCAGCCCATCAGATCGTAGCTGCGGCCCTTGTGCTCGAGGTGGCACGACTCGCACTGCTTGCCCTTCACCATCGCCGAGGCGTGGAAGCCGCGGCCCGCGTCGATCGCGGCCTTCATGTCCGCGTGGTCGTGGCAGGAGAGGCACTTGTCGTTGGACAGGTTGCGTCCGCCGGTGTGGCAGTCGTTGCAGCGATCGGTGGTGTCGAGATCCGCGTGCGACTGCGACAGCGGGCCGGGCGAGGACGAGAAGAAGTCGTCGTCGGCGCGCGCGGTGACCGCCGCGCAGCAGAGGAGCACGAAGACGACTGCGGCCCTCATCGCGATCACATTACCAGGCTCGCGCCCAGACATCCCAGACGTGGACCACCGTGAACGCCGTGAGGATGAACGTGAAGGGCACGTGCACCTTCTTCCACGAGTGCAGGAGCAGCTGCGCCTTCGGCGCCAGCACGCGGCTCCGGTGGATGCGCATCGCGCGCGACGCGCGGCGCACCAGATCGCGCCGCTGCGCGCCCTTCATGCCGAGGCGCGCGAGCCGCTTGCGCCGCGTCCACCATCGGCCGGGACGCCGCAGGTCCTCGGCGAAGATCCACACCAGCGCGCGGAGCACGCCGCCGGTCTGCGCGATGACGTCGGCGCGTCCCTGGTGCGCGGCGAGCTCGCGCTCGATCTCGCTCATCGCGACCGGGTTCTGCGCGCGCACCTTGGCGAAGGCGCGCTCGTGATCGAGCTCCTCGAGCTCGCGCCCGTTCATCATGTCGGGGACCTGCGTGTAGACGTAGCGGCCGATCAAGCCCGACACGACGACGATGCCCATCGACCAGAAGCCGGCGCCGCCCCACGACGCGAAGGTCAGCGCCGAGTGCAGCATGATGAACATCGGGCCGACGATGCCGGCCATCATGTGGAAGTCGAACCACATCGTGTTCGACGCCATCCACCGGAAGGCGCGGATGCGCCGGAACATCGGATAGATCGCGGCGATGAACATGAGCGCGGTGCCGCCGACGCCGCACCAGACCGCGAGCCGATCGCCGGCGTGGAACTCGATGCGCTCGAGGATCGCGTCGACCGGCAGGCCCTGCATGTCGGGATCGCCGCGCAGGAGCTCGAACTGGATCGAGTAGGTCGGCGCGTACAGGCGCAGCAGGATCTCGGCGAGGCACAGCGCCCACGCGATGAGCCCGATCGACCAGAACGCGATCGGCCAGAAGCGTCCGCGCCGGATCTTCGCCTCGCCGCCGTTGCGCACCGCGAGGCCGCGCGTGAACGGATCGGTCGGCAGGACCTCGTCGCGCGGGCGCTCCGGCTCCTGGTCGTAGCCGGCCTTCGCGATCGCCGCGGCGGCGGCGGTGCGCTCGCGGAACAGGTCGTACGCGTTCACCTCGATCAGCGAGCCGGTCGGGCACGCCGACACGCACGCCTGATCGCCGTACGTCATGCAGTGATCGCACTTGTTCGCGATGCGCCGCGGGCGCGCCATGCGCGGCGCGCCGCCGCCGAACGCGAGCGCGCCCTTCGCCTCGAGGCGATCCTTGAACGCGCCCTTGTAGGTCGGCGACTGGTGATCGAAGACCTCGACCATGTCGATCGCGCCGTACGGGCACGCCTGCGCGCACGCGGTGCAGCCGGTGCAGGTCGCCTCGTTGATCACGACCTCGCCCTTCTTCGCGTCGAACTTGATCGAGTCGTACTCGCACGGATCGATGCACCGCTGATCGGTGCACGTGCGGCACGTGTAGACGAAGTCGAGCATGCCGAGCTGGTAGCCGCCGAGGGTCAGGCGGCGCGCGCCGTAGCGCTCCTCGCACGCCTCCTCGCACAGCTTGCAGTCGATGCAGAGATCGAGCTGGCGCACGCGCACCATCTCGCCGGAGACGCTGATGCCCTGGCGGACGAAGAAGTCGAGGATCTCCTGCTTCACGCCGACGACATTGTGCAGGCGCTCGCGCGACAGCTGGATCGCGCGGCGGAAGCGCGCCTCGAAGAACGGGTGCTTGGTCGCGAGCTCGGCGATCGTGCCGTGATCGATCGTGCACAGCACGGCCGGCGCCGCCGCGTAGAACGCGATCGGCGCGCCGCGCGCCGAGGTCAGCGCGGCGCTGTTGAAGAGATCGCCGGGGACGAACAGCGCGACGTTCTTCCGCGCGGTGCGCGCGAGCGGCGGAGGCTTGAGCAGCGACTCCTCCTTGCGCTCGTCGTCGGTCATCTGCTGCCACCGCAGCTGCTGCGCGCGGCGATCGCTCAGCTCGTGCTCCTCGAAGACCGCGGCGGCGATCTGACCTTCGGCGACGAAGATGATCGGCGCGGTCTCGCCCGAGGCGAGGCCGATCGGATCGAGCACGAAGGCGTCGCGCTCGACGACGCGGCGCCCGACGCCGCCGCCGCGGATCGCGTTCGCGAGCTCGGCGTTGGGGATGCCGTCGAAGATGCCGAGCTTGCGAAGCTCCGCGTAGTCGCCCTGGAGCTCCGGTGATAGCATCACCGCCGCGTTGGCCGGTTCAGCCCGATCGATGACCAGGTCCATGTTCCGCTTGGGTGCTCGCAGGGCGTCGAAGGGCGTGGAGCTGGGCAACGCGGACACCAGCGCCAGGGAAAGCAAGGCGCGCGCCCATGGGTGACACGCGCCAAAACCAAGGCGATCGTATCAGCTTAGGCGCGCGGCGCGCCAGCGGGACCGCGGGAGCGCGGGGGTCGACTCCCCAAGTCCGGGCGCTTGTCCTCGGTTGCGTGATCCTCACTTCCGTGCGCGCGTCAGCGGATCCCGGAGCCTCGGTCGGGGTGGGGCCGCTTCAGGCGGACCTCGATGGCCTCTACCTGCACGTGGGGCCGGCGCTCGCCGCGGTTCGGCGCGAGGGCGCGTGGGACTCGGCGGTCGGCGGCACTATTTCGCTCGCGCGGGTGCGCGAGCGCGAGGCGGTGTCCGTCGTGGGCGGGCGCGTCACCGGCGCGCGCTGGGGGCTGGGCGGCGCGCGCGTCGCTGCCGAGGGATTGGTCGCGTTCGGCGATTGGAAGATCGGCGTCGTCGGTGGACCGCTCGTGGACCTCGCGGATCTCCATCATCCTCGGATCGGCGCGTCGGCGGCGATTTGGTGCTTCGCGGGGGTTGTGCCGTACCTCCGGGTCGGTGTAATCGAGGCGTCCGGCGGATTCGTCGAAGCCGGGCTGGAGATCCCGCTCCCTGTTTGGCGGCATCGCTAGCGCAACCGCTCGCAGCTCTTTCACAATCTGGTCGCTGTGGAATTCCGCTGGAATTGTAAACTTTGCATTGACTCGCCTGGGCGTGTGGGGATAAGTGGTTGGCTGCTGGAGCACAAAGGCGACGTAAGCGAAACGAAGTCTCTCGGGGCGTAGCGCAGTCTGGTAGCGCGCTTGGTTCGGGACCAAGAAGTCGGAGGTTCAAATCCTCTCGCCCCGACTACACGAGTCGGTAGGAAGGGAACACGTGGCAGCGACCGGAAACGCGAAGAAGACGCGCGAGGTACCTCAGCTCAGCATCTTGGTCGTCGACGACGATCCAGACGTCTGCGAGTACCTCCACGACTTCCTCGCCTCCGAGGGCTACAGCGTCACGGTCCTCAACGATCCGACCAAGACGCTCGACGTCATGAAGGAGGAAGAGTTCCACGTCGTGGTGCTCGACCTCATGATGCCGAAGCTGTCGGGCATCGACGTCCTCGGTCAGATCCGCGAGACCGACGACGACATCGCGATCATCATCCTCACCGGCTATCCGTCGCTCGAGACTGCGACGTCCTCGATCGAGCACGACGTCAGCGCGTACCTGCGCAAGCCGTTCTCGCTCGACGAGTTCCGCGACGTCATCGCGCGCATCGCGAAGAAGAAGGGCCTGATCCTCCGCCGCGAGGACGAGCTCCACGCGACGATCGGCCGCCAGATCCGCGAGCTGCGCAAGGCGCGCGGCCTGACGCTCAAGCAGATGTCGCGCCGGACCAAGCTCAGCGTGTCGCTGCTCTCGCAGATCGAGCGCGCCGAGTCGAGCGCTTCGGTCTCGTCGCTGTTCAAGGTCGCGACCGCGCTCGACGTGCGCTTGACCGAGCTCTTCGGCGGCTTCTGATCACTCGTACGGCGTGACGTCGTCGGGCGGCAGCTCGTGCATCCAGATGATCTGCTCGTCGCGCGTGGCGACGAGGTGCCGATCCATCCACATGCGCCCGTCGGGGCCGGTGCGCATCGCGGCGTCCGAGACCTCCGCGGTGAGCACGAGCGGTGCGCCGTCGAGCGTGATCGTCGCCGGCGGCTGCGCGCGGCACGGGCCCGGCGGCGGTAGCGACGGCACGAACGTCGTCGCGACGTGACCGGTGCGCAGATCGATGTCGGCCGCGCCGACGTCGAACTCCATGCACTCGCTCATGCCGCCGCCGCCGCCGGTCATCGAGAGCGTCGCGTGCAGCGTGCCGTGCTCGACGGAGACCGGATCCATCAGCGACCACGGGTGCGGGCCGAGCGGGATGCGATCGCTCCACCACATCCGCTGCCCGGCGCGATCGAAGAACGCGACCCGTTGCACGACCAGCGCGATCACGCCGCCGTCGACGCCGACCAGCGGCGTCGCCGCGTCGGGCGAGATCCACAAGCGCGCGCCGGTGCGCGCATCGAGCGCATCGATGTGGCCGTCGACGCGCGTGATGAAGAGCCGCCCGGCGTCATCGGCGACGCCGAACGGCACGCGCACGGGCAGCGCCGCGGCGTCGGCCGCGATCACCGGCGGCGGCGCGCTCGACGCCGCCGCGCCGCAGCCGGCGACGATCACGAAGAGCAACGCGCGCACCTCGGATCCAACGGGAGACGCGCGCGATCGATCTAACGGCAGCGCTCGCGCATCGCGCGGATCGTCTCGGCGTAGCTCTTCGTGCCGAAGATGCCGCTGCCGCTGACGACCACGTTGGCGCCCGCGCGATAGACCTCGGCGATGTTGTCGAGCTTCACGCCGCCGTCGATCTCGATGTCGAGATCGAGGCCGCGCTCGTCGGCGATCCGGCGCAGCTCGCGCACCTTCTCGAGCGCGGACGGGATGAACTTCTGGCCGCCGAAGCCGGGGTTCACGCTCATCACGAGCACCATCGCGACGTCGGCGAGCACCCAGCGGATCGCCTCGAGCGGCGTGTGCGGGTTCAAGACGACGCACGGCTTCTTCCCGAGCGATGCGATCTGTCCGATCGTGCGGTGCAGGTGCGGGCACGCCTCCGCGTGCACGCCGATCAGATCCGCGCCGGCCTTCGCGTACTCGGCGACCCAGCGATCGGCGTCTTCGATCATCAGGTGCACGTCGAGCGGCAGCGTCGTCGAGCGGCGAACCGCCTCGATCACGAGCGGGCCGATCGTCAGGTTCGGCACGAAGTGGCCGTCCATGACGTCGACGTGGACGTAGTCCGCGCCCGCGTCGGCGATCGCCTTGATCTCGTCGGCGAGGCGGCCGAAGTCGGCGGACAAAATCGACGGGGCGATCTTCAGCGGGCGCGTCACGGAATCACGCTAGCACGGCGTCGCGACATCTCGTCGGCGAGCCGGAGCGCGGCCGCGAAGCTCGACCACCGCGCGACGCCGCGCCCCGCGATGTCGTACGCGGTGCCGTGATCCGGCGACGTGCGCACGATCGGGAGCCCGAGCGTCACGTTCACCGCGTCCTCGAAGTCGACGAGCTTCACGGGGATCAGCGCTTGATCGTGATACATCGCGACCAGCCCGTCCCAGCGGCCGCCGACGGCGTCGCGGAACGCGGCGTCGGGGACGAGCGGCCCGCCGACGCCGAGCGCGGCGCACACCGGCGCGATGATCGCGTCGTCCTCGGCGCCGAGCATCCCGCCCTCCCCTGCGTGCGGGTTCAGGCCGACGACGCCGACGCGCGGCGCGGCGATGCCGAAATCGCGCACGAGCGACTCGGTGAACATGCGCGTCACCCGCTCGATGCGATCGCGCGTGAGCACGGTCGCGACCTCGCGCAGCGGCACGTGCACCGTCGCGAGCACGACCTTCAAGCGCGGGCCCGCGAACATCATCGCGACCTCGCAGCCGCCGAAGCGCGCCGCGAGCATCTCGGTGTGCCCGGGGAAGTCGAAGCCGGCGCGGCGCGCCCACGTCTTCGAGATCGGCGCGGTCGCGATCGCGCCGACCTCGCCGCGCTGCGCCGCCGCGACCGCGGCCTCGAGGTACGCGACCTGCGCGGCGCCCGATCGCTCGTCCGGCTCGCCGGGCGACGCGTCGAAGCCGGCCTCGCGCAGATCGATCGCGGGCAGCGAGACGCCCATCACGCGCGCCGCTCGCTCGAGCGGTGCCCGGTCGCCGAAGATCGCGATTCGCCGTCGCAGCTCCTCGGGGGCCGCCGCGACCGCGGCGACGACGATCTCGGGCCCGATCCCCGCGGGATCGCCGAGGGAGATCGCGATACGCGGTGCGGCGCCGGTCACGGGCGCAAGGTAGCACGCGAGGTCGTGCTTGCCGTTCGCGCGCGACCCCGTCACGATCTATGGATGAGAGCAGCCGCGCTCGCCGCGATCTGCGCCGCGAGCTGCGGCGGGACGATCGGCGACGGCGGCCGCCACCCCGACGCGCACGTGCGCGCGTCGTCCGCGGAGCGTCCGGTGCTCGGACTGCAGCCGGGCGAGTCGATGACGTTCGAGGTCAAGGTCGGCGGCATCCTCGCCGGCGAGGCCGCGCTCGCGGTCGGTCAGCCCGGCGTGATCGACGGCCACCGCGCGATCGAGGTGCGCTCGCGCATCGCGACCGCCGGCGCGTTCGCGCTGCTCAAGAAGGTGAGCGACGAGGCGACGACGATCATCGCGACCGACACCGCGACGCCGATCGCGATGAGCTCCGACGTGACGATGAACGGCATCGACTATCACGCCGACGTCGCGTTCAAGGGCCCGGCGATCGAGGTGACCTCGACGCGCAGCGACGGCAAGGGCGTGCAGCACGATCGCTTCACGTTCGGCGCGATCGTCGCGCACGACACGCACTCCGCGATGGCGTCGATGCGCGGTTGGGATCCGACGCCGGGCACGCACCGCACGCTGTGGGTGATGGGCGGCAAGCGGATCTGGAAGAGCGAGGTCACGTTCGGCGGCCGCGAGACGATCGGCACCCAGCTCGGCAACCGCGCCGCGATCCGCATCGACGGCTTCGCCTGGCGCGCCCACAACGATCTCACCGTCGACGACTCCAAGCCGCCGCGCGAGTTCAGCGTCTGGCTCTCCGACGACGCCGATCGCGTGCCCTTGCGCGTCGTCGCGAAGACGGAGCTGGGCGACCTGGTGATCGAGCTGACGGACTATCAGCGACCGTGAACGTCGACGGTCGCTAGACCGCTTCACGGTCGATGCGATCGAGAAGCGTCCGCGGATCCGGGACGTGATCGAGCTCCGGCCGAACGCGGCCCGAGCTGACGACTACGGCGTCGGATCGGGGCCTGGAACCTCGTCGGGGCGGATCGGATCGCCGCGCTTGTAGCCGTCGGTGAGGAGCCAGGTCGTCGGGCGCACGACCGGCAGCGCGTCTCCCTGCGGCGTGATACGCCACTCGGCGAGCGCGTGGGCGGAGGAGAACGGATCGGTGCGGCGCGTGTCGTAGAGGTCGCGCCGGTGGTGGCGCCAGTTGTTGACGATGTAGCTGATCGCGTTGCGGGCCTGGGTCGGCGACGCGATCGAGCTGCGCCCGCTCGCAGGCGGCGCACGAGTGAGCGACGCGCGCCGTCGGGTTGACTTTCCCGAGCGCCGACGTCGGCGCGGCCGCCGACCTTCGAGCGATCACGAGGCTCCGCGCCGCCGGCCTTTTGAGATTTTTCGGGTTGAAGGGTCGAGCAACGCCCTCATGGCGGAGCAGCGCGAGCGCAACGGTCGTGCGGGCTCCGCGTCGCTTCAATGTGAAAGCGGTCTAGCGCGGGGGATCGTAGTGGCGAGCCGCGGCCTCGCCCGGGAACGCGCGGAGCTCGTCGACGAAGGCGTCGTCGGGGTAGCAGTAGCCCCACGGCTCGCCGGGCTCGTAGGAGCGGATCACGGGGTGCTTGGTCGTGTGGGCGTGCTTGGTCGCGTGCTTGCCGGGTGAGTTGTCGCAGCAGCCGACGTGCCCGCACGTGAGGCAGAGGCGCAAGTGCACCCAGACGCCGCCGGCGGCGAGGCACTCGGCGCAGCCGTGACCGGAGGGATGGACGCCGTG
>DATJIA010000226.1:0-32091 GCA_035493675.1 Kofleriaceae bacterium | reverse complement strand
CGCAGCGCGCGGATCTCCGGATCGTCGATCCGCTGCACCAGCGGGCAATGATCCCACCAGTAGAGATCCTTGAAGCCGTGGTCGACCGCCCATGACAGCGACTGCCGCGCGAGATCCAACCGGCCGTAGCCGAGCGCGACCTCGGAGAGGATCTGCGCGGCGAACAAGCGGCCGCGCAGCGCGGCGCCCTCGATCGTCAGGCGCTCGAACCACGTCTTCCAGCTGGTGTCGACCAGCCCGTCGCGCGCGAGCTCGGCGAAGAACATGCCGTAGATGCCGGGGCGATCGGGACCGACCGAGACCTCGGCGCGACGCGCGGCGCCGCTGAGATCGCCGTGCCACATGCGGAAGCGCGCCTGGTAGAACGACGCCATCCGCTGCAGCGACGGCTCCTCGCCTTCGGCCGCGCGCGCGACCCGCGCCTCGGCGGCCTCGAGCGCCCCGTCGAGCGCGTCGACGCGCGCGAGCTCGCACTCGACCTGCGGGCGCTGCCCGGGATCGATCTGGATCGCGCTCGCGAAGCGCGCGCGCGCCTCGTCGATGTCGCCGCACTCGACGCACAAGAACGCCGCCTGCATGTGCGCCTCGGGCAGGCTCATCGCGCGGCGCACCGCGTAGCCGAGATCGACCGCGGCGAGCTCGAGGTCGCCGGTGTTGATCTCGATCAGCGCGCGCGCGAGCCGCGCCTCGCCGAGATCGGGCGCGATCGCGATCGCCGCGGCCGCCGCCTCGCGCGCCGCGGGCGCGAGCGCGGGCTGCGCGGAGACCGACCACAAGCGCACGCGCACGTACGCGAGGGTCGCGAGCACCGTCGGTGAATCGGGCGCGAGCCGCTTCGCCTGCTCGAGCAGCTCGGCGGCGGTGACGAGCCCTTCGCGCCAGAACTTGCGCATCTCGTGGCGCGCGCGCAGGTACAGATCGACGACGCGCGGATCGGTCGGCTGCACGCGCTGCGCCGCGCGCGTCGACAGCGCCTCGGCGACCCCGCGCGCGATCGCCGCGCCGACCTCGAGCACCGCGTCGGCCGCGCAGTCGGTGCGCTGCGCCCAGACCTGGAAGCCGTCGCCGACGTGCACGAGCCGCGTCGTGATGCGCAGCCCCGCCGGCGTGCGCCGCAGCGAGCCTTCGATCACGTGCTCGACCTCGAGGGTGCGCCCGAGCTCGCGCGGATCGCCGGCGGGATCGAGCTTCGCGACCGCGCCGAGCGGCCGCACGCGCAACCCTTCCGTCATCGACAGCGTGTCGATCACGTCCTCGACCAGGCCCTCGGCGAGATAATCGTCGTCGGGCGTGCGGCGGAACGGCAAGACCGCCAAGGAAGCCTCGCGCGCGCGCGGCATCGGCGCCATCCCCGGCCCGGTCCAGTCCGACGACGGCGCGGCGGCGAGGCCGAGCTCGTGCGCGAGCGCGGTCGCGGTCGCGTAGCGCTGCGCCGGATCCGGATCCAGGCAGCGACGGATCGCGATCGCGAGCGGCGCCGGGACGTCGGCGCGCACCGCGCGCGGATCCGGACGCGGCGCCTTCGATTGCGCGAGCGCGATCGACACCGGCGACGATCCGGTCCACGGCTTCTCGCCGGTCGCGAGCTCGTAGAGGATCACGCCGAGCGCGAACAGATCGGCGCGCCCGTCGAGATCCTGGCGTCCGTCGAGCTGCTCGGGCGCCATGTACGCCGGCGTGCCGATCACGACCGCGACGCCGGTCGCGCGCGGATCCGCCGCCGACGCCGCCGCCGCGCGCGCGATCCCGAAATCGGTGATCACCACGCGGCCGTCGTTCGCGAGCAGGATGTTGTCGGGCTTGAGATCGCGGTGCACGACGCCGGCCGCGTGCGCGGCCGCGAGCCCGTCGCACAGCTCGGTGCCGATCGCGACGATCCGCCCCGCGCTCATCGGGCCCTGCTCCATCCGCCGCGACAGCGACTCGCCCTCGACGAGCTCCATGGTCAGGAACTTCGCGCCCGCGTGCTCGCCGATGTCGAACATGCGCGCGACGTTCTTGTGCGCGACGCGCCGCGCGAGCTTGACCTCGCGACGGAAGCGCTCGAGCGCCGCCGGATCGCCGACCAGCGCCGGCTTCAAGACTTTCAACGCGACGGTCTCGCCGAGCTCGGTGTCGTCGGCGCGATAGACCGTGCCCATCCCGCCGGAGCCGAGCCATCCACGCAGCTGATACCGCCCTGCGATCACCTCGGAGCCCTCGAACGCCTTCGAGGTCCCCGTGACCGCCGGCGTGGGGTGCGCGACGGTGTCGTCGTCCCCGATCATCACCAACAGTCTACACTGTGCTCGTGCAGGACGACGACCTGCGCCCGACGCCGTGGTGGGAAGGCAAGCCCAGGTGGCTCTACGCGCCCACGAGCTACCACCTCACGCGCTTCGTGATCCTGCGCCTGCTCGGGTTCGTCTACTTCTTCGCGTTCGTCGGGCTCGTGCAGCAGACGATGCCGCTCCTCGGCTCGCACGGCCTCGAGCCCGCGCGCGACTTCCTGAAGACGCTCGCCGCCGCGCACGATCAGGGCCTGCACTACCGCGACGGCAGCGCGGTGCCCGGCGGCTTCTGGGATCTCCCGACGATCTTCTGGTGGTGGTCGTCCGACACCGCGATGCTCGTCGCCGCGTGGATCGGAGTTCTGCTGAGCGCCGCCGTGATGTGCGGGCTCGCGAACGCGCCGATGATGTTCGTGCTGTGGATCCTGTACGGCTCGTTCGTCCGCGTCGGGCAGACGTGGTTCTCGTTCGGCTGGGAGATCCAGATCCTCGAGACGGGCTTGATCGCGGTCTTCCTGGCGCCGCCGATCGATCCGCGGCCCTTCCCACGCGACCCGCCGCCGCTCACCGCGATCCTCCTCTATAGGTGGCTCACGTTCCGCATCATGCTCGGCGCCGGGCTGATCAAGGCGCGCGGCCACGGCTGCTGGAGCCTGCACGAGCTGCGCTGCCTCGACTGGCACTTCGAGACCCAGCCGATCCCGAACCCGCTGTCGCCGCTCTATCACGCGGCGCCGCACTGGTTCCACGCGGCCGGCGTCCTCTACAACCACCTGTGCGAGCTCGTCCTGCCGTGGGTCGTGTTCGGCCCGCGCCTCGCGCGCCTGGTCGCCGGCGCGTGCATGGTCTTCTTCCAGCTCACGCTGATCTCGAGCGGCAACCTCGCCTTCCTCAACTGGCTGACGATCATCCCGGTGCTCGCGTGCTTCGACGACGACTTCCTGCGCTGGATCTCGCCCGCGAGGATCAAGACGTGGTTCGACGCGAAGACGTTCGCGCCGCGCCCGCCGCTCTACCATCGGATCGCGACCTGGACCTTCGCGGCGATCATCGCGGTGCTGTCGCTGCGCGTGGTCGAGAACCTCGCCGACTCGCAGCACCAGATCATGAACGCGTCGTTCGATCGCTGGAACGCGGTCGGCACCTACGGCGCGTTCGGCACGGTCGGCGAGGAGCGCGACGAGGTGATCATCGAGGGCACCGCGGACGACGACCCCGACCACGCGACCTGGCGCGCGTACGAGTTCCCGTGCAAGCCCGGCGACGTCATGCGCAGGCCGTGCATCCTCGGCCCGTACCATCATCGCTTCGACTGGCTGCTCTGGTTCGCCGCGATGGAGCACCAGCCCGATCCGACGACGAACGAGGAGCGCGGCATCCCGGAAGCGGATCCATGGCTCGTGCACTTCGTGTGGAAGCTGCTCCACAACGATCCGCTCGCCCGAAGCTTGCTCGCCTACGATCCGTTCCCGGATTCACCGCCGAGGTGGATCCGCATCGAGCTGTACCGGTATCACTTCGCGCCGCTCACCTCGGACGCGTGGTGGACGCGCGAACGGATCGGGACGTGGCTGGCGCCGGTCTCGATCGATGACGACTGGCTCCTGTCGTTTTTGACTGACGCCGGCTGGTCGACGCGCTATGAAGCCCCGTGATGTATGCAGATGTAGGCGTGGAAAAATGCCTCCTCACGCTTTGCCGAGTGGGGATCCCGCCTAGACTGGACCTCCGGTGACGTTCGCGCCGACCAAACGCTGGTACCGAGTCGGGTGGGCGCTGATCCCCGCCGCCGGTCTGTCATGTCGGCCGGCTGACCATCCGGCGCAGAGCCATCCGATGGTGGCGATCTCGCAGACCGCGCCCGCGCCCGATCGGGACACGACGCCCGACGCCGGCGTCCCGCAGCCGAAGGCGATGGGCGACTTCGAGATGACCTTCTATTACTTGATCGTCGAGGGCGAGACCGGCCCCGGCACCCGCGTCGGCGGCTGGAAGCCGCAAGTGGACGCAGGCGTTCCCGAAACTGACCAAGTCGCCGCCGGATCCGAGGGCTCCGACGAGACCCTCGCCGCCGCGGCGCCCGAGCCGCCGGTCGATCCGGACCTCGAGATGGTCCCGATCTACGAAGGCGGGACGTGCAACGTGATCGCAGAGGTAACCCACAGGTTCTTCGCAGAGCTCGCGCTGCAAGGAAGCGGGCAGCTGAAGGACGGTCGGGTGCTCAACGTCTTCGGTCACTGCGACTGCCCGACGTCTTCCTGCTTCCAGGTCGCGAAGACCTCGAAGTGGGGGCTCGCCGGAACCGGTCGGGCGCTGTCGCCGTATCGAACGGTCGCGGTCGATCCCAAGGTCGTCCCGCTCGGGTCCCTCCTCTATATCCCGGTGCTCGATGGGCTGCGCATGCCGGGTCCGCCGCCGACCGGCGGCTTCATCCACGACGGCTGCGTGGTCGCGGACGACACCGGCGGCAACGTCCAGGGCAAGCAGGTCGATCTCTTCGTCGGCCGGCGCGCCTACTGGCTGGCGCTCGGACGGCACGGCGGATCGCATACCTGGGCGCGCCACGTCCAGGTGTTCGACGGCACGGGACGGTGCACTCGCCGCGGCGGACAAGTGTCACGCTCCGCGGCAGGCTCCATCTGAACCGGTCGCGCCTGCGATCTGCCGCCGCGATCACTCGCGAATCGAAGCGTGATCGCGCAAGCTTTGCGGAGTCATGATGTATCGCAGTACCGTCCTGATCGCGCTGTTCGTGTGCGCGTGCGTCGGTCCGAGCGTCGAGGTGACGCCGCTCCATCCCGCGCCCCACGCGCTGGCCCCGCGCACGCCCGAGCAAGTGACGACCTTCCCGGCGGCGCCCGACGACGGCGTCGCCGTCTATCGCATCGAGGTCTCGGGCGGCAGCCAGTCCGAGCTCGAGACCGCGCTCAAGACCAAGGCCGCCTCGCTCGGCTGCGACGGCGTGGTGATCACGCTCGCGCCGACGCAGGCGCACACCAGCGGCGAGACCCAGACCGGCGCGCTCAACGATCACCGCACCGTCGAAGCGGCGCGCGTCTCGGCGCTGTGCATCGTCGTGCCCGCGAAGGCGAGCACGACCGCGACCGCGCCTTAGAACTGGAAGTAGATGAACTGGAAGATCTTCGGCTGCGCGTGATGGAGCGCGCGCAGCGCGAAGGTCGCGCCGCCGAGCACCGAGCCCTGCATCACCGGGTGCAGGCGCACGTACGACTCGCGCAGCCAGGCGCCGGTGCGGTTGGGCACGAAGTGCGAGGCCACCGACGCGGCGAGCGCGATCACGAGCGCGACCGAGACGTTCGGATGATCGTGCTCGGCCGACGAGAAGATGTCGCCGATGCGCGAGAGCACCTCGTGCGCGTTCGCGAACGTGGTCGCGCGGAAGAACACCCACGCCAGACAGACGTAGTGGAACGTCAAGACGATCGCGAGCGCGCGCTTGCCCGCCCACGTCAGCCACAAGGTCGCGCGCGCGCGATCCGGTCCGACGTCGAGCACGTCGGCGACGCACGCCGCCGCGAGCGCGCCGCCGATCGCGCCGAGCGCGAGTGACATCTTCCCCGACGGCTCGTAGATCAAGACGGCGCCGAGCGCGAGCGCGAACGCGCAGCCGAGCACGCGGAAGCTGAACGCCGCGGCGAGCCGCGGGCGCTCGTGCACCGGCGGGCCGTCCTCGTCGAGGGAGAGCCACGCGGTCAGCGCCGCCCACAGCGGCGTGAGGTACGCCCACGCGAACGCGAGATGGAACCACGGCGACTCGATCTCGCGGAAGAGCGCGTAGTGGATCGTCCCGCCGACGAACGCGACGCCCGCGAGCGTACCGAGCGTACGCGCCGCGGTCTCCGGCGCGCGCGCCGCCTTGCGCTGGAACACGCGCGTGACCGCGAGGCCGCCGCCGTGCAGCGCGCCCCACACGATGAACGTCCAGCGCGCGCCGTGCCACAGGCCGCCGAGCAGCATCGTCAGGATCAGGTTGCGATACGTGAACAGCTCGCCGCCGCGCGAGCCGCCGAGCGGGATGTAGAGGTAGTCGCGCAGCCAGCGCGACAGGCTCATGTGCCACCGCCGCCAGAACTCCTGCAGGTTGGCGCTGCGATACGGCGTGCGGAAGTTCTCGGGCAACGTGAAGCCGAGCACCTGCGCCGAGCCGATCGCGATGTCGGAGTACGCGCTGAAGTCGAGATAGATCTGGAACGCGTACGCGTAGACGCCGACCAGCACCTCCACCGACGAGAACCGATCGGGGTACTTGAAGATGTTGTCGACGTACGGCGCCAGCGCGAGGTCGTTGATGCCGACCTTCTTGAACAGGCCGACCATGATCCGGTAGAAGCCGTCGGCGGCGCGATCGTGATCGTGCGGCGGCGGATCGGCGAGCTGCGGCAGGAGCTCCTCGGCGCGCACGATCGGGCCGGCGACCAGCTGCGGGAAGAACATCACGAAGGTCGCGAACTGCACGACCGAGGTCGTCGCCTTCAGCTGCTTGCGATAGACGTCGATCGTGTACGAGAGCGACTGGAACGTGTGGAACGAGATGCCCGCGGGCAGGATCAGGTTCAAGCGCGAGGCGTCGTGCATGCGCAGGACGTCGTGGATGAAGAAGTCGGTGTACTTGAACAGCGCGAGCACGCCGAGGTTCGAGCAGATGCTGATCACGAGGAACGTCTTGCGCAGCAGCTCGTCCTCGGTGCGCTCGATCCACAGCGCGAGGTGGTAGTCGAGGACGACGATCGCGAGGATCAAGAGCAGGAGGTACTTGTAGGCGCCGACCATGCCGATCGCCCACGCGTGATAGAAGAGGCACGAGACGAGGAACAGGATCAGCAAGCGCCCGAGCGGCGCGCGCGGACGGCCGATGCTCGAGCCGATCGCGACGCCGAGGATCGCGAGGAACACGAGGTGCGCGTGCTGCGCGATCGGCGCCGTCAGATCGCCGAGGTGGTCGCGATAGAACAGCACGCACGAGCCGAGGATCGCGAGCACCGCCGCGAAGCCGCGCGCGATCCATGCCTGTCCCCGCGGCGATGCGATCGCGTCCGCGTAGCGCGCGCCGCCGGCGACCGACCCGCCGAGCAGGAGCGCGCCGAGGGCGTAGTGCCAGACCGGCGCCCACTGGAACGCGTCACCCTCACGGATCGTCAGCTGCAGGATCGATCCGCCGATCGGATCCCAGATCGTGCCGAGGTTCTTCGTGATCAGCGCGAAGACGGCGTCCGCGAAGATCGTCATCAGCGCGACGCGTGCGGCGAGCCCCCACCCTCGCCCGATGCGCGTCAGCGCATAGAGCAAGAACACCGCCGTCAGGAACAGCGGGTAGTCGCCGTCGGAGAAGAGCATCGCCTACCGCGAACGCGCGGCGGGGTTGCGCTCTTTCCAATCGGCGTAGCCGGCGAGCAGCTCGTTCAAGAGGAGCTGCCCCCAGCGCTCGTATCCTCGGTCGGTGAAGTGCACGCGATCCGAATACGCCAACGCGGGCTCTTGATGGAAGAAACCGTCCATCAAATCGGCGCCGCCCATCGCGCCGAAGCTGTCGAAGAACGCGACGCCGTTGCGGCGCGCGGCCTGGCGCTGGACGTCGACGATCTGCGCGAGCACCGGCGGCGTCAGCCACTGGCACTCGACCGGGGTCGGCGCGGGCGTGCCGTCGGCGAGCGGAGGTTGCGCCGGCATGTGATCGCACGACTTGCCGGCCTCGCGGCGCCCCATGTCGGGCGGACCGAGGATCAGGATCGACGCGCGCGGCGCGTACTGGCGCACGCGCGCGATGACCTCGTCGTACTGCTTCGCGAGCGTGTCGAGCTCGAGATCCGGATCATCGGCCTCGTTGGTGCCGTACTGGAGGACGACCAGCGCCGGATCGCGCGCGGTCAGCTGCGGGCCGATCACGGTCCAGTCCCAGTGATAGAGGTGCGAGAGCCGGCGCCCGACGACGCCGAGCGAATCGACGATCACGCCCGGGTCGCTCTTCTCCATCGCGACGCCGAACAGCTCGACGGGGCCGCCGCCCGACGGGCGCATGCTGATCTTGTGGTGACCGACGGGGACCGGGATCGGGAAGGTCGCCGCCTCCATGCCGCCCGGCGGCAGGCCCGGCGTGCCCGCGCCCGAGCCCGCGGTCGCGACGACCGGCGCCGACATCTGCGTCGGCAGCGACTGCCACGCGCCGTCGTCGATGCGCCAGCCGAGCGCGCCCGACGCCGCCGTCTTCAGGTAGTAGATATCGAAGCGATCGACCTGGCAGGTCGCGCACGGCTCGACCCACGCGACCGCGCTCTTGTCGTCGGAGTGCGCGCGCACGCCGGCCATGCCGAACGGCTCGGTCGCGTGGCGCTTGCCGCCGAGCTCCGCGCTCCAGCGGCCGGTCGACGCGCACGTGATGTCGCGCTGCGTGTAGTAACGGATCGGCGGATGACCGGCGAGCACGAAGCCGCGGCCGGCGTCGCCGTACTTCTCCTGCAGCTCGTGGCGCAGGTAGCCGGTCAGCTGATCACCCGCGGTGTGCGAGTCCCCGAAGAAGAGCAAGTCGGTGCGCGCGCCCGCGTCTTTCTCTTCCGCGTGATCGAGCGACGCGTAGAACGGATCGAGCGCGCCGGGCGCGACCTCGAGGTACGTCGACGGCGGCGCTTCGGGAGGCGATGGCTGCGCGAGCGGCTCGATCGCGGGCGGCGGCGGCGGCCTGACGATCGTCGAGACTTGCGCCGGCGCGGTCGCGCGGCAGCTCGCGCCGACCCAGAAGGCCGACGCGCCGAGCGCGCCCACGGTGAGTGCGAGAAGATCTTTCTTCATCGCCGCCTCCGGGTGCTCCCCCGGGTCCTCGCGGCCGCGCTTCGCGCGGTCCGCTCGGCTCGGTCCTTCGGACCTCGGCCCTGCCCCTGTCGGCGGCTCATGCGCTTCATCGACTCTTGTACTCCGCGTAGCCGGCGAGGATCGCGTCGGTGAGGCCGTCGGCGACCATCGCCGTGCCCTTCTCCGACAGGTGTTGGAAGTCGCTGCCGACGAGCCCGCGACGGTTCCACTTGATCGCGGCGCCCTTGCCGCCCTGCCACGTATAGGTGTCGTAGAACGCGCAGCCCTGCGCCTTCGCGGCGCGGCGCTGCGCTTCGATCATGTGCGGCATCACGGGACGCGACGCGAGCGTGTCGTCGTCCTTGACCTCGGCTTGATCGAGCGGCGAGACGACCAGGCACGCGGCGTTCGGACGCGCGGCGCGGATCGGCGCGAGCAAGCTCTCCCAGACCTGCTGGTAGTCCGCCATCGAGCGCTGGCCCGGCGACAGCCACTCGGCCTCGTTGGTGCCGAGCATGAGGATCACGAGATCGGCGCCGCGATGCGCGAGCTGCTCCTTCCAGTGGGTGGGCTCGTTCAGCCCCTCGTTCTTCGCGGTCGCGCTGATGATCGCCATGTTGTCGACCACGACGCCGGGCGCGCGCTCGAGCGTGAGCCCGAACAAGCGGACCTTGCCCTTGGTGACCTTGACCTCGACCTTGTGCGCGGCATCGTCGAGATCGATCGCGCTCCAGCCGGCCTTCTTGTCGTCGGCGGCGGTGTCGAGGCTGGTCTTCACCTGGCCGTCGACGAGCACGTCGGCGGTGCCGCCCTTCGGCTGCGACAGGTAATAGACGTCGACGTGCGCGACCTTCCCGCTCGGCGTCTTCGGCGTGATCTTGATCGTGCCGTCGCCGTGCGCCTCGGCGGTCGAGCCGCCCGGGCCGTACATGCCGTCGGCGATGTTCACGGTCGACACGCCGTAGGCGTTCCAGCCGCGATCGATCTGATCGACGGCGAGGTTGTGGTTGAAGCGATGTGGCGACGCGGCGAACACGAAGCCGGGGCCGCCGTCGCCGAAGACGTCTTGCAGGCGGCGGCGCACGCGTCCCGGAATCTGATCGGTCGCGCTCACGGAGTCTCCGTAATACGAGACGCGGGTGGGGACCTTCGCCGTGCCCGCTTCGGTCGCGGCGAGCTCGGCGTAGAGGCCGTCCATCGCGAAGCGCTTGCAGCCGGTGGTCGCGCCGAGCGGATCGACGCAGGTGTCCTCGATCGGCTGCTTCGGTTTCGGGACATTGACGCCCGCGGATCCACCGCCAAAGACCGGCTTCGGCGGCAACGGCGGCGCTTCGTCGAGCGCTTCGTCTTGCGGCTCCGGCGCCCGGACGAAGCTGGGGCCCCCGATCGGCGGCGGCGCGGTGTCCGCTTCGGTGTTCGGATCGGGCGTGAAGCGATCGGTGATCGCGCGGATCCCGTGCTCGCGGATCAGCAACGTGCCGCACACGACGGCGGCGAAGCTGCCGAGCGCCACGAAGGTGCGGTCGAACCGCTCCGTCGACATCGAGATGGATCCTCGATCCCAGGCTAACCGAACGGATCCGCAAGTCAAACTTGCTTCCTTCGCGTTCTGTTAGGTTCGTTGCATGCGGAGCGTGATCGTCGCCCTCTTCGTGATGGCGGCCTGCGGCAAGGAGGGAGGTGGGATACGCGCGTCGGGCGACGATCACCGCGTCGATCCAAAGGCCGATCTGCCGATCGTCACGAGTGATCTCGCGCTCACCGTCGGGAAACCCACGATCGGGCGACCGTCGTGGCCCCTTCGGCGCCGGGGCGATGGCCGGCGCTCCTGCTGTTCGCCGGCAGCGGACCGACCGACCGCGACTGGTCCCCTGGGACAAGGCGGGCTCGGGCAAGAACGGCGGACCGCCCGGCGCGATCTTCGTCGCGGGTCACAGCGAAGGCGGCATCCACGCGACGCGGCTCGCGGCCGTTTCGGCGGACGAGATCCGCGGCAAGCCGTCGATCCGAAAGCGGTGAACGCCGCGCAGCTCCCGCAGCAGGACTTCTTCGTGCTCGCGCACGAGCCGAAATCGCAGGCGGAGCTGCGCGCGAACGTCGCGTGGCTGGCGGAGCACGCGTGATCGCACGCGCGGTCGCGATCGTGCTGGTCCTGTGCGGCGCCGCCGCGGCCGACACGATGCGCGTCGTCGTGCGCGAGGGCGACATGCCGCTCGCGATCACGCGCCTGCGCGGGCAGCTCGCGGATCTCGATCTCGACGTCACGTACACCGGCGGCGCGCTCGAGCCCTCGCTGGAGGCGCAGATCGCGCAGGCGACGGCGCTCGCCGACGACAACGGCGCGAAGGCGATCGTGTGGTTCGTGCCGCGCGGCGGCGGCGTCGACGTCGCGGTCGCGACGCCCGCCGATCGCCGCTTGTTCGTGCGATCGATCCCCGCCGACGATCCGTCGGCGGTCGCGGAGGCCGCGGCGATCGCGGCGCGCGGCGCGCTGCGCGCGATCGCGATGGGCGGGACGATCGGCGTCGAGCTGCCGGCGCCGCCGCCGCGCCTGTCTTTGGAAGCCAGCGTTGGTTGGCAGGTCGCGCTCGACGGCGGCGCCGACGCCGGCGCGCACGCGCTCGCGCAGCGCACCGCGATCGCGCGCGGACCGTGGGCGTACGGGCTCGAGCTGTCGCTCGGCGCGCCGCTCGATCGACGCGGCGACGCGACGGTCGAGCTGTCGCGCAGCTCGGCGTCGCTCGCGATCGAGCGGCGCTTCGCGCACGGCTTCGCGATCGAGGCGGCGGCCGGCGCGCTCGTCTATCACCGCGCGACCGTCTCCACGCCGACCGGCACCAGCGCGACGCCGAGCGCGTTCACCCCGGCGATCGTCGTCGGTCCCGCGCTGCGCTGGCGATGGCGGCCGAGCGGCGCGCCGATCGCGATCGAGGCGATCGTCGCGCTCGATGTGGTCGCGGGTGCGCCCGAGCTCGACGTGATGGACGCGAGCGGAGTTCGGGCCATCGGAACGATCGCGATCGTCCAACCGCGGTTCGGGCTCAACCTTGTCGCGGGGTTACCGTAGTGATCGTGATGACCCGGTTCGAGGGGCGCGCTCCTCTATATAGAGGATGCTGATGGCTGCGCTCGCCGACCCCGTGCCGGACCCGCGGATCGCCGCGGCCGCCGCCGGCGATCGCGCCGCGGCGGAGGCGATCGCGCGCGAGCTGGTGCCGCGCGTGCGCAACCTCGTGCGCTACTTGTTGCGCGGCGACGCACGCACCGACGACGTCGCGCAGGAAGCTCTCATCGCGGTGCTGCGCGGGTTGGGATCGTTCCGCGGGGAAGGCCGCTTCGAGGCGTGGGTCGATCGCATCGTCGCGCGCACGACCTTCTCGACGATCAAGCGCATCCGCGCCGAGACGCAGCCCGCGGAGGTCGAAGCCATGGCGGTCGATACCGAGAACCGCACCGACGCGTACACGGAGCGGCGCGAGCTCGCGGCCGCACTCGATCGTTTGCAACCGGATCAACGCGAAGCGCTCGTCTTGCACTTCGCGGTCGGCATGACGGTGCCCGAGATCGCCGAAACTCTCGGTGCGCCGTTCGAGACGGTGCGCAGTCGCTTGCGACTCGGCAAGGCTGCGTTGCGCGAAGCGCTGGGAGGCCGCGATGCGCTCTGAACTGACTGACCTGGATCTCGAGCGGATGTTCACGCTCGACGCGGGCGCCGGACCGGCGCGCGCGATCGACGCGGGGGCCGAGGCTGCGATCGTAGCGGCGGCGTTGTCGGGCGCGGGCTTCGCGCCGCGCGGAGGCGGCGGAGGCGGCGGCGGTGGTGCGAAGCTGTCGTTGATCGGCGGCGGTTTGGTGATCACGGCGGCGATCGTCGCGTGGATCGTCGTCCGTCGTCCGTCGTCCGTCGACCGTCGACCGGAAGCAGACCTCAGACCTCAGACCTCGGACCTCAGGCTCTCCGATCCGGACGACGGACGACCGACGACCGACGACGATCCCGTGATCATCGACACGCCGGTGATCGTGACGGCGGAGAAGCCGAAGACGAACGCGGTGACGTCGCCGGCGAAGCGCGATCATCACGTCGAGACGCCGGCGGCGCCGCACGTCGAGACCGCGCCGGCGCCGGCGCCTGCGCCGCAGGATCTGTTGGCGGAGGCGAACGCCGCGCGCGCCGCGAAGGACTGGGCGAAGGCCGATGGCCTGTACGCGCAGGTCGCGGGCATGAAGAACGCGTTCGCGGCGCAGACCGCGCTGGTCGCCGACGGGCAGCTGAGGCTCGAGCACATGCACGACGCGAACGGCGCGATCGAGCGCTTTCGCGCGGCGCTCGCGATGAATTCGCGCGGCGCGCTCGCCGAAGACGCGCGCTGGGGCCTCGCCGAGGCCGAGAAGGCCCGCGGCGATCGCGACGCCGAGGCGAAGGCGCTCGACGAATTCCTCGCGCACCACGCCGACTCGCCGCTCGCCGATCGCGCGCGCGCGCGGCGCAAGGAGCTCGCCGCTCCGTGACGTCGATCCCAGCCGCCGCTCGGGGCGCTACCCCGCGTCCTCGCGCGGCGCGCTGCGCGCGCGTGCGCTCGGCTCGACCCTTCGACGAGCTCAGGGCCTCGGCGCTGCGCCTCTTCGCGGCGGCATCCGCGCTCGCGCTGTTCGGCGCGTGCAGCACGCGCGACATCGTCGCGTCGCAGCAAAGCCTGCCCGACAGCGGCGTGTCGGGCTATTGCGCGGGCAGCGGACCGCCCGTGCTCGTCGGCGACGGCATCACCGTCGGCGACGGCGACGGCGCGCCCGACAACGTCTGCAGCGGCACGATCGCGGTGCGCACGTTCGTGCACGCGCTCTGCACGTGCGAGGGCTACGCGACCTCGACGCGCCTCACGACCGATTCGTTCGACTCCGCGTTCGGCCCGTACAAGCCCGGCGGCAAGGCCGCGCCGGTCGGCATCGACGGCGAATTGCAGACCGCCGACGTCGTCGACGTCGGCGGCGCGCTCGTGATCGCGGGCGCCGCCGGCGCGTCGCTGCTCGCCGATCTCCACGTCGCCGGCGCGCTCGCGATCGCCGGCGATCTCGGCAAATCGAACGCGAACGTCACGGTCGGCGCCGACGCGAAGGTCGCGGGCAACATCGATCTCAGCTCGCTGTCGGTCGCGGGCACCCTCACGGTGCCGACCGGTCGCACGCTCACCGGCGCGATCACCGCGGGCCAGACCGTGCGCGCGCCGGTCACCGTGACGCCGCCGTGCGCGTGCGGCGCCTCCGATCTCGTCGACATCGCCGCGTTCGTCGCCGCGCACAAGACCGCGAACGACGACGCCGCGATCGGCCTCGATCCATCCCGCCTCACCAACTACACCGGCGACACCTCGCTCGATCTCCCGTGCGGCATCTACTACGTCGGACCGATCAACGGCCAGGGCACGCTGACCCTCCGCATCACCGGCCGCGTCGCGCTGCTCGTCGACGGCGACGTTACCGCGACCGACAACCTCACCGCCGAGCTGGTCACCGACGACGCCGAGCTCGATCTCATGATCGGCGGCACGCTCGTCTCCAACGCGGCCCTCGCGCTCGGCCGCGCCGATCACCCGGCCCGCACCCGCATCTACGTCGGCGGCGCCGGCACGATCCAGCTGTCCGGCGACTCGCAGCTCGCCGCGAACCTCTACGCGCCCCTCGCCGCCCTCGCCGTCTCCGGCGGCGCCGTCGTCTACGGCTCGCTCTTCGCGCGCCGCCTCGATCAATCCGCGCCGGTCATGATCCACTACGACGTCGACATCCTCCGCACCGACGTCAATTGCCCTCCGTGAAAGCCGTCGTCCGTCTTCCGTCTTCCGTCTTCCGGATCTGATCCGAAACACGGACGACGGACGACGGACGACGGTAGTCGAAGAAGAAGGACCTAGGCCAACTAGTTCATCTTGATCTGGCGTACGCGATTATAGGGAAGCGGGTCGCCTCGGTTGCCGTCGGCGACGAAGACCATGCCGTCGGAGGCGACCGAGATGCCTTCGAGGCCGAAGAACTGGGCGGACAGCTTGTCGTCGGAGTCGAGGTAGCCCGACGAGCCGTTGCCCGCGACGGTGTCGACGTTCGAGCCCTGCAGGCGGCGAACGCGGAAGTTGTCGGTGTCGGTGACGTAGATGTCGCCCGCGCTGTTGACCGCGACGCCCTGCGGGTGATGGAAGCCCGCGCTCGCCATCGCGCCGTCGGCGTAGCCCGCGCTGCCGTTGCCCGCGAGCGTCGCGACCGCGCCGCCGAGCGTGATCGTGCGGATGCGCTGGTTCTCGTAGTCCGCGATCACGATCGTGCCGTCGCCGCGCACCGCGACGCCGTACGGCGTCGAGAAGCGCGCGTTCGCGCCGGTGCCGTCGGCGTAGCCCTTCACGTCCCACGCGCCGGCGAGGTTGGTGAGCGCGCCCGTCTTCGGATCGAGGATGCGCACGAGCTGGTGGAGATCGTCGGAGAGGATCAGGCGCCCGTCGGGCAGCGCCGCGAGCCCGCGCGGGCGGCCGATGCCGCGCACGACCACGTTGGTCGACTTCGCGCCCACGTCGATGCGCCAGATCGTGCCCGACATGAGGCTGTGGTTGCCGGCGTCGTCGTTGTCGGTCGACACGTAGAGCGTGTTGCCGACGAACGCGAGGCCGAACGGACGCACGAAGCCCTGCTTCTGCGCGATCACCGTCGACGTGTTGCCCTCGCGATCGACGACGCGGATCTCGCTGTTGTCGAAGTCCGCGACGTAGATCTTGCCGTCGGGGCCGACCGCGACGTTGACCGGGTTGGAGAAGCGGGCCTGATCGCGCGTGCCGTCGGCGGTGCCGGGATCCATCGAGCCGGCGAGCGTGCTCACGCCGTTGGTGAACGCGGGCGGACCACCGCCGTCGGGACCAGTGTTACCGCCGACGCCGCCGCAGGCCGCGACGAGAAGAAAGACGAGGCTCGTGCGCATCATGCCGACGGGGAAAAGCAAGAGCGGGGCCGGAACGCGATCGCTCGGGTTGCGCACGGCCTGTCGCCGGTGAGCACAGGGTTTGCGGAGCAGATCGCCACACCGGGCGCACTCGCACGCCACGCATCGCCGCGACTCGCACGCGATCCGCGGGCCGCCCGTCCGCGACGCGCGGCGCGCCGCTTGCTTCGCGAAATCGCATGCCCGCCCTGCTCGGCTATGGCAGCCCACGCGTGCTCGCGTTCGTACGCGCGTGGTCGATCGATCACGCCGATCGCGCCGAGCTGCGCGCGATCCGCGCCGAGCTGCGCGGCCTCGGCGCATCCCTGACGATCGTGTCCGACGGCGGCACCTGGTCGTTCCGCCCCGACGACGACGCCGAGCGCACGACCGCGGCGGTCTATCCGGATCACCTCGAGGTCCCGCGTGATCGCGACGCGCTGTTCGTGCTCGACGCCGACGATCATGTTCGCTTCTCGTACGACGCGGGCGGCTCGCTCGCGGGCACGCTCGGTGAAGCGCTCGCCGCCGCCGGGGCCGCGATCGCCGCGAAGCCGCGGCCCACGATGTACACGCGCCGCGAGTGGACGCTGACGTGCTTGGTCGCGGGCTTCGCGCTCGCGGTGTTTCCCGGTTGCAAACCGCGCGCGAGATCGCGCGCGAGAGCGAAGGAAGCGCACGTGCCCCCGCCCCCGTCGATGACGACGACCGAGCTCGACGTCAACCTCCGCGTCAACGGCGAGCCGCGCGCGCTGCGCCTCGACGCGCGCGCGTCGCTGCTCGATACGCTGCGCGAGCGGCTCGGCCTCACCGGCACGAAGAAGGGCTGCGACATGGGCCAGTGCGGCGCGTGCACCGTGCTGGTCGGCGGGCGCCGCGTGCTGTCGTGCCTGACCCTCGCCGCGCTCGCCGACGGTCAGGACGTCACGACGATCGAGGGCCTCGCGCGCGGCGATCAGCTGCACCCGCTGCAGCAGGCGTTCGTCGCGCACGACGCGCTCCAGTGCGGCTACTGCACGCCGGGCCAGATCATGAGCGCGGCCGGCCTGCTCGCCGAAGGGCACGCGACCACCGACGACGATCTGCGCGAGCAGATGAGCGGGAACCTCTGCCGCTGCGGCGCGTACCCGAACATCGTGGCTGCGATCCGCAGCGTGAAAGGCGGCGCCTGATGCATCCCTTCACCTTCGTCCGGGCGCCGGACACCGACGGCGCGGTCTCCGCCGCGTCGGCCGGCGACGCCGCGTTCGTCGCCGGCGGCACCAACCTCGTCGATCTCATGCGCCTGGGCGTGATGCAGCCGCGACGGATCGTGGACGTGAACGGCCTGCCGCTCGCCGACGTCGAGGACGCCGGCGGCGGGATCCGGATCGGCGCGCTCGCGAAGCACACCGACGTCGCCTATCACGCGCTCGTGCGCGAGCGCTTCCCGCTGGTCGCCGACGCGCTGCTCGCCGGCGCGTCGCCGCAGCTGCGCAACATGGCATCGATCGGCGGCAACCTGCTCCAGCGCACGCGCTGCCCGTACTTCCGCGATCCGGGCACGCCCGCGTGCAACAAGCGCGTGCCCGGCTCGGGCTGCGCCGCGCAGGCCGGCTACCAGCGCTCGCACGCGGTGCTCGGCACCAGCGAGCACTGCATCGCGACCCACCCGTCGGATCTGTGCGTCGCGCTCGCCGCGCTCGACGCGATCGTCCACACGCGCGGGCCGAACGGCGCGCGCGCGATCGCGTTCGGCGAGCTCCACACGCTGCCCGCCGATCACCCCGAGCGCGAGCACGTGCTCGCCCCGGGCGAATTGGTCACGCACGTCGAGCTGCCGGCGGCGAGCGCGCGCTTCGCGAAGGCGTCGCGCTACGTCAAGGTGCGCGATCGCGCGTCGTTCGCGTTCGCGCTGGCGTCGGCGGCGGTCGCGCTGGTCATGGACGGATCCGTGATCAAAGACGCGCGCATCGCGCTCGGCGGGGTCGCGACCAAGCCGTGGCGCAGCCACGACGCCGAGCAGATCCTCGTCGGGCACGCGGCCGATCCGGCGCTGTTCGCGCGCGCCGCCAACGTCGCGTTGCAGCCGGCGCACGCGCGCAACGGCAACGCCTTCAAGGTCCCGCTCGCGCAGCGGACGATCACGCGCGCGCTGATCCTCGCGACCGGATCGTCCGGATCGGGAGGCGCGCCGTGAAGCTCATCGGCGATCCGATCGATCGCGTCGACGCGCGGCGCAAGGTGACCGGCGACGCCGACTACGCGGCCGACACGCCGGTCGCGCACGTCGCGCACGCGGTGATCGTCACCGCCGGCGAGGCGCTCGGCCGCCTCGGCGCGATCGACTTCGACGAGGCGCGCGCCGCGCCCGGCGTGATCGCGGTGATCACGCACCACGACGCGCTGCACCTGCCGAAGGCGCTGCAGCGCGACGCCAAGAACCCCGGCGAGCGGGTCCTGCAGCTCTTGCAAGACGACGCGCTCCTCTACAACGATCAACCGATCGCGGTCTGCGTCGGCGAGACGCTCGAGGCCGCGCAGCACGCGGCGTCGCTGGTCCACGCGAGCTTCCGCGCCGAGCGCCCGGTCGTCGGGCTCGAGGGCGCGCTCGCGACCGCGTACAAGCCGCACGCCGCCGGGCCCGCCGGCGAGACCGACACCGCGCGCGGCGACGTCGATCGCGCGCTGCGCGAGGCCGCGCTCCGCGTCGACGCGATCTACACGACGCCCGTCGAGAACCACCACCCGATGGAGCCGCACGCGACGATCGCGGTCTGGCACGGCGACGATCAGCTCACGCTCTACGACGCGACCCAGGGCATCTTCGGCGTGCGCGATCGGATCGCCGCGGTGTTCGAGCTCCCCAAAGCGAACGTGCGCGTGATCGATCACTTCGTCGGCGGCGGTTTCGGCTGCAAGGGCGCGGTGTGGTCGCACGTCGCGCTCACCGCGATGGCGGCGAAGATGCTCGGGCGTCCCGTCAAGCTCGCGATCACGCGGCCGCAGATGTGCTCGCTGGTCGGGCATCGCCCGGAGACGCGGCAGCGGCTCACGCTCGCGTGCGATCGCGAGGGCGCGCTCACCGCGATCCGCCACGAGGTCTTCTCCGAGACCTCGCGCTTCGACGAGTTCGTCGAGCCGTCGGCGGTGCAGACCCGGATGCTCTACGCGTGCCCGAACGTGATCACGCAGCACCGCGTGGTGCGGCTCGACATCCCGACGCCGACCTTCCAGCGCGCGCCCGGCGAATCGACCGGGACCTACGCGCTCGAGTGCGCGATGGACGAGCTCGCGCACGCCGCCGCGATCGATCCGCTCGAGCTGCGCCTGCGCAACTACGCCGAGCTGGATCTCGGCGAGCACAAGCCGTTCTCGTCGAAGAGCCTGCGCGAGTGCTACCGGCGCGGCGCGGAGGCGTTCGGCTGGGCGAAGCGCGATCCACGCCCGCGCTCGATGCGCGACGGCCGCGCGCTGATCGGCTGGGGCATGGCGACCGCGACCTATCCGGCGCGGCAGCGGCCGTCGTCGGCGATCGCGCGCATGACGCCCGACGGCCGCGCGCTCGTGCAAGCGGGCACGCAGGACATCGGCACCGGCACGTACACGATCATGACGCAGATCGCCGCCGACGCGCTCGGCCTGCCCGTCGACGCCGTGCGCTTCGAGCTCGGCGACACGTCGTTCCCCGAGACGCCGATCTCCGGCGGATCGATGACGGCGTCGTCGACCGGCTCCGCGGTGAAGGCCGCGTGCAAGGCGCTCGTCGACAAGCTGGCGAACCTCGCGAGCGGCGATCCGGTGTCGCCGCTCTACGGCATCGCGCCGCGCGATCTGATCGTGCAAGACGGCGCGCTGGTCGGGCGCGAGCACCACCTGCGGCGCGAACCGCTGGCGTCGATCGTCGCGCGCAGCGGGCAGCGCGAGATCAGCGCGCAGGTGCGCGCGGAGCCGCGGCCGGATCGCGAGCAGCTCTCGACCCACGCCTTCGGCGCCGACTTCGTCGAGGTGCGCGTCGATCCCGAGCTCGGCGAGATCCGGATCGCGCGCGCGGTCGGCGCGTTCGGGTGCGGGCGCATCTTGAACGCGAAGACCGCGCGCAGTCAGCTGATCGGCGGCATGGTGTGGGGCATCGGCATGGCGCTCTTCGAGCACACGGTGCGCGATCCGCGCAACGGCCGCGTCGTCACGCGCGACCTCGCCGACTACCACGTGCCGGTGAGCGGCGACGTGCCCGACCTCGACGTGATCTTCGTCGAAGAAGACGACCCGCACGTCAACGAGCTCGGCGCCAAGGGCATCGGCGAGATCGGGATCACCGGGATGCCGGCGGCGATCGCGAACGCGATCTTCCACGCGACCGGCACGCGCGTGCGCGACCTGCCGATCACGCTGGACAAGCTCCTATGATCGAACGCGATGTCGTCGAGGCCGCCGTGCGGCTGCGCGCGACCGGCGAGCCGTACGTGATCGCGACCGTCGTCGAGGTCGCGGGCTCCGCGTATCGGCGGCCGGGCGCGCGCATGTTGATCGGACGCGATCGCTGGATCGCCGGCTCGGTGTCGGGCGGCTGCCTCGAGGGCGACGCGATCACCCGCGGCTGGTGGCGCACCGAGCGCGGGCCGGTGGTCGTGAGCTACGACGCGCGCGTCACCGAAGACGACGACGAGCGCGCCGCCTTCGGGCTCGGCTGCGACGGCGTCGTCGACGTCCTGTTCGAGCGCGCCGGCGCGCACCTCGATCCGCTCGAGCTCCACGCGCGCGCGTGGCGAGCGCAAGCGCGCGCGAAGATCGCGACGATCATCGCCACCGACGATCCGATCGCCGCGCCGGTCGGCGCGCGGGTCGCGATGATCGGCGACGAGCTCTTGCGCGACGCGTTCCCCGACGACGCCTTCGCCGAGACGATGCTCGCCGATCTGCAGGGCGCCGAGGTGTCGTGCACGCGCCAGCACGCGCCCGCGCGCACGGTCGCGATCGAGGTGACCGCGCCGCCGCCGTGCCTGTTCGTCCTCGGCAGCGGCCACGACGCGGTGCCGGTGGTCGCCGCCGCGCGCGCGCTCGGCTGGGAGACGATCGTGCTCGCGCCGCACGCGCGCCCGGGCCTGCGCGATCGGTTCGCGCACGCCGACCAGCTCGTCGTCGGCCCGCCCGAGGTCGTGCGCGCGGCGATCGATCGATCCGCCCGCGCCGCGTGCGTGATCATGAGCCACGACCTCGATCGCGATCGCGCCGCGCTCGCGGTCGCGCGCGCGACCGGCGCCGCGTACATCGGCGTGCTCGGCCCGCGCCGCCGCACCGAGCGGCTCGCCGCCGACGTCTTCGATGACCCGCGCGTGCACGCGCCGGTCGGGCTCGCGCTCGGCGCCGAGACGCCGGCCGCGATCGCGCTCTCGATCGTCGCCGAGATCCACGCGTTCCTCGCCGGCGCCGAGACCCGCCCGCTCTCGGCCCACGCGGGCCCGATCCACCCGCGGACGGTGGGGATCGTGCGATGAACATCGTGATCCTCGCCGCCGGCGCGTCACGACGGCTCGGCCGTCCCAAGCAGCTGATCGGCACGCCGCCGCTCGTGCGCCGGATCGCGATCGAAGCGCGCGCCGCGTGTGATCGCGTCGCGGTCGTGATCGGCGCGAACGCCGGGCTGGTCGCGCCCGCGCTCGACGATCTCGACGTCACGCTGGTCTGGAACGGCGCGTGGCGCGAGGGCATGGCGTCGTCGATCCGCGCGGGCCTGCGCTGGGGCCGCGAGATCGAGGCCGACGCCGCGATCCTCTGCCCGTGCGATCAGCCGCGGCTCGATCGCGCGCACCTCGCGCGCCTCCGCGACGCGGCGCCCGAAGACGCGGTCGTCGCCTCGCGCTACGCCGGCGTCGTCGGCATCCCTGCCCGCTTCCCGCGGCGCACGTTCGCGCTGCTCGATCGCCTCCGCGGCGATCTCGGCGCGCGCCGCGTCCTCGCCGCGCTGCACCCGCTCGCGATCGACTGGCCCGACGGCGCGATCGACCTCGACACGCCCGCCGATCTCGAGGCTATTGGAAGAACAGGTTGAGGCTCGCGCCGACGCGCTGCCGCGGCGGATCGAACGTCATCCGCTTCGCGACGCCCTCGATGCACGCGTCGAGCTTCGGCGGCCCACCGTCGGTGGTCGCGACGTCGACCGCGCCGGTCGGCGAGACCTCGACGTGCAGCGCGACGTGCGCCGTCACCAACATGAGATCGTCCCGCTGCGCGATGCGGAAGCAGCGCAGGAAGTTGGGCTGCTTCTTGTCGAGCGCGCTCAGCAGATCTTCGTCGTACAGCATGACGGTCGGGCCGGGCGGCGGCGGCGGCGGATCGGCGTTCGTGCGCGTCGGCGCGTGCTCGCCGTGCGGGGTCGCCGCGAGATCCGCCGCGACCGCCTTCGCCGCCATCGACGGGCCCACGACCGCCTCGGCGCCGCGCGCCCCCGCGCCGGCTGGCGTCGTCATCGCGCTAGCCGCGACGACGCGGGCCCAGATCCACCACATCAGATCGATTGTGCGATCACGCGCGCGGCGGATCAACGTGGGACACCTGTCTACTCACCGACGTGTCACCGACGCTACTTCGCGGGCTCGATCGCGATCTCGAACCCCGCGCTCTCGCTGTCGGTCTCCTCGGTCGCGCCGTTCTTCCACGCGATGTCGCCGTCGACGGATCCCTTGATCGTCTCGCTCGCGGTGTCACCGCTGAACGTGATGACGAGCGTGTCGTCCTTTGCGTTGTTTCCCGACGTCTCGCGCTTGACCATCAGCTTCGCGCCGGTCCGCGTGTCGGGATCCTTCCAGGTGTACTCCTCCTTCGTCACCTTCCAGTCGGACTTGCGCGTGCCGAGCTCGTACGCGAGCTCGTAGTCGTTCGCGACCGTCACCGTCACGTGCTGCGTCTTGATCTCGCGCGACTGCTTGCGGCGCGCGTCGACCAGCACCGCGCGCAGCTCGAGCTCGTTGCCCTCGAGCCGCACCGGCTCGTTGCCGGTGATCTTCTGGCCGTCGATCCACAGCTCGATCTTCTTGCCGGTGTTCGACTTCACGCGCGCCTGGAAGTTGCCGTAGGTCTCGTGCGAGGTGTCGAGCCCCGAGCCCTTCTGGATGATCGCGGCGGCCTCGGAGACGAGCGATCCGAACTGATCGAGCTTGGCCTGCGCCTTCTGCTGCGCCGTCGAGAAGTTGTGGCGGAGCCCGCCTTCCCAGTCGGCGAGCGCCTGCTTGTCGTCGCGGCGCGAGCCGAGCTGGTGGAGCGTCTTGCGCATGGTGTCGCCGAAGCCGGCCGCTTCTTTCAGCGTCTTCTCGGCGGCGTTCAGCTTGTCGGCGGCCTTCTTCAGCTCCGCCTCGCGATCCGCCGCGGCCTTCTCGAGGTCGGCTTCCTTCGCCTTGTCGCCGCCGGCCTCGCGCAGGCGCTCGGCCTTGCCCTTGCGCAGCTTGTCCGCCTCGGTCAGCGCCTGCGCGCGGAGCTCGTGGATCTTCTTCGCGTTGGCGCGGAGCTGATCCATGCGCGCGTCGAGGGACTTCTCGAGCTTCGCGCGGTTGATGAAGACCTGCTGGAGATCCTGCTGGTCCTTGATCTCCTTGTTCATCGCGTTGACGACGACCAACGCGGCGTCGATCGCCCCGTTTCCGGTCGGCGCGTAGCTGCCGTCGGCGAGCACCTCGGCGCGCGCCGGCATCGAGACCGCGAGCGCGAGCGCTACGATCACAGTACGCATGCTGTCCTCCCCGATCGTGCCGATGAATCGGACGATCAAGAGGAGGATAGCCCGCGGGCCGCGCGATCCGTGGACCGCCGCGGCGCCGCGTGGGTTACGTCAGGGTGAGCGAATCAGTCGTTAGTAACGACCGCGACCGCCGCCGCCGCCGCCGCGGCCACCGCCGCCGCCGCCGCGCTGCGGACGCTCTTCCGCCTCGTTGACGCGGAGCGGACGACCGTCGACGTTCTTGCCATTGAGCTCCGAGATCGCCTTTTGCGCCTCGGCGTCGGTGCTCATCGTCACGAACGCGAAGCCGCGCGGGCGGCCGGTGTCGCGGTCCATGACCATGTGGACGTCCGTAACGGTACCGAGCCCGGAGAAGAGCTCGCGAACGGTGTCGCCCGTGGTGTTGAAGTTCAGATTGCCAACGTAGAGCCGGTTACCCATGGTGTTTCCTCGATCAGTGATGCGCACGCCCCGTAAACCGGCGTACGGCCAAGGGGGTCTTGGTACCACGCAAGGCCACGGTCGGCAACCGGCTTAGGCTTTCCTTTCGCGGGGCCGGTTCCGGGCGGGGGGAATCACCGGAGCGAGGGCCAGGGCGTGAACATCTGCATCCAGCGGTCGGGCTTCACGATGCCCTGCGAGGCCAACTCCCGCCACGCGGCGCTGCGCTCGATCGGGCCGTTGCCCTCGAGGGAGGCGATGCGCAGGCGCGCGCTCGACGCGTGCAGCGCGAGCTCGCACTCCGACAGCGCGCGCTCGGCCGCGTGCAAGGTCTCGAGCGCTTCGCGGCTCTGGCCGCGCGCCGCGCTGACGGCGGCCGCGCGCGCGAGGCCGAACCCCGACGCCCACGGGCTGCCCTCCTTGGCGAGCTTCTTGGCGGCGGCGTCGGCCTCGTCGACCAGCCGGCCGCCGGCGACGATCGCGGCGCGCGCGCGGATGTCGAGCGCGAACACGCGCACGTGCTGGATCCGCAGCTGGAGCGAGCGCTCGAGCAAGGGCCAGGTCGCGATCACGCGCTTCCACGCGTCCTCGCGATCGCCGGCGTAGAGATCGATCTCGATGTGGCCCGAGAACGCGAGCACGTGCTGGATCTGGAAGCCGTCCTGGCCCCAGGTCTTCATCGCGGTGTCGATGCGCTCGCGCGCGGCGAGCGGCCGATCGGCGGCGAGCGGCGGCAGGATGCTGTTGCCCGCGCACGCGAGCGTCGCGGTGTAGCGGTCGTCGTGCCAGCGCGCGACGCGCTCGATCTCGGCGATGCGGTTCGCGAGATCCTTCAGCTCGCCCAGGTGCGAGACCGACCACGCGGCGAACAGCTCCGCCTGCGATTGCTCCCACACGTGACCGGGACAGGTCTCGGCGAACGAGCGCGCCGCGCCGTCGAGCAGCGACTGCGCCAGGCGGTAGCGCCCGTCGAGGAACGCGACCATGCCGCGCATCCACGCGACCATCGCGCGCGCGAGCGGCGTGCCCGCGGCGTCGGCGGCGCGCTCGGCGTCGGCGACGATCTTCTGCGTGCGCGCGGCGGCGCGCGTGCCGTCGATCGCGGAGTACCCGATCTCCATCGCGAGCGCGTGGGCGAGGCGCACCGGATCGCCGATCGCGAGCGCGTCGAGCATCGCCTGCGCGTGCAGGCTCGCGCCCGCGATCGTGTCGACCACCGCGAGCGTCGTGCCGGTCGACAGGCAGACGTCGCAGCGCACGCGCGCACGATCGTCGTCGTGCGTGGTCTTGCGAATGGACCGGAGCTTGAGCTTCGCGCGGCGCCACACGAGCGAGGTCAGCGCCTGCCGCGGCGTCTCCGGCAGCTTCACGCCGACCTCGGCGAGCACCTCGCGCAGGACGGGCAGGCCTTCGTCCAACCTCCCGCTGCGCAACAGATGATCGCCGGCGAGGCGCCTGAGCTCGAGCGCCTCGTTGCCCTCGGCCATCGCGGCGGCGTCGAGGTACCACGCGGCCGCGTCGACGCCGCGGCCCGCGTTGGTCAGCGCGACCGCGAGCGCGCGGCAGAGATGCCGGCGCGCCGGATGATCGGGCGGCAACAGATCGAGCGCGGTCTCGCACAGCTTCGCGACGCGACGCGCGGCGAGCTCGTGCTGCGATCCGACCGCGGCCTCGATCGCGTGCGGCACCGCGCGCTCGGGATCGCCGGCGAGCAGCCAGTGGTGGAAGACCAGCCACGGCGGCGCGCTGCGCTTCTCGAGCACCTCGGCGAGCAGGCGATGGCGGCGCATCAGCTGCTCGGGGGTGAGCCGCGCGCGCGTCGCCTGCCGCACCTGATCGTGATAGGGCTCGATCAGATCCTGACGGCGCGCGCCGGTCGTGCGGACCAGGCGCAGCTCCTCGAGCTGGCTCACCGCGGTCGCGAGCTCGGTGCGCTGCACGCCGGCCGCGCGCGCGATCGTCGCGCGATCGACCGCGACGTCGGCGACGCACACGAGATCGAGCACCGCGCGCACGTTCGGATCGAGCAGGCCGAGCCGCCCCCACACGACCTCCTCGAGGGTGCCGGCGACGTCGTTGCCGCTGCCGACCGACGCGATCATCTGCTCGAGGAAGAGCGGGCTGCCGCGGCACGCGGCCGCGATCCGCGCCGCCGTCTGCGGATCGCCGCCGGGCAAGAGATCGCGCGCGAGCTCGGCGCACTCGGTCTCCGACAACCGCGGCAAGGTCAGCTCGCGCAGCTCGACGCCGAGCGACAGGATGCCCGCGCGCAGCGCCTCGACGGGACGGCGCACCGGCCGCACCATGCCGACCAGGAGCAGCGGCGGCGGCGCTTGCCCGAGCACGCCCTCGAACAAGAGCTGGCTGTCGGAGTCGAACCACTGCAGATCGTCGATCACGAGCGCGAGCGGGCCGCGCTCGGCGAGGTTCGACAGCAGCTCGTGCAAGGCGGCGAACGCGCGGCGCCGGCGCGCGCGCACGTCGGCGCCGCCCCGTGTCGCCGATCCGTTCGGGGGGCCGCTCCCCGGCCCGCCGAATGACGAGCCGTGATCGGGCGGCGACAGGCGCTCGAACACGCGGAACAAGCGGGCGAGGCCCTGCGTGTCCGACGGCAAGAGCTCGTTGCGCTCCTGCGGCGGGAGCGCGAGGAGGTAGCGCGACAGCGCGTCGGCGACGCCGTCGAACGCGCGGAACGGGATGCTCTCGTGCGCGTGGCAGCGGCCGCTGAAGACCAGCGCGTCTTCCCTGGCGCGGACCTCTTGCGCGAACTGGCGCATCAGCGCGCTCTTGCCGAGCCCCGACTCGCCGCTGACGAGCACCGCGATCGGACGATCGCGCGCGTCGTCGAAGGCTTGGTGGAGCGCCGCGAGCTCGGCGGTGCGCCCGACGAAGATCGTCTCGGGCGCGGGGTCGACCTTGCCGAAGCGCTGCGTGATCGTCTGCGTGCCGTCGCCGAGCGCGCTCGCGAGCACGCCCGCGCTCGGACGCGCCGCGGGATCGCGCGCGAGGAGCTTCATGCACAGCTCCTCGAGATCCGGCGGCGTGCCCGCGAACATCAGGCTCGGCGCGAGCGGATCGAACGTGCGCTTGTTCGTGATGATCTCGAGCGGATCGCCGGTGAACGGCGGCCGGCCCGTCAGCGCTTCGTAGAGGACCGCGCCGACCGCGTAGAGATCGGCGGGCGCCTGCGCCGGCGCGCCCGCCGCTTGCTCGGGCGCCATGTACTCGATCGTCCCTTCGATCAGGCCCTGCGCGATCGCGTCGCCGTGATCGACGGCCAAGCCGAAGTCGAGCAGCACCGCGCGCCCCTGCGGCGTGACCAGCACGTTGTTCGGCTTGACGTCGCGATGGACCTTGCCCGCGGCGTGCAGCGCGACGAGCGCCTCGGCGACCTGGCGCAGGGCCGCGCGCAGCTTCGGCTCGTCGAAGAGGACCTCGAGGCGCAGCGTGTCGGCGTCCCAGACCGTGCGCTCGCTCGGGCCGGTCGGGCGCTTGGTCGTGACGGTCGTCTTCGACCGCGACTTGCGCGGCCACGCGCGATGGTTCCAGACGTGCTCGAGCAGATCGACGCCCTCGACCAGCTCCATCGTGAAGAAGCACCCGCTCCGCTCCACGAACAGCTCGCCCAGGCGCACGAGCCCGGGGTGCCGCAGGTCGCGCAGCGATCGGAACTCGGTCTTCAAGCGCAGCGTCGATTCGCCCGACGAGCTGCGCATCATCTTCAGCGCGATGGGCGCGCGCTGCTCGCGATCGAACGCCTCATAGACGACGCCCATCCCGCCCTCCCCCACGAGGCGCGTGACCTGGAACCGACCGTCTGCGAGCGTAGTGAACGGCAGTGCGTCCACTCGTCGAGTATACGCAAGCTTTCTCACGCTCGCTCCCGCATATCGTCGTCGAATGCGGGTGCTTCTCCTCTTGCTTGTCGCGGGGTGTCACGAGACGCGGCACTGTTCGATGCCCGGCGACCACGAGACGACTCCCGCGCAACAGGTCGAGCTCCCACCGATTTCGCTCGCCGGCTTCACGATCGGCGCAAACGCTGCGGCGATCGCGAAGCAATGCGCGGCGCCGGTGGGCGAGGTCATCCGCTGCGGCGCGACGCTCTTGCGGTTCGATGCCTGGGGCCGCGCGATCGAGATCTCGACCGACGATCCGGCGGTGTCACGCGAAGCGGCCGGCGCCGCGATCGATCGCGCCTTGGGCGGCGACGGCACCTACGTCGGCCAATCCGACTGGAGCTGGCAGGGCGGCCGCGTCTATCTCACCGATCCACCGCTGACGCTCCGCTACGACGACGACCGCATGCACGAGCGCACGATCTACGGCCTGCCCAACTGCGGCGCTCAATAGTACTGGCCGATCACCTCGATCTTGGTCGTCGCGGCGTCGGCGGCGGTCTTCGCGGGCAGCTTGGCGAGGATCGCGAAGACGCAGGCACCGAGCGCCTTGGCGTCGTGATCGAAGAAGTTCTCGAGGTGCTGGTTCGACTGCGCGGGCTTGCCGTGATCGTACGTGCGATCGAGCGAGACCGATCCTTCCGGCAGCTCCTTGTCCTTGGCGAGCGCCTTCTTCCAGCACGCGTCGAGCGCGCCCTGCTTGGCGCGGACAGACTTCTCGAACGCCGCGCCGTCGGCGAGGCCGTCGCTCTCGATCTGCAGCTCGACGTGCGGGTGCTTCGCGCCGGGCGTGAGCGCGATCGAGTCGCAGATGTACGACGCGACGTCGGCCTTGTCCTTGTCGTCGGAGTCGGCGGTGCAGGTCGCGTGGCGCTTGGGCGCGTCGATCGTGTACTCGACGTGCGTCCCGCTGACGCCGCCGTTCTTGTTCGTCCCGCGATCGTCCGACGGCGCGACCGTGATCGTCACGGTCGCGAGCTCGGCGCCGCTGATCGTGATCGTGCCCTTCGACGAGACGACCTTGGCGGCGGCGGGCCGCTTGAGCGCGATGCCGAGCTTGGCGTCCTTCCACGACGGCCACGTCGACGGTGAGCCGACGTCGGCCGACACGACGTTGCCGAGCAGCATCAGGATCACGAGCGAGCGCATGCGGCACCTTACCGTATGCTGCGTCGGTGAGCCGGCCGCGCGACGTGACGATGGTGCTCGTGCTCGGCATGCTGTCGGCGTTCGGGCCGCTCGCGATCGACTTCTACCTGCCGGCGTTCCCCGCGATCGCGCGCGACCTCGCGGTCAGCGAGAGCGACGTCGGCGTGACGCTCGCGGTCTACTTCGCGGGGCTCTCGCTCGGGCAGCTCGTCGTCGGGCCGATCACCGATCGGGTCGGGCGGGTCGGGCCCTTGCGGATCGGGTTGATCCTGTTCACGGCCGGCTCGGCGGCCGCCGCGCTCGCGCCGCGGCTCGAGCTCTTGATCGTCGCCCGCGGCGTGCAGGCGCTCGGCGGCGCGACCTGCGCGGTGACCTCGCGCGCGGTCGTGCGCGATCTGTATCCGCGCGGCGCCGACGCGGCGCGCATGAACTCGCGCCTCGTGCTGGTGATGGGCGTCGCGCCGATGGTCGCGCCCCTCGCCGGCGGCGCGATGCTGGGCGTGTTCGGCTGGCGATCGATCTTCGTCGTCCTGGTCGCGTTCGCGATCGCGGCGATGATCGTCACGTCGATCGCGTTGCCCGAGACCGCGCCGCGCGACCTGCCGAGGTCGCACCCGCTCGCGACCTTGCGCGCGATCGTCGCCGATCGCAGCTACGTCGGGCACGCGCTGGTCGTGTCGCTCGCGCAGGCCGGCATGTTCGCGTACATCACGGGCGCGCCGATCGTCTTCATCACGATCCATCACGTCACGCCCGGGCACTTCGGCTGGTACTTCGGCGCGAACGCGGCCGGCTACGTCGGCTGCTCGCAGCTGAACGCGCGCTTCACGCACGATCACGCGCCTTCCGTCTTGCTCACGCGCGGGCTCGCCGCGCTCGCGACCGCCGCCGCGACGCTCGTGATCCTGGCGATCACGAGCGCGCCGCTCGCGCCGACGGCGATCGCGTACTTCGCGTTCGTGTCGAGCCTCGGCTTCATCATGCCCAACGCGATCGCGATCGCGCTCGAGCACCAGGGCGCGCGCGCCGGCAACGCGGCGGCGTGGATGGGCGCCTTGCAGTTCGCGGTCGCGGCGGGCGCGTCGTCGCTGGTCACCGCGCTCGCCGACGGCACGCCGCGGCCGATCGCCGGCGTGATGTTCGGCCTCGCGATCGCGGCGGGATCGACGCTCGCGCTGACGCGCCGCGCGTTACGATCGCGCGCGTGAGCGAAGCCCACGAGCGGCACCTGCCGAGCCACGTCTGGAACGTGGCGATGGTGGTCGTGTCGATCCCGCTGCTCGCGTGGATGATGCACTCGCTCGGCTGGGACGCGGCGAAGGAGGTCTTCCGCGACGCCGGCGTGTGGTTCCCGCTCGTGGTCGGGCTCGATCTGATCGGGCTCGCGATCGACGCCGCCGCGATCCACGCGTTCATGCGCCCCGAGGCGCGCATGGTGTCGTACTGGCGCGTCTTCGCGGCGAACGCGAGCGGTCGCGCGATCAACCTCGTCACGCCGGGCGGCGCGCTCGGCGAGGCGACCAAGGTGACGATGCTCGTCGGCCACGCGCCGCGGGCGCGCGCGGTGTCGGCGATCGTCTTGTTCGATCTCGCCGGCTTCTATCTGTCGGTCGCGATCGTCTTGGTCGGCGTGCCGCTGACGCTCTTGATGGTCGACCTGCCGCGCGACCTCGCGATCGTGGTGTGGGTCGGGCTCGCGCTCTTGGCGCCGATCGTCGTCGGGCTCGGCGTGCTCGTGCACCGCGGCGCGCTCGGCACGGTGATGGACGGCGCCGCGCGCCTCCGCATCTTGTCGCGCGCGCGCGCCGCATCGCTCAAGGCGAAGCTCGCAGACGTCGACGCGCACCTGCGCGAGCTGCACGTCGATCGCAGCGCGGGCACGCACGTCGGCTTCGTGTGGATGGGCGTCTCGCGCGTCAACGGTTGGCTCGCGACCGGCGTCGTGCTCTACGCGATCGGCGTGCCGATCACGCCGACCGTGCTGATCGGCGTGTTCTCGTGCGGGATCCTGATCGGCTGGGTCGCGAACGCGGTGCCGCTCGGCCTCGGCATCGCCGACGGCTCGAACTACGCGCTGTACGACGTGCTCGGCGCGTCGGGCGCGCACGGCGTGTTCGTGACGATGCTCGCGCGCGCGCGGTCGATCGTGCTCGCGCTGGTCGGGCTCGTGATCATGGCAGCGGCGCACACGATCAACCGCGTCTCGATCGCGCGGCGGCGAAAACGGCTCTTGGCGTCGCGCGCGCGGTGATAGGCTCATCCGTCTATGCGAATGGCCATGGGTGTCGTCGGTCTCGGTCTCGTCTCTCTCGGCGCGCGGGCGGAGGCGGCGCCTTCGATCGCGGTCGTCTCGGGCGGCGGCGCGATCGCCGAGTACGAGGCGTTGTCCGCCGACGGCTGCACGCACACGGTCGGCGAGCTGGTCGTCTTGAAGGCGACCAAGGGCAGCGAGCTCGCCGACGGCGTGTACGCGGTCGGCTCGCAAGAGGACCTCTGCGGCGGCACGTTCGGCAACGGCTTCGCCGGCTACGCGACGGGCGACTTCGCGGTCGACGGCCTCGGCGGCGCGCGCTTCACCGGCACGCTGCTCGCGCCGTCGTACTCGGGCGGCGCCGACGTCACGCTCGAGCTCGATCTGAGCTGGGCCGGCACCGGCGCGATCACGAAGCAAGGCGGCGTGTTCGAGGATGGCTCGTCGATCTCCGTGCAGTGGGCGCAGTCGCGCGCGGCGACGACGTCGGGCGCGTTCACGGTCGACGGCGCGGCGGCGAGCGTGGAATCGGCGGCGTTGGTGCGACAGACGAGCGGCTCGATCACGTTCTGAGCGCCGCGCGCGGCGCTCGCGGTATCCTTCGCGCGTGACGCGCGAGACGTTGC
>DATJIA010000225.1:0-58361 GCA_035493675.1 Kofleriaceae bacterium | reverse complement strand
ACGATCCTGCGCGGCTGCTTCGGCGGCTGCAGCTTCTGCTCGATCACCGAGCACGAAGGCCGCGTCATCCAGAGCCGCAGCGAAGGATCGATCCTCCGCGAGATCGAGCGCATCCGCGACGCGACGCCGGGCTTCCACGGGATCATCAGCGACCTCGGCGGCCCGACGGCGAACATGTACCGCATGGCGTGCAAGAGCCGCGAGATCGAAGCGGCGTGCCGCAAGCCGAGCTGCGTCTATCCCGACGTCTGCGACAACCTCGGCACCAACCACGATCCGCTGGTCGCGCTCTACAAGAAGGCGCGATCGATCAAGGGCGTGAAGAAGGTCTTGATCGCGAGCGGCGTGCGCTACGACCTCGCCGTGAAGTCGCCGGCGTGGATCAAGGAGCTCGCGCAGCACCACACCGGCGGCTACTTGAAGATCGCGCCCGAGCACACCGAAGACGGCCCGCTCACGCACATGATGAAGCCGGGCATCGGCGCGTACGATCGCTTCAAGGAGCTGTTCGATCGCTACAGCGCGGAGGCGGGCAAGGAGCAGTACCTGATCCCGTACTTCATCGCCGCACACCCGGGCACGACCGACGAGGACATGCTCGCGCTCGCGCTGTGGCTCAAGAAGAACGGCTTCCGTCCCGATCAGGTGCAGGCGTTCTTGCCGTCGCCGATGGCGAGCGCGACCGCGATGTATCACACGGGGCTCAACCCGCTGAAGTCGATCAAGGCGAAGGAGCGCGTGCACGTCGTGAAGTCGCTCGGGCAACGGCGGCTGCACAAGGCGTTCTTGCGCTACCACGATCCGGAGAACTGGCCGATCCTGCGCGAGGCGCTCGAGCGCATGGGCCGCAGCGACTTGATCGGCAACGGCAAGCATCACCTCGTGCCGCGCTGGCAACCGGTCGGCACCGGCGTGCGCGCGGAAGGTCGCCGCGGCCCGAGAAAGGGCACCGCGCTCACGCAGCACACGGGGCTGCCGCCGAAGCCGCGCGAGACGGATCGCCGACGCAAATAGGAGCGGTACGCTCCTGGATGTCGGTGATCAAGGACTTCAAGGCGTTCGCGTTCAAGGGCAACGTCATCGATCTCGCAGTCGCGGTGGTGATCGGCGCGGCGTTCACGAAGATCGTCAGCGCGATCGTCGACGGCATCATCATGCCGCTCCTCGGCAAGGCGCTGCCGGGCGGATCGTACGAGGCGTGGGCGCCGGGCGGCGTGCGGCTCGGGCTCGTGATCGCGGCGGCGATCGACTTCCTCGCGATCGCGGCGGTGCTGTTCGTGATCGTGTCGATGATCAATCGCGCGATGAAGAAGCCGCTGCCGCCCGAGGAGAAGCCGGCGCCGTCGGCGGAGGTCGTCTTGTTGACCGAGATCCGCGATCAGCTCGCGCGCAGGTAGAGCGGCAGCGCGATCGGCGGCACGAACACCATCGCGAGGAACCAGCGCACCTTGTTCCGCATCTTGCGGCGCGCGAGGTGCGCGGTGAACGCGACGATGCTGACCAGCCAGCACACGTCGACGATCAAGACCCCGATCGCGGGCCACGTGAAGCGTCCGTGCTCGGCGGCCTCGAGGCTGCCGAGCGTGTAATCGCCGCCGCTCACCCCCGACGGCGAGAAGATCGTGACGACCACGATCAGCGCGGCGAAGGACAGGAGCGGCAGCCAGGCGAGGACGCGCAGCGCGAGGGAGGGGCGCATCCCCAAGGATAGCGAAGAAGTGTTAAGCGCGACGTGCCGCTGGCGCGCCGGTGGTGTGGCGCCGCGAATACACCGCGGTCCCGCTGCGCGGCACAAGCGCGCGGATCGACATGCGTCGAATCATGAGACGCGTGGTCGTACGTTTGCATTCAAGGCGTTCCATGAAGCGGCTCGTCCTGGCGTCGGTGGTGGCCCTCTATCCCGTGACCGCGTTCGCCGGTGGGCACGCCGGCGGCGGCGAGACCCACGATCACCGCGGCGGCGATGACAACGGCGGCGATCGCGATCACCGCGACTCGGGCGGCGGCGGTGGTGGCGGCGGCAACGATCTCGGCCACGGCGGCGAGACGCGCGATCACCGCGACAACGACAGCGGCGGCACCGGCTACTACGATCAATCGAACGACTACCGGTCCGAGCCCGGCTACTACGGCAGCAGCTCGCCGAGCGGTCCCTCGATCGACGACGGCACGCTGCCGACGGTCACGTGGGAGGCCGGCTTCCTCGCGCGTCAGTTCCGCGGCCCGTCGATCGCGCGCGCGGGCACGGTCGACTTCGATCAGACCTACGGATACAACCTGACCAGCGGCGAGTCGTCGGCCGGCGACAGCGCGGGCGTCGCGCTCGATCTGCGCGCGCTGCTCGCCGCGTCGGATCGCGTCTACAGCGGCGCCGAGCTGCAGATCGGCGCGCTGACGCGCTCGAACCTCGAGGTCGACGGACGGATGAGCGGGCCCGCCGCGTTCGCGATCTCGAACACGACGATGATCGGCGGCGCCGGCGTCATCGGCGCGCGCACGCGCAGCGATCGGCTCGAGCTCGACGCCGAGGTCGCGTTGGGCCTGCGCACCTATTCGTCGCAGATCCAGGCGTTCGCCGACGGCATGACCAACCAGGAGACGACCGAGACGATCGTGCGCCCGCTCGTCGAGGGCCGCCTGCGCGGCGTCGTGTGGCTGTCGCCGCGCTGGTTCGTGTCGGCGGAGGTCGGCGCCGGCGCGCTCGATCGCAGCGACGTCAGCGGCGTCATCTCGATCGGCGGCAGCTCGCGCGCGTTCGCCGACCCGTACGGCACGCCGCACTGATCGCGCTTGACATGTTCGTGTGCGCATGACACTAAGACCGTGTCATGCGGATCCCGATCGATCAAGACACGCGCGTGCTCGTGCTGACGGGCGCCGGCGTCTCCGCCGAGAGCGGCGTGCCGACGTTACGCGACGCGGGCGGGCTGTGGGAAGGCAATCGTTTCGAGGACGTCGCGTCGCCGCACGCGTTCGCGCGCGATCCGATCCTCGTCTGGCGCTTCTACTCGCAGCGCCGCGCAGGGCTCGACGGCATCGTGCCGAACGCCGCGCATCGCGCGATCGCCGCGTTGGAAGCAAGGCTCGGCGATCGCTTCCTGCTCGCGACCCAGAACGTCGACGGCCTGCACGCGGCGGCCGGATCGCAGCGGATGATCGAGCTGCACGGCAACCTCATGACGTCGCGCTGCTCGTCGTGCGATCGCGCGCCGTTCGAAGATCGCCAGGTCTATCGCGACAAGCAGGTGCCGGTGTGCGGCACGTGCGGCGGGCTGATCCGCCCGCACATCGTCTGGTTCGGCGAGCCGCTCGACGGCCGCGATCTCGATCGCGTCGACACGTTCGCGCGCGACGCGGGGCGACATCTCGTCTTCGTCGCGATCGGCACGTCGGGGGTCGTGTACCCGGCGGCCGGGATCGTCGACGAAGCGCGCCGCGCCGGTGGTCGGACGTGGCTGGTCAACGCGGATCGCCCGGCCAACGCCGATCGCTTCGATCACGTCGCGATCGGCAAGGCCGGCGAGCTCGTGCCCGCGCTATTCGGGACGTGAGAAGACGAGGTGGTGATCGCCGAGCGTGCGCTCGGCGAACGCGGCCTCGCTGAAGGCGAGGTAGAGACGCCAGGTGCGGACGACCGGCTCGTCGAAGCCGAGCGCGCGCACCTCGGGGAGGCGGGCTTCGAAGGCGTCGCGCCAGGCGCGCAAGGTCGGCGCGTAGTGCGGGCCGATGTCGTCGGCGTGCACGAGGGACAGCGCCGGAGGGAGCGCGGCGAGGATCGCGGCCACCGAGGGGATGCAGCAGCCGGGGAAGATGTACGTCTGCATCCAGTCGACGCTGCGGCGATAGTCGTCGTAGCGATCGTCGGGCATCGTGATCGATTGGATCACCGCGCGGCCGCCGGGCGCGACGAGCCGCGCGACCTGCGCGAAGTAGTCGGGCAGGTAATCGTGGCCGACGGCCTCGAGCATCTCGCACGACACGACGCGATCGAACGTGCCGCGCACGTCGCGATAATCGACGAGCTCGAAGTCGACGCGACCGTCGAGGCCGGCGGCCGCGACGCGGGCGCGCGCTTCGAGCAGCTGCTGGCGCGAGACCGTGATCGCGGTGACGTGCACGCCGCGCGTGCGCGCCAGGTGCATCGCGAGCCCGCCCCAGCCGCCACCGATCTCGAGCACGCGCATGCCTGCCTTCAGCTCGAGCAGATCGGCGAGCCGATCGAGCTTCGCGCGCTGCGCGTCGGCGAGCGTGCGCACGCCGGGCAGCCACAACGCGCACGAGTAGGCGAGCGAGTCGTCGAGGAAGAGGCGATAGAACCGATTGCCGAGATCGTAGTGCGCGTGGATGTTGCGCTCGCTGCCGGTGCGCGAGTTCGCGGCGAGCCGGTGCTTGATCCAGGACGGCAGTCGGCCGAGCGACGTCAGCGGCGACTCGAAGCCGCGCGCCTCGGTCGCGATCAGGAAGCGGCGCACGACCGCGACGAGATCGTCGGCGTCCCACTCGCCGGCGACGTACGCCTCGCCGGCGCCCATCTCGCCGCGCGCGAGCATGCGCACGAACACGCGATCGTCGTGCACGCGCGCGACGGTGCGCTCGCCGCGGCCGAGCGTGACGCGCTCGCCGTCGGCGAAGCACAGATCCAAGCGCTCGCCGCGCTCGGGCCACCTCGACGCGAGCGCGCGCACGGCGAACCGGCGCGCGAGGCGCGCGACCAGCCCCGGCGCAGGCATCGGGACGATCAGCGGATGGGCGATGCTGCTCATCGAGCGGCCTCGTGGGTACGCGCGGGCGCGTACGGCGGATCGGTCGGCCTGCGGAACGGCACGCCGGCGAGGTGCATCTTCAACGCCTCCCAGTAGATCAGGCCGATGACCTGCAGCGTCATCAGCGGATAGCGCGCCGCCGCGTACGCGAGCGTGCGATCGGTGAGCGGGAGGCGGCGACCCTCGACGCGCGCGACGAAGAACGGCGCCCGTTCGTCCGGGCGCCGGACACGCATGCCGATCTCGAGCTCCTCGCCGTCGAGCGGCGCGTCGAAGTGGAAGTCGTAGATCGCGGGGCCGTGCAGGAACGGCGAGACGAAGAACGCCTTGTCGGCGCGCCACTCGTTCTCGGGCGAGATCGAGTACGTGTGGTTGCCGCCGTAGTTGTTGTTGACCTCGGCGTTGGCGCGGACGAGCGCGCCGCGATCGTCGTAGCCGAGGAAGAACGAGACCGGGTTGAAGACGTAGTGCGCGACGCGCAGCTGCGTGATCAGGCGTGTGCGCGGTGCCGACAGCGGCGGCGCGTGGTAGTCGCGATCGTAGAGCGAGAACAGGTTGGGGCGATTGTGCGAGAAGAGCTTCAGCCGCGCGTGGAGCTCTCGCAATTCGGTCGGATCGATCGACGCGCTGTAGATCGGATAGCGGAACGCGCGGCGCGCGTGCTCGTCGTTGCGCGCGTGCATCAGGTGCCCGACGTAGAGCGCGCTGTTCACGCCGCCTCTCCCGCGAGCTGCGCGTCGGCGGCGAGGCGCGCGGCGGCGGCCAGCCCGGTGCGCGCGCCGTCCTCGTGGAAGCCGAAGCCGAGGTGCGCGCCCGCGTAGTAGACGCGCGCGACGCCGGAGATGCGCGGCATCGCGGCCTGCGCGTCGAGCGCGGCGCGATCGAATTGCGGATGATCGAAGCGCACGCGGTGCAGCTCACCGGCGGGCGCGCGCCGCGGGTTGAGCGTGACGAGGTAGGGACGATCGAGCCCCATGAGCCGGTCCATGGAGTACGTGACGGCGACCCGGGTCGGATCGGCGTCGGCGACGACGTTCCACGAAGCCCGCGCCCGGGCGGCGGAAGGCAGGAACGACTCGTCGGTGTGGAGGACCGTCTCGTTGCTGCTGTAGCGGAACGCGCCGAGGATCTCGCGCTCGTCATCCGACGGCTGCGCGAGGAGCCGGAGCGCGGTGTCGGCGTGGGTCGCGACGATCGCGCGATCGAACCTCGATTCGCGGCCGCCGACGACGATCGTCACGCCGGTCTTGTCTCGCGCGATCGTCTCGACCGCGCTCGACAGCCGCACGGGCGCGCGCAGCTCCGCGAGCAGCTGCGCGACGTACCGATGCGATCCGCCGATCACCGTGCGCCAGTCGAGCGGACGCACCGGGCGCAGCATCCCGTGGTTCGCGAGGAAGCGCAGGTACGTCTCCGCCGGGAACTCGCCGCAGCGTTCGGGCGCGAGCGACCACAGCGCGGCGGCGAGCGGGACGACGAACAGCTCGCGCACGTCGGCGGGGACGCGGCGCGCGGCGAGGTAGTCGTCGAGCGACGCGCGATGGGCGAGATCGCCGCCGAGATCCGCGCGCGCGGCACGCAGGAACGACAGCACCGCGCCGAGGAAGCGCCAGTGCCGCATCGAGGCGAGCCGCGCGCGCTGCGCGAACACCGCGCGCAAGGACGCCGAGCCCCACTCGAGCCCGCCGGCGCTCACGCTGAACGACATCGTCGTCGGGCGCGTCGCGACGCCGAGCTCCGCGAACAGCTGCGTGAGGTGCGGATAGTTCTCGCGGTTCATCACGATGAACCCCATGTCCACGCCGACGCCGCCCGCATCGAACGTGTAGACGTGACCGCCCGCGCGCGCGGCGCTCTCGAAGATCGCGACGTGGTGGCCTTGGCGAGCGAGCGCGCGCGCGGCGACCAGCCCGCTCACGCCGCTGCCGACCACCGCGACCTTCACCGCGGCACGTCCTGGAGCACCTGGCCCTTGAAACGCACCGGCTCCGCCGACGTCGTCGCGTCGGCGTCGATCAACGTGATCGCGAGCTCGAGCGTCGAATCGGCGATCGCGCGATCGCTCTCGTCGGAGAGCGGGATGTCGACGGTCGCGATCGTGTGACCGTGCGGCGCGAGGTGGCCGACGTAGATCGTGCGGCCGTCGACTTCCGGATCCGCGGTCGCGATCTCGCCCCGCACCTGCCACGCGTCGCCGGGGCCGTTGTTGTCGAGCGGCAAGACGACGCGCAGGACCGGCTGCCCGCTCACGGTCGTGCGCGACGCGCGGATCGCGCCGGGCTCGACGCGCGGCACCTTGCGCAGCTGCTCCCATCGACCATCGACGCCCAGGCGCGCGAGAAAGGCGTCGCGACCCTTGATCAGATCCGCGCCCGCGATCACCGACTGGACCGCGTGGCGATCGCCGTTCTGCATCGTGACGTCGACGCCGACGTCGAACGCGGGGCCGCGCCCGGCGCTGAACGCGTCGACGAGCTCGAACGGCGACGTCGAGAGGAAGCCTTCGCCGTCGACGGTCGCGACCGCGCGCAGGCCGCGCCACGTCAGGATCGCCTTGCTCGCGGCGAGCGGGTGATCGCCGCACGGCGCGTCTTTCCCGTTGCGCTCGACCTTCTGCGCGGCGTCGTAGGCGCGGTCCTCGCTGTTGCCGACGAACGGACCGATCGCGAACACGAGGCCGGCGCCGAGCGCGATCGGCGACACGTAGCCGATCGGATGATCCTCGGGGTGGCCTTCGCTGATCGCGACGCCGGTGCCGATCGCGCCGAGCGAGGTGAGGATCGCGCCGACGACGAACGTCGCGTAGTTCGGCTTGGTGCGGACGAGCGTCGAGCCCTGCATCTCGACGACCTCGGTGGTCGGGCACAAGCGCGGCTCGACGAGCCGGAAGCGTCCGTCGGCGGTGACGGTGAGCGCGGGCGGCAGCGCGCGTGCACGGTCTTCGTGAACCGTGATCACCGGATCGCCGGGCCGCAGATCCGGCACGCGCTCGATGACATGGCAGGCCGTGCAAGCGACGGCTACCAAGACGGCGCTCCGAACCATCACGTGCATCGTATCATGCGCGCCATGCGTAGTTCCGTGATCGCGGTGGTGCTCGCGGCGTGCGGATCGAAGGAGCTGGCGACGCCGCCCGAGTGCAACCCGCTCGGCGGCGCCGCGTGTGTGTTCCCGTGGCCGTCGTCGATCTACGAGCGAGACGATCCGTCGTCGGCGAGCGGGATGCGGCTCGATCTCGCGGCGGGCTCGTTGCCGACGTCGGATCGAGGGCTCGTCTTGGATCCGGCGCCGTGGAACACGCGCACCGGCTTCTCGCCGGCGACCCAGATCATCACGGCGTTCCCGGTCGCCGTCGACGGCTCCAACCTGGTCTCGTACGATCACATCGAGGCGAGCACGACCGACGCGTCGCCGACGGTGTTGATCGACATGTCGACCGGCGCGCGCGTCGCGCACTGGTCGGAGCTCGATGCGAACGACACGACGCCCGGCGAGCAGGCGTTCTACATCCGTCCCGCGGGGCGTCTTCGCGGCGGGACGAGGTACGCGGTCGCGATCCGCAAGTCGCTGCACGCGGTCGGCGGCGACGCGCTGCCGATTCCGGAAGGCTTCGCGGCGATCCTTTCGGGCGAGAAGACCGGGCACGCGCGGCTCGAGGCGGTGCGGCCTCGCTACGATCAAATCTTCGCGTCGCTGGCGGCGGCGGGCGTGCCGAAAGACGATCTCGTCGTCGCCTGGGACTTCGTCACCGCGACCGACGACGACGTGACGGGCGAGACGCTCGCCGCGCGCGACGCGGCGCTCGCGGCGATGGGCGATCGCGGCGCGAACCTCTCGATCAAGGTGACGCTCGACGAATCGCCGTACTCCGCCGATACACGGATCGCGCGCCACCTCCGCTTCGACTACGACGTGCCGTCGGTGCTCGTCGGCGACGGCAAGAGCGGCTTCGCGCGCGACGCCGCGGGCAAACCGATCGTGAGCGGGATGATGACCGCGCAGGGCGCCGCGATCGTGCCGCCGTGCGCGACCGCGCAGAACAAGGCCGGCATCCTGATCTTCGGGCACGGCTTCTTCGGCGGGTTGCCGGAAGGCGAGGGCGAGTACATGCGCCGCGTGTCGCGCGACCTGTGCGTCGTCGTCGTCAGCGGCGTGTGGCTCGGGATGTCGCTCGACGATCTCGGCTTCGCGGCGAGCGCGCTCAACGACGCGAACAAGGTGCCGGCGTTCGGGCAGCGCATCGTGCAAGGCATCATCGACTTCATCGCGCTCGAGCAGCTGTCGCGCGGCAAGCTCGCGACCGATGTGTTAGTCGACGCGAACGGGCAATCGATCGTCGATCCGACGCGCGTGTACTTCCTGGGCATCTCGCAGGGATCGATCCTGGGCCACACGTTCTTCGCGTACGATCCGTTCCTCACGCGCGGCGTCTTGCACGTGACCGGCGCGCCGTGGAGCGTGCTGTTCGAGCGCTCGACCGATTGGCCGTCGTTCTCGTCGTTGATCGCGGCCGCGTACAGCGGACCGCTGACGCTCGTGCTCGTCGAGCAGATCCTGCAGATGGGCTTCGACTGGACCGATCCGATCCACCTCGCTCCCGGCGATCTGCACGGCGGCGTTCCCGGCACGCCGGAGAAGCACTTCCTGCACCAGATCTCCGTCGGAGATGCGCAGGTGACGAACCTGGCCGGCGAGGAAGAGGCGCGCGAGATCGGGCTGCCGCTGCTCGGGCCGTCGGTGCTCGTGCCGTACGGCATGACCGAGACGACCGGGCCCTTGCCGAGCGCGCTCGTCATCTACGACACGCACCCGTCGCCGCTGCCGCCGGCGACGAACCTGCTCAACTCCGTCGACAACGGCGCGCACAACGAGACGCGCCGCTACGCCGCGGTGGTCGCGCAGATGCAGCACTTCTTCGAGACCGGCGACGTCGTGCAGACCTGCACCGGCGGTCCGTGCGATTGCTCGACGGGCGCGTGCGGCGCGCTCGGGGAATGATGGAATCGCCGATCGAGATCCCGTACGACCGCGGCGCGCTGCCGGGGTTGCTCGTGCGCCCCGACGGCGCGCGCTGGTTGTACGTGCTCGCGCACGGCGCGGGCGCGGGGATGCGGCACGCGTTCATGCGCGATATCGCGATGGCGCTCGCTTCGAGGTCGATCGCGACGATGCGGTGGGAGCTGCCGTACATGGCGGCGGGGCGATCGCGTCCCGATTCGCCGGCGGTCGCGGAGGCGGCGGTCGCGGCGGCGGTGCTTCGCGCGCAGTCGTTCGAGCTGCCGATCGTCGCGGGCGGGAAGTCGTTCGGCGGGCGGATGACCTCGACGGCGGCGTCGCATCATCTGATCGATGCGGCGCGCGCGATCGTGTTCCTCGGCTTCCCGCTCCACCCCGCGAAGCAGCCCGCGATCACGCGCGCCGCGCACCTGCGCGACGTCGCGCAGCCGATGCTGTTCGTGCAAGGCACGCGCGACGCGCTCGCAGAGGCTTCCCTGTTGAAGCCGATCGTGAGCGCGCTCCCGCGCGCGACGCTCGTCGAGATCGACGGCGCCGATCACGGCTTCGCGGTGCCCGCGCGGCGGCGCGGCGACGACATCCTCGGTGAAATCGCCACGCACGTCGCCGGCTGGCTCGACGCACTCCCGCATTGACAGTCGATCGTGGGCCTGAAAAGAATGCACCCGTGTGGTCGAGCTACTCGGCGAGGCAAGCGGCGCAGCTGATCGGACTGCCGGAATCGGCGGTCCGCGCGTGCATCCGCTCGGGGCTCGTCGGGCAGGGCGGTGACGTCCCCGCGAAGCTGACGTTCCGCGATCTCGCCGCGCTGCGCACGGTGAAGTCGCTCGTCGACGGCGGCGTGCCGCCGGCGCGCGCGCGCCGCGAGCTCACGTTGATCGTGCGGCAGATGCCGCCCGGAACTTCGATCACGAACCTGCCGCTCGAAGCGCGCGCCGGTCACGTGCACGTGCGCGGCATCGTCGGTCCCGCGACCGGGCCGCAGCTCGAGCTCCCGCTCGACATCACGCCGCCGCCGCCGGGCGAGCTGCACCCGATCCCGCCGCGCGAGGCGCCGCCCGCGCCCGCGCTCGCGCCCGCGGTCACCGCCGACGAATGGCTCGCGCGCGCGCTCGCCCTCGAGGAGACCGATCCGCCCGCCGCGATCGACGCCTATCGCCGCTGTCTCCGCCTCCGCCCCGACTCGACCGAGGGCTGGATCAACCTCGGTCGTCTCTACGCCGAGGGCAGCGACCCGACCGCCGCCCGCGAGTGCTTCGTCACCGCGCTACGCCTCGATCCCGCCGACGCGACCGCGCTCTACAACCTCGGCGTCGTCGCGCAGGACGCCGGCTCCGAATCCGAAGCGATCGATCTCTACACGCGCGCGCTCGAGCTCGACCCCACGCTCGCCGAGGCCCACTACAACCTCGCCACGCTGTTCGATCAGAGCGGCGACGCCCGCGCCGCGATCCGTCACATCAACGAGTACCGCAAGCTGACGAAGTGAGCTGCGCCCCGCTGCTCCACACCCGAGCGCGGGGCATCGGCGCGCGCGCCAGCGTTCGCGTGATCCAGTGACTCCGCGCCGCCGCGCTTTTTTGATTCGGGTTTCCCCAACCGGCGCGATCACGACGATCCGCAAACCGAAAAATCTCAAACGCAACGGCGCGGAGCCCCGTGATCGCACGACCGCTGGCGCGCGCGCCGATGCTGCGCGCTCGGGAACACAAGAAAGACAACGTGCGCGGCTCTTTCATGCGCCGACTACGGTCGTCAGACACGGCTGCCGCGAATTGCCACGTCCCACGGGTGACGTATCATCCCGTTCAATGTAAAGTGCCCGAAGTATGAAAGGGCAGCGGCGGCGGCGGTCGGCCTGGAACAAGCGGCGGAAGGGGCAGCTCGAGATCGATCTGCGTCCGCGGACCAAGCGCGGCGCGCTGCGGAAGAAGCTCGGCCGACCGGTCACCGGGCGCCGGATGGATCCGCGGCATCGCACGCGGCCCGAGCTCGATCCGCATCATCCGGTGCACATCGTCTTGCGCGTGACCCGCGAGGTCGCGAGCCTACGCACGCGGCACACGTATCGCGCGATCCGGCGCGCGGTCGATCGATCCCGCGCTCGCAGCGACTTCCGGATCGCGCACATGAGCATCCAGTCGAATCACCTGCACCTGCTCGTCGAGGCCGACGGCAAGGACGCGCTCCGCAGCGGCATGCAGGGCTTCGCGATCAGCGCAGCCCGGCGCCTCAACCGCGAGCTACGCCGCAAGCGCGGCGACGTCTTCGCGTTCCGCTATCACGCGACCGTCATCACGTCGCCAGCGCAAGCGCGCAACGCGATCAGCTACATCGTCAACAACTGGCGCCATCATCGGCGCGATCTCTACGACTCGCGGCGCTTCGATCCGTACTCCAGCGCGCACGCGATCGCCGAGTGGGGAATCCGGCCGCGGGAAGACCAACTGCCGGTCGTCCGCCCGACGACGTGGCTCCTCACCGACGGCTACAAACGCGGCGACCCGATTCGCCCCGACGAGATTCCGGGCCCCGACCCGACGCCGTGATCACTCGTCGACGGGGATGCCGAGCTGCAGCTTGATGTAGTCGCTGCCCGGCGTGAGGTCGACGTGGAAGTGGTCGCGGTGGAGATCGTTGTAGTTGGGCGTGAGGACGATGTTCCAGACCTTCGCGCCCTTGAGCTCGCAGATCAGCGCGTGCAGGAAGGCGTCCTTGCCGGGCTGCGGCGTCGCGGTGCAGGTGTCGCCGTCGGGGTTGATCACGAAGTCGGTCTTCACGTTGTACGTCGAGCCGTCCGAGGTCGTGAACTGCGCGAGATCGATCGCCATCGCGTACGCGTGTTGCGACATGCCGATCGTGCAGTTGGGCGGCGTGCCGTCGTTGTTGATGCAGCGGTAGTTGTAGACGCCGTAGTCCTCGACCTCCATCACGTCGTGCGCATGGAAGAACGGCGCCGCCTTCGCGAGCGAGAGCGCGAGCTGGCAGTCCATGAAGAACGTCGCGCGCTGCGACGTGTTGCCGAGGTAGCGATACGGGACGCCGCCGATCGGTCCTTGCACGGTGACCGGATCGACGACGCCGGGGTTCGCGGGCCCGACCGTGTACGCGACCTTGTAGAGATCGAGCCACGCGTGGCAGTCGGCGGCGGCCGGATCGGTGATCGTCACGTCGAGGGTCGCGGTCGCGACCGACGCGCCCGCGCTGTCGTACGCGGTCGCGGTCAGCGTCGCCGCGCCCGCGTGATCGACGAACGCGTGCAGCGCGCCGCTGGCGTCGACGTCGCCGAGCGCGCGCGCGCCGTCGGAGATCGCGACGCGCGCGACCGGACCGGTCGTGACCACGGCGACCGGCACGTCGGCGGCGAGCGCGAAGTCCGGCGCGAGCGAGTCGCGCGTGAACGACGTGCCCGGCGACGGCGCGGTGAACGCGACCGTCGCCATCCCCGAATCGGGCGCGCCGCTGGTGCCGCCGATCGTCCCCGAACAACCGATCACACCGATGATCAGGACCCCGACGGTGGCGCGCATTCGGCGACGGTTACATCAAATGGTCCGACCTTTCGTCAAGAGCCATCTTCACCCTCGCGGAATCACTGCGCGATCGCGGTCTTCGCGGCGATCGATCCGCCCGACGACAGCTTGATCGCTCGATCGATCAGCGCGACCAGCTCGGCGCGATCCGAGTCGGTGCCCGCCGCCGCCGCGGCCATCGCGCGGATGTCGCCGAGCTTCCACGCGCTCGCGTCCTCGCCGCCGCGCAAGACGTCCGCGAACGCGGCGACCGCGAACGCGAAGCGCAGATCGTCCGGCGCCGCCGCGAACGTGCTCGCGACGTGCGACATGTCGAACGCGTACGCCGCCTCGGCCGCCTTGGTGCCGCGCGGCTCCTTCCACCGCACGCGCATCGTCGCGATCGGCGTCGACGGCGTGAGGTCCGCCGTGATCGTCTTCTTCAGCTCGATCTCGTAGACCGCGGTCACCTGATGGCCCGCGCCGATCTCGCCGGCGTCGACCTTGTCGTTGCGGAAATCGTCGTCAGCGATGTCGCGGTTCTCGTAGCCGATCAAGCGATACTTCGACACCAACTTCGGATCGAAGTCGACCTGCAGCTTCACGTCCTGCGCGACGACTTCGAGCGTCGAGCCGAGCTGCTCCTGGAACACGCGCTTCGCCGCCGACAGCGAATCGATGTAGAAGGCGTTGCCGTTGCCCTTGTCGGCGAGCTGCTCCATCGTGTCGTCCTTGTAGTTGCCCATCCCGAAGCCGATCGTCGAGAGCGTCACGCCCTCCTTCACCTTGCCCTCGATCAGCTCGAGGATCTGTTCGTGCGAGGTCGGGCCGATGTTGGCGTCGCCGTCGGTGAGCACGAGCACGCGCGAGATCTTGCCCTTCTCGAGGCCCTTCTCCGCTTGCTCGTACGCGGTCTCGATGCCCGACGCCATGCCGGTGCCGCCGCCGGCGGTGAGCTCTTCGATCGCGTTCATGATGTCGCCCTTGTGCTCGAGGCCGGTCGGCGGCAGCACGAGGCGGGTGTCGCCCGCGTAGGTGACGAGCGAGACGGTGTCGCCGTCCTTCAGGTTGTCGACGAGGATGCGCAGCGAGCGCTTCGCGAGCTCGAGCTTGTCGGGCGACTGCATCGAGCCCGAGACGTCGACGAGGAAGACCAGGTTCGCGTTCTTGCGCTCGCCGACCGAGAGCGCCTTCGACGCGACGCCGACGCGCACGATCGTGCGGTCCTTCGAGAACGGCGACGGCGCCGCGTCCATCGTCACCGAGAACGGCTTGTCCTTGTCCGGCGCGCCGTACGCGTAGTGGAAGTAGTTGACGAACTCCTCGACGCGCACGGCGTCGTGCGGAGGCAGCTGGCCCTCGGTCAGCTTGCGGCGCGCGATCGTGTACGACGCGGTGTCGACGTCGACCGCGAAGGTCGAGAGATGATCGTTGGCGGCGACCGTCCACGCGTTGGCGTCGTGGTGCGCGTAGCTCTCGGTGTTGGAGACCGGATCGGCGACGCTGGCGCTCGCGCCGTGGCCGCGCATGCCGCCGCGCCCGCCGCCGACGCCGTAGCCCATCCCGGTGCCGCTCGCGCCCATCGCCGAGCCCGAGCCCGCGCCGAGCACGCCGTACTGCTGCGCCTGCTTCGCGTTCGCGAGCGCGGTCGTGTTGCCCTTCGTCACCGTCACGGTCGACGGCGGCGGCGCGGGCGGCAGCTTCTCCTCCGTCGGCGTCGACTTCATCGCGTACTGGCCCTCGGCGTGATCGGTGTCCTCGCCGTCGAGCTTGATCGCCGCCGAGCCGCTGCTCGTTCCCGTCGGGGCGTTCGACTTCGTGTCGCTGAGAGGCGCTTGGCCTCGACAGGCGGCGGTGGTGAGCGCGAGGAGCAGGAATCGGGCGAGGCGTTGACGCATGGACGGTCCTTTCGGGTGAGGACCCAACCAACGCGTCGATCTCGACGAAGATCTGAATGAAACCGAACGGAACCGATTCCGATCTCGGTTGTCCAAACCACCCAAGGCCGCCTCCGCGGCGGGTGTCTAAGCCCCGGTGACCCGGCTGAACGGGTGCCGGATGTCCTTGCCCTCGACGAGGAACACGACGCGCTCGGCGATGTTGGTCGCGTGATCCGCGATCCGCTCGAGGTACTTCGCGATCGACTGCAGGCGGGTCGCGCGATAGACGTTCTTGCCGTCGGCCATCATCTCGGCGAGCAGCTCGCCGAACAGCTGGCGGTAGTAGTCGTCGACGACGCGATCGCGCTCGAGCAGATCCTTGGCGCGCTTGGCGTCGCGCGCGACGAACGCGGCGAGCGCGTCGTGCACCATGCCGGTGGTCGCGCTCGCCATCAGCTGCAGCGATCCGTACGGGCGCATCGGCGGCTCTTCGTCGAGCTCGACGACGCGATCGCAGATGTTCGCGACCAGATCGCCGATCCGCTCGAGATCGGTGACGAGCTTGAGCGAGCTCGCCAAGAAGCGCAGATCGGAGGCGACCGGCTGCCGGCGCGCGAGGATGCGCAGCACGAGATCGTCGATCGAGACCTCGAGGCGGTTGACCTCGTCGTCCTTGTCGTAGGTCGCGCGCGCGAGCGCGGTGTCGCGCTCCGAGAGCGCGCGCATCGCCTGCTCGATCATGTCCTCGCAGAGCGTGCCCATGCGCATGAGCCGAGCGCGCACGTCCGCCAGCTCGCCCTCGTACTCGCGATCGGTGTGCTCTCGACTCGGCGTCATCCGAACCTGCCGGTGATGTAGTCCTCGGTCCTGCTGTTCGAGGGCTGCGTGAAGAGCTGATCCGTCGGCGCGTACTCGACCAGCTCGCCCATGTAGAAGAACGCGGTGTGGTCGGACACACGCGCGGCCTGCTGCATGTTGTGGGTCACGATCACGATCGTGACACGCTTTCCGATCTCGTGGATCAGCTCCTCGATGCGCGCGGTCGCGATCGGATCGAGCGCGCTGCACGGCTCGTCCATCAGCAAGACCTCGGGCTCGAGCGCGAGCGCGCGCGCGATGCACAGGCGCTGCTGCTGGCCGCCCGACAAGGACGTGCCGCTGCGCGCGAGCACGTCCTTCACCTCGTCCCACAGCGCGACCTGGCGCAGCGTCTGCTCGACGAGCGCGTCGCGATCGGTGACCGCCACGCGGTTGAGCTTCATGCCCGCGAGCACGTTGTCGCGGATCGACATGGTCGGGAACGGGTTCGGCTTCTGGAACACCATGCCGACGCGCCGCCGCACCAGCACCGGATCGGTCCCCGGGCCGTAGATGTCGGCGCCGTCGAGCATGACGGTGCCCTCCGCGCGCGCGCCGGGCACGACCTCGTGCATGCGGTTCAGGCAGCGCACGAACGTCGACTTGCCGCAGCCCGACGGGCCGATGATCGCGGTGACCTGCTTGTCGACGATCGGCAGCGACACGCCCTTGAGCGCGAGCGACGAGCCGAACCACGCCTTGAGCCCCTCGGCGTTCATCTTGATCGAGGCCGCCTCCGGGCCCTTCTCGGCGGAGGTCTTGTTGGTGTCGCGCTTCACTCGAACCGACTCTCGCATGGGCAGGCTCATCACTTCTTCCTCCGCACGACGAGTCGCGCAGTGATGTTCAGGAGCAAGATGAAGGCCACCAGGACCAGCGCTCCCGCCGCGGCCTGTCGGTTGAGCTCGTCGTAGGGCGACTTCGCATCCTCGAAGATCAGCACCGGCATCGTGCCGACCGGTTGGTTCAGCGAGGTCGACACGTGCGGGTTGCCGAACGCGGTGAAGATCAGCGGCGCGGTCTCGCCGGCGACGCGCGCGATCGCGAGCATCACGCCGGTCGCGATGCCGGGCGCCGCCGTGCGCAGCACGATCGTGACGATCGCCTTCCAGCGCGGCACGCCGAGCGCGAGCGCGGCCTCGCGCAGCGAATCGGGGACCAGCTTGAGCATCTCCTCGGTCGTGCGCGTCACCGTCGGCAGCATGATGATCGCGAGCGCGACGCCGCCCGCGAGCGCCGAGAAGTGGCGCTGGTGCAGCACGATCAGCGTGTACGTGAACACGCCGATCACGATCGAAGGGATGCCGCTCATCGCGTCGGCGGTGAAGCGCACGGTGCGCGCGAACATCGAGTCGCGCCCGAGCTCCGACAGGTACACGCCGGTCAAGACGCCGACCGGGATGCCCATCGCGCAGGCGAGCCCGACGACCATCAGCGAGCCGACGATCGCGTTCGACATGCCGCCGCCGGGCTCGCTGGGCGGCGTCGACGAGTCGTGCGTGAAGAACTCCCACGAGATCGCGCCGACGCCCTTCGACGCGACGTAGTAGAGGACCGCGACCAGCGGGATCAGCGCGATCACGGTCGCCGCGACGCACAGCCCGCGCATCACGACGTCGGTGATCCGGCGGCGCGGCTCGATCGACGTCGCCTGCTTGGCGAGCGCGATGCTCATGACGGCCTCATACCGGCCTCTGCCCGACGGGACCGCGCATCTTCCACACCAAGATGCGCGCCGCGAGGTTGAAGAGCAGCGTGACCGCGAGGAGCAGGAGCCCGATCTCGGTCAGCGCCGCGAGGTGGAGATCGTTCGAGGCCTCGGCGTACTCGTTGGCGATCTTCGACGCCATCGTCTGCGCGCCTTGGAACAGCGACTGGTGCGCGCGATCGCTGTTGCCGATCACCATCGTGATCGCCATCGTCTCGCCGAGCGCGCGGCCGAGGCCGAGCAGCACCGCGCCGACCAGGCCGGAGCGCACGTACGGCAGGACCGCGGTGCGCACGGCCTCCCAGCGGGTTGCGCCCAGCGCGAGCGCGCCCTCGCGCAAGGTCGGCGGCGCCGCGCGCAGGACGTCGCGCGAGATCGACGCGATCGTCGGCAGGATCATGATCGAGAGGATCACGGCGCCGGTCAGCATGTCGTGGCCGTTGGTCGGCCCCGAGAAGAAGCCGGTCCAGCCGAACAGCGTGCGGAGGATCGGATCGACGTCGCTGCGCATGAACGGCGCGAGCACGAAGATGCCCCACAAGCCGTAGACGACCGACGGGATCGCGGCGAGCAGCTCGACCATGAAGCCGAGCGGCCCGCGGATCCACGGCGGCGCCAGCTCCGACAGGAAGATCGCGACGCCGAACGCGATCGGCACCGTGATCATCAACGCGACGAGCGACGACATCACGGTGCCGTAGAGGAACGGCACCGCGCCGTACTTGTCGTGGACCGGATCCCAGTCGCTCGAGGTCAGGAAGCCGGCGCCGAAGCGCGCGATGCTCGGCCACGCGCCCTGGAACAGCTGCACGACGATCGACGCGAGGATCACGACCGCGCCCGCGGCGAACGCCGCCGTCACGAGGCGGAAGGTGCGGTCGCCGAGGTTCACGTCCAGCGAGCTGCGGCGCCGGATCGCGACTTCAGTGTCGTGTGCGTCCGGTCGCTTCATCCGATCACGACGCGGGCAGCAGCGGCTGACCCTTCGCGGTGAGCGAGCGGAGCTTCGCCTCTTCGCGCTTGATCACGGCGTCGGGCACCGGCGCGTAGTCGAGCGGCGCGCAGAACTTCTGCCCGTCGTGCAGCGCCCACCAGATGAACTGCGCGACCGCCTTGCCCTTCACCGGATCGTCCATGTCCTGATAGACGAGCAGGTACGTGAACGACGCGATCGGGTACGCGCCGTCGCCCTCGGCGTTCACGATCGAGACGCGGAAGTCGTCGGGCATCGTCACCCCCGCGGCGGCGGCGCTGATCGAATCGGCCGACGGCGCGACGAACTTGCCGGCCTTGTTCGCGAGCAACGCGTACGGCTGGTTGGTCTGCTTGGCGTACGCGATCTCGACGTAGCCGATCGTGCCCGGCGTGGTCTTGATGAGCCCGGCGACGCCCTCGTTGCCCTTGCCGCCGGAGCCGACCGGGAACGAGACGCTCTTGCCCGCGCCGACCTTGTCCTTCCACGCCGGGCTGATCGCCGAGAGGTAGCTCGTGAACACCGCGGTCGTGCCGCTGCCGTCGGAGCGGTACGCGACGCTGATCGCATCACCGGGCAGCTTCACGCCCGGGTTCGCGTCGGCGATCTTCTTGTCGTTCCAGGTCTTGATGTCGCCGAGGAAGATGCCCGCGACGATGTCGGGCGTGAGCTTCAGCTGATCCTTGACGTCGGGCAGGTTGTACGCGAGCACGACCGCGCCGAGCGTGGTCGGGAAGTGGACCAGCGTGCCCGGCGCCTTCGCGAGCTCTTCGTCCTTCATCGGCGCGTCGCTCGCGCCGAAGTCGACGGTCTTCTCGGTGATCTGCTTGATGCCGCCGCCGGAGCCGATCGACTGGTAGTTGATCGCGACGCCCGGCGTGGCCTTCGCGTACTCCGCGATCCACTTCGCGTAGAGCGGCGCGGGGAAGGTCGCGCCCGCGCCGGTGAGATCGACCGAGCCGGTCTTCGGCGTGTCGGACGCGGGCTGCGAGCCGGAGCCGTTGTCCTTGTTGACGGGACCGGAGTCCTTGGACTTGCCGCAGGCGGCAACGAGGAACGCGACGAGAAGGAGCTTACGCATCGCGATCAGAGATAGGCGCGATGCGTGACGCGACGGTGACAGGCTCGTAGTAGTCAGGCGACGCGGCGATCAGGCGACGCGCAGATCGAACCAGAACTTGGAGCCGCGAGGCTGGTTCGCGTCGACCCCGACGTCGCCGCCCATGCTCTCGACCAGGTGCTTGACGATCGACAGGCCGAGGCCGGTGCCCCCCATCTCGCGCGAACGTCCCGGATCGACACGGTAGAAGCGCTCGAAGATGCGCTGGCGATGCTGATCGGGGATTCCCGGACCGTCGTCGGCGACCTCGACCCGCACGTGCTCGCCGTTGCGGGCGGCGCGCAGCCAGACGTGCCCGCCGGTCTGCGTGTACTTCACCGCGTTGTCGAGCAGGTTGACCAGCACCTGATCGAGCGCCTCGGTGTCGCCCATCGCGTCGCCGATCTCGCCGACCTCGTTGGTGATCGTGATCTGCTTGCCCTGGGCTTTCGGATCGACCGCGGCGACCGCGTTCGACGCCGCCGCTTCGAGATCGATCGGGCGCGACTCGATCCGATAGAACCCGGCGTCGAGGCGGCTGAGATCGAGCAGATCGGTGACGATGCGCGCGAGCCGCTCGGCGTTGCGGTGCAGGCCCTCGACGAGCTTCGGCCCGATCTTCGGATCCTCCATCGCGCCCGCGATCAGCGTCTCGGCGTTGGCGCGGATGATCGAGACCGGCGTGCGCAGCTCGTGGGAGACGTTCGCGACGAAGTCCTTGCGCACCGTCTCGAGCTTGCGCACGGTCGTGATGTCGTCGAGCACGAGCAGCGTGCCGCGCCGCTCGCTGCCGCTCAGCGCCGACACGCGCGCGGCGACCTTGATCCCGCTCGGCAGCTCGATCTCCGCGGCGGCCCGCTCGGTCGCGCGGGCGAGCAGCGCGACCAGCTCGGGCGAGCGCACGCGATCGGCGAAGTCGGCGTCGACGACGTAGCCCTGGAGGTCGAGCAGCTCCTGCGCGGCGTTGTTGATCGCGATGATGCGGCGCTTGCCGTCGAGCACGACCACGCCTTCGCCGACCGCGCCCAGCACCGACGAGAGCAGCTCGCGCTCCGAGCGCAAGCGGTACTCGAGCGCGCGCTTGAGCCCCCAGGTCGGGATCGCGATCGCGATCGCCAACGCGGCGATCACCAGCACGACGATCGGGCTCATGCGTCGAGCTTACGCTTCGTCCGGCTGATCGCGGAATCGGTAGCCGACGCCGCGCAGGGTCTCGATGTACGCGCCCGCCTCGCCGAGCTTCTCGCGCAGGCGCTTGACGTGGGTGTCGACGGTGCGCGTCGTGACCTCGGCGTCGATGCCCCAGACGTCGGAGAGGAGCGTGTCGCGCGTCTGCACGCGGCCCTTGCGCGAGAGGAACGCGTGCAAGAGGCGGAACTCGAGCGCGGTGAGGCCGACCTCGACGTCGTCGACCCACACGCGATGCGCTTCGTGATCGACGCGCAGGCGGCCGAACGTCACCGTCGCCGGCTCGCTCTCGGCGCGCTGCAGACGGCGCAGCACCGCGCGCACGCGCAGGATCAGCTCGCGCACGCTGAACGGCTTGACGATGTAGTCGTCGGCGCCGACCTCGAAGCCGACGACGCGATCGATCTCGCTGCCCTTCGCGGTGCACATCAGGATCGGCACCGTGCGCGTGCGATCGTGCTCGCGCAGGCGGCGGCACACCTCGGTGCCGCTCAGATCCGGCAGCATGAGATCGAGGATGATCGCGTCGGGGATCGGCTCGCGCAGCGCGGCGTCGAGCCCCTCCTGCCCCGTGTGCGCGAGGCGGATCTGGTAGCCCTCGCGCCCGAGGTTGTACTCGAGCGTGGTGGCGAGGTCGACCTCGTCCTCGATGATCAGGATCAGGCCCTGCACGTGCTCATACGTAGCACGGTGCCTGTGACGCCAGCGTGACGTGTCGATGACGTTCAGGGCAGCTCGATGTCCGGATCTTCGGCGCGCGCGCGATACAAGAGCACCGTGTTCCCGAGCACCTGCGCGACCTCGCTCGACGTGCGCGCAGCGATTGCGTCGGCCGCGTCGTGGCGATCGAGCGCGGCGGTCTCGAGGATCTTCAGCTTGATCAGCTCGTGATCGGCGAGGGCCTTGTCGATCGCGTCGACGAACGCGTCGGTGATGCCGCCCTTGCCGAGCTGCGTGATCGGCTCGAGCTTGTGGCCGAGCCCGCGCAGATGACGACGCTGCTTGCCGGTCAACATCAGAACGCGCCCGCGACGTGGAAGGTGAGCTCCATGAGCGCACCGATAGCAGCCGCGGCCGGGATCGTGAAGATCCACGCGTACACGATCCGCGTCGCGAGGCCCCACCGGATGCCGCGGACCTTGGTCGCCGAGCCGACGCCGAGGATCGAGCCGGTGATCGTGTGCGTCGTCGAGACCGGGATGTGCATGCCGGTGACGGTGAAGAGCGTCGCCGCGGCGCCGACCTCGGCGCAGAAGCCGCCGACCGGCTTCAGGTGCGTGAGCCCCATGCCCATCGTCTTGACGATGCGCCAGCCGCCGAACGCGGTGCCGATCGCCATCGCCGAGTACGAGCAGATGATGATCCAGTTGGGGACGTCCTTGAAGTCCTTCGGCAGCTTGCCGGACGCGACCAGGACCGCCGCGATGATGCCCATCGTCTTCTGCGCGTCGTTGCCGCCGTGGCCGATCGAGTACGCCGCCGCCGAGACCAGCTGGCCGACGCGGAACGTCTTGTCGACGGTCGCGGGCCTCCAGGTCCGGAACAGCCACGCGACGAGCGTCATCATGATCACGCCGAGGATGAAGCCGACCACCGGCGCGAGGACGATCCACTCGAGCGTCGGGTACAGGTTCTTGGTGACGATGACGCCCCAGCCCTTGTAGGTGACCGCGGCGCCGATCATGCCGCCGATCAACGCGTGCGACGACGACGACGGCAGGCCCCACCACCACGTGAGCAGGTTCCACGTGATCGCGCCGACCAAGCCGGCGAGGACGACCCACACGAACGCGGGATCCGCGGCGCCGACGTCGACGATCTTCGCGATCGTGTTGGCGACGCCGGTGTGGAAGATGAAGTACGCGACCAGGTTGAAGAACGCGGCCCACACGACCGCGATGCGCGGCGACAAGACGCGCGTCGAGACCACGGTCGCGATCGAGTTCGCGGCGTCGTGGAAGCCGTTGACGACGTCGAACGCGAGGGCGAGGCCGATCGCGATGATGACGACAGTGCCGACGTCCATGGATCAACCGTGCTCGAGGACGACGCCCTCGATCGTGTTGGCGACGTCTTCACAGCGATCGGTGGCGGTCTCGAGGTTCTCGAGGATCTCCTTCCACTTGATCACGAAGATCGGGTCGTCCTTCTTCTCCTTGAAGAGGCGGGCGACCGAGCGGCGCAGGATCTCGTCGGCCTCGTTCTCGAGCCGGTTGATGTCGATGCACTTCGACAGGATCGTGCGCGTGTCCTTGAGGTTGCGCAGGCCCTTGAGCGCGATCTGCACGTCCTTCGCGGCGCGGACCAGCACGTCGGCGAGGTCGCGCGCGTCGGAGATGATGTGCGTGATCTCGTAGAGCGTGACGCGTTCGGCGGCGGCCTCGATGAAGTCCATGACGTCGTCGAGCCGCGTGATCAGCTGGTGGATCACGTCGCGATCGATCGGCGTGATGAACGTCTTGTGCAGCGCCTCGACGCACTTGTGCGTGATCGAGTCGGCCTCGTGCTCGAGCTCGCGGACCTGCTTGGTCACCGCCGGGATGTCGGCGCCGGGCTCGCACAGCTTGGCGAACGCAGCGGTGCCGCGGACCAGCACGTCGGCGTGCTGCTCGAAGAAGTCGAAGAAGCTCTCTTCGCGGGGCAGCAGGCGGCCGAACATGTTGAGGACATGTAACCGAGCTGCGACGAAAAAGAAAAGACCGCCTGCGGGGGGGATCGCAGGCGGTCGTGCGAAATGACGATGGCGTTTGTGTGACGGGACGGTGACAGCCCGTCGAGGCCGCGTCTCAGCGACGGCGGCGACGAATCCACAGGCCGAGCATGATCCCGATCGCGAGCGGCATGCTGGCGCCGCTGGTCGACGAGCAGCCACCGACGATGTAGCCGTCGTCGGAGCCCGAGCCGCCGCCGCTGCCGCCGCCCGAGCCACCACCGCTGCCGCCGCCCGAGCCGCTGCCGCCGCCGCTGCCGCTGGCCGCGACCGTGACGTTGACCGACGCGGTCGTCACGTTGGTGCCGTCGTAGCCGCGGGTCTCGATCGAGTGCGCGCCGTTGCCGAGCGCCGACGACGTGGTGAACGCGAACGGCGCCGCGGTCTTGGTGTCGGCGAGCGTGCCGTCGATGTAGAGCTCGACCTTGGTCACGCTCACGTTGTCGGTCGCGTCGACGTCGACCGCGAAGCCCGGGTGCACGGTCGCGCCGTCGGCGGGCGAGGTGATCGACACGGTCGGCGGCTGCTGATCGCCGACGCCGGCGGCGCCGACGCGCTGGAGCAGGAGCTGCACCGAGTTCTGGTTCGCGCGGCACGACGGATAGCCCTGCAGCACGAGGCCGCACGCGCGCGCGCCGCTGGTCTCGCCGCACGACGCGGTCTGATCCTGGAACGTCTTGTGGCCGTTGTAGCTGAGGTACGTCATCGGATCGGACGCGAGCACCTCGTGATCGAGGCCGAACGAGTGCGCGATCTCCTGCGCGGCGACCTCGCACACGGTCTGGTACTGGCTGCCGTACTCGTCGGCGAACGCGAACACGATCGAGTTCGGGATCACGCCGCAGTCGACGGTGAACGGCGAGACGCCGCCGACGTTCGACGGCAGGCCGACGTCGGCCGCGCTGCCCGCGATCACCGCCTCGATGTGCGGGACGTTGCCCGGATCGACGTCGGTGACCTGGATGTTGAAGCGGCTGAACTCGTCCTTGATGCAGCTGACGACGGTCGCCCAGTTCTGCGCCGAGACGTTCCACGGCGCGATCGACGAGGTCGTGCTCGGGATCGACGACACGTTGGTGCGCGAGTCGTTGTCACCCGGCGTGAACGTGCCGCCGTTCTTGTTGAGGTAGAGGACCCACTGCGTGCCCGCTTGCTCGGTGCCGTTCTGCGTGATCGCGGGGATCACCTGCATCGCGTCGTGGAGGCCGGCCTGCTGCGCCTCCATCCCGATCCATCCCAACGTCTTCGGCGCGGAGCGCTCGATGATCGTCGGGCTCTTCTCGATGATGCGGGAGCCGTCGGCGAGCGCGACGCCGCCAACGGCGATGAGCGATCCGGCGGCGAGAGCAGAGGAGAGCAGGCGCATGGACGACCTCGGTGGGGAGAGCCCGGCACGGGTCGGTATTCCACGACGCATGCCAGCGGGGTCCTCTGTCCCGAGGGCGGAGTCGCCAGCGGATTCCGCGGCGTTGCGGCGGTTATCACTCTTGCTAGTGGGAGCAAGGGTGGGGGATGTGGGTAGACGACTCCCCGATCAGCGCGCCGCGCACAAACGTTCGAGATCGGCGACTTCCTTAGGGCACGCGCTCGTGAGGTTCTCGTGGCCGTCGGCGGTGACGAGGACGTCGTCCTCGATGCGAACGCCGATGCCGCGCAGCTCGTCGGGAGCGTGGGCGTCGATCGCGATGTAGAGGCCGGGCTCGACGGTGACGACCATGCCGGGCTCGAGCGGGCGCGCGGTGCCGCGATCGGTGTACGCGCCGACGTCGTGGACGTCGAGGCCGAGCCAGTGCGACGTGCCGTGCATGTAGAACTTCTTGTACGCGAGATCGGTGACGCGATCGTCGACGGAGCCTTCGAGCAGGCGCAGCTCGATCATGCCTTCGGTCAAGCGGCGCACGCAGTGCTGGTGGATCGCGTCGAGCGTCGCGCCCGGGCGCACGAGGCCGATCGCCTCCTTCTGCACCGCGAGGACGAGATCGTAGATGCGTCGTTGCGCGGTGGTGAAGCTTCCGCCGGCGGGCCACGTGCGCGTGATGTCGGCGGTGTAGAAGCCGTACTCGCAGCCCGCGTCGACGAGGACGAGATCGCCGTCGGCGATCGCGCAGTTGTTCTCGATGTAGTGGAGGATCGTCGCGTTCTCGCCGGCGCCGACGATCGTGTTGTAACCGGGGCCGTTGCCGCCGCGCTTGCGGAACGTGTAATCGATGACGGCCTCGACCTCGTACTCGAACGTGCCGGGGCGGCCGAGCTGCATCGCGGCGACGTGCGCGTCCGCGGTGATCGCGGCGGCCTTGCGAAGCGCGGTCAGCTCCTCGGGAGACTTGCGCAGCCGCATCTCGTGCAACACGGCGCGCGGATCGACGATCGCGCGCGGCGGACGCTTGCCGCGCCGCTCCTGCTTGCGCAGGCGCGCGACCGCGTTCGCGATCATCAGATCCATCTCGTCGTCGAGGCCGAGCGAGTAGTGCAGCTCGTCGCGGTTCGCGATCAGGAGCGCGAGCTTCTCGTGCAGCTCGCCGACCGAGTACGCGGCGTCGGCGCCGTAGCGCGCCTTCGCGCCCTCGAGCCCGGCGCGGCGCCCGTCCCACGTCTCCATCTCCGGATCGCGCGGGCGCACGAACATGATGACGCGCTCTTCTTCTGCGCCCGGGCGGAGGATCAGCGTGGTGTCGGGCTCCGCGAACCCGGTCAGGTAATAGAGGTCCGAGTGCTGGCGGAACCGATAGTGCGCGTCGCCGTTGCGCAGCGCTTCGGGCAGCGACCGCACGACCGCGACCGCGTCGTTGCCGAGGCGACGCATGTACTCGTTGCGTCGGGCGGCGAACACCTCGGGCGAGAACATCTCGTGACTATACCCAGGATAAGCGGGTACGTTTTCCTCGTGCGCGGGTGGATCGGTGCGCTGTGGGTGTCTTCCGTCGCTGCGGGATGTTCGTCGTTCGAGCTCGAGCTCGACGTCTTGCCTCAGCCCGTGCCGGCCTCGGCGGAGGTGCGCATCGATGGTGCGGTGCCCTCGGGTGGTGTCTATCGCGCGAGCTTCGGAAGTTACGAGGAGGCGCGGCGCGCGGTGATTCCGATCGAAGTGCTTCGCGGCGGCGTTGTGGTCGATACGTGGAGCGCACCCGTCGAGGCGTGCGCGTGGGTCTGCGCGATGCTCGCATGCCCCGATGGGGACGTTGTGCGCGCGAAGCTCGAGGTCGGTGTGAACCCCGATGGCACGCTCGTGAAGAGCTACGAAGGCCAATGCAGCTGGGAGGGAGGAACGATCGCGTTCTACCCGTGAGCCGTCATGGCTGCGGATCGGGGCCGGGGACCTCGTCGGGGCGGATCGGGCAGGCGCGATCGAGGCCTCGGGTGAGGAGCCACGTCGTCGGGCGGACGACCGGCAGCTGATCGGGGTGTGGCTCGATGTGCCAGTCGGCGATCGCGTGGGCGCTCGAATACGGATCGAAGCGGCGCGTGTCGTAGCGATCGCAGCGGTGGTGGCGCCAGTTGTTGACGATGTAGCAGACGGCGTTGCGCGCTTGCGTGGGGCTCTCGATCGCGGTCGCGTGATAGCGGAACGCGAAGACCTGGCCGCGCGCGCGGCGGAGCTCGCGGTTGAGCCGCTTGGCGGCGCTGATCGCGAAGGCCTGCGTGCCGCGCGTGAGCGCGCGCTTGTCGTCGGCTTCGACGAGCAGGTGCAGGTGGTTCGACTGGATGCTCGCGTGCGTGATGCGGAAGTCGCTGCGCGCGCGCGAACGATCGACCGCGCGGCGGATCGCGCGATACGCGTGCGGCGTGCGCAGGTTGCGGACCTCGCGCGTCACGCGCATCACGATGTGCACCGGTTGGTGATGATCGTGAGCAGGGCGCGTGCGGTGGCGTGGATCCATGCGGCGACCGGTGATCGGACGGCCGCGCTTCTTGCGTAGCGTGCCGCGCTTGGTGCGCGGGCGTAGATCGATCTCGAGCTGGCCCTTGCGCCGGCGATTCCAGGATGTCTTTCGCGGACGCGCCATTCGAATTAGGGCGAATATATCAGAAACAACGAACGCGACACCCGAGCGAAGCGGCAAATGGCGGCATCTCAGTCGGGGGAGGTCGTCTCGGGACGCGGGTTTGGTTTCCAGAGCGCCGGCATCGGCGCGGGCGCCGACGTTGGTGCGATCACGAGGCGTTCTGCCGCCGCCTTTTTCAGATTTTTCGGTTTCGGTGGGGTGGGGAACCGAAAAAATCAAAAAGGCGGCGGCGCGGAGTCGCGTGATCGCGCGGGGGCCGGCGCCCGCGCCGATGCGGGCGCTCGGGTCGGGGAGCCGTCAGTGCCGCGAGATGTCCGCGTCGGGGTCGGGGCCCTCGAGGAAGCGGACGAGATCTTCGTCGACGGGGCGCGAGGCGACCGTGAGCGCGGGGTCGTCGCCGGTGTCGTCGAGGGCGGTCGCGTCGGCGCGCGAGAAGAGGAGGATGGGGACGGAGTCGAGGGTCGCTTCGGAGCGGAGCGTCGCGACGATGTCGAGGCCGCCGCCGGGGCAGTCGAGATCGAGGAGGATCGCGCGCGGCGCGAGGACGCGGGCCAGGCGAGGAAGTTGGGGAGTGATGCGCGCCATCGAGACGACCGCGTAGCCGCGCGAGGAGAGCATCTGATCGAGGCGCTGGAGCGCGTCGCGATCGTGATGGATCAGGAAGACCACGCCCTTCTCGGTCTCGGCAGTGGGCGAGGCGGTCGTGTCGGTGGTGGGAGGCGGCGCCGCGGGCGCGAAGTCGCCGGAGCGGCCGTCGCCGTGCTCGCGCGAGCGATAGACCGCGAGCGCGATCTTGCCGAGGAGATCATCGACGTCGAACGGCTTCTCGACGATGTCGGTCGCGCCGAGCGAGAGCGCGCGCTCGCCGACGCCGTGCACCGCCGTCATCACCACGACCGGGAGCGCTTGATCGTTGCGATCCTCGCGGAGCGCGGTGAGGAACTGCCGGCCGTTCATGCCGGGCATCATCAGATCGAGGAGCACGGCATCCGGACGATGCGCGTCGAGCTTGATCAGCGCGTCGCGGCCGTCGTCGGCGACCTCGACCGTGTAGCCTTCGTCGCGGAGGACCTGCGCGATGGTCTCGCGGACCATCGGCTCGTCGTCGACGATGAGGATTCGCCCCCCCTGCATCCGTTCCCTCTTTGCCTTCGGCGCACTGTACCACGCGCGCACTTCGGTTTGATAGCATCGTCCGGTGCCGTCGGCCCCCGGTCACGCCGCTGTCTTCGCGGGGTTGGTGCCCGCGGTGCTCGACCGGCTCGTCGAAGTGCGCAGTAGCCTCGATCACGGCTTCGCGCGGCTCGACGAAGCGCAAGCGCGCGCGCAGCTCGAGCAGATCCTCTCGCACCAGGTCGGCTTCCTGACGAGCGGAGACTCGACGAGCCTGCGCGGCTTCCTGAGGAGCTATCGCGCGCTGCGCGCCGCCGACGGGCTCGGCCCCGAGAACCTGCTGCACGCGGTCACCGCGATCGGCGATGTGACGACGCAGATCATCCAACGCGATTCGCCGAGCGGCGCGCGCACCGCGGAGCTGGTGTCGAGCTGGGTGCGCGTGTCGTGGTCGACCGCGCGCATCGTCGTCGAGATGATCGCGGAGGAGCTGGCGGGGCGCGTCGCGCAGCTGCAGGAGCTCGAGTCGTGACGGCGCCGTCGCTCAAGCTGACCGCGCACGGCGACACCAACGTCGGCAAGGTGCGCGATCACAACGAGGACGCGCTGATCGTCGACGCGAAGTGGGGCCTGTACGCGGTCTTCGACGGCATGGGCGGCGCCGCGGCCGGCGATCTCGCCGCGAACCGCGCGCGCGACGTCGTGCACGAGTACGTGCGCGCGAAGAAGAAGGCGATGGAGCCGCGCGCGCTCTTGGAGGCCGCGTTGAATGCGGCGAGCGCCGCCGTTCATGGCGAGGCGCAGCGCACGCGCGATCGTCACGGCATGGGCACGACCGCGGTCGTCGCGCTCGTGATCGAGGAGCGGCGCGTGGTCGTCGCGCACGTCGGCGACTCGCGCGCCTACTTGTTGCGCGAAGGCCGGCTGACGCAGCTCACGCGCGATCACACGGTCGTCGCGGAGCTGGTCGCGAACGGCGCGCTGTCGACGGTCGACGCCGAGAACCACGCGTACAAGAACGTCTTGTCGCGCAACCTCGGCGCGCGCCCCGACGCGAAGCCGGACGTGATCGAGCTCGATCTCGCGCCGGGCGATCGCCTGATGCTGTGCAGCGACGGCTTGTATGGCTACGCGTCGACCGACGCGATCCAGTACCTGCTCGGATCGACCGACGGGCCGCAGCACGTCGCGCGCGACTTGATCGATCTCGCGCTGCGCGGCGGCGGCGGCGACAACGTCACCGCGATCGTGCTCGAGGCGGGCGCGCAGGCGGTGCCGCGCGCGACCCAGGTGCTGCGCACCAGCGGCGCGATCGCGTGGTGGTCGCGGCGCGCGGTGTTCCTCGGCGAGGCGAAGCGGCGCGGGATCGCGCAGTCGCCGATCTGCGCGGTCTTGTCCGCCGACGAGGCGCTCGACATCGTCGCGGGAAATCTGTGCGAGGCGATCTTCCACGACCTCGAGAAGTCGACGGGCGTGAACGTGTGGACGTTCGCCGAGAACCTCGCGCACGGGTGGTTCGATCAGGGCGGCGCGTGGCAGCCGCTCGCGGAGCTCCTCGATCTGCTCGCGGCGTCGGCGCGCGCGGTGACGTCGGAGCTGACGAGCGACGACGAAGGCCTGGCGCTCATCGTCGACGCGGCGATCGTGCGCGCGTTCATCACGGCCGAGATGGCGGTCGGCGGCGTGCTGTCGGAGCGGCTGCGCGTCGTCGAGGCGGATCTGGTGCGGGTGCACAGCGCGCGGCACGCGGCGGCGGATCAATCGTCGCGCTTCGCCGAGACGCCGACGATCCCGTACGTGAGCGCGACGCGCGCGGCGACGCCGGATCCCGCGTCGCCGGAGGTGCGCGCGCACCTACAGACGCTCGCACAACAAGCGCGCGCGCAGGTCGGGCAGAAGGCGCCGGCGCGGCAGGCGGTCGATGCGCTCTTGCGCGCGGCGCTCGAGCCGGTCGGCACTGCGTCGCCGGCGTTGCTCGCGCGCGAGCTGTTCGGCGTGCGTCCGCTCGAGGAGAGCGGCATCGCGCCGCTGTTCGACGCGCTCGACATCGCGCGCAGCGCGTACGTCGCGGCGATGCGGCGGGCGGGCGGCGATCCGGCGCAGGCGATCGCGGTGATGCGTCGGTTGGCGGGCGCGCAGGCCGATCTCGCGGCGGCGATCGCGAACCTCGTCGTCGAGGCCGCGACGCCGGCGACCGAGCGCCTGCGCGACGCGATGCGCGAGACCGCGTCCTTGCGCTCGGAGGTCGGCCGCAACGAGGCGAAGCTGATCGATCTCGAGAAGAAGTACGCGTCGAAGTCGGGCGGGCGGCCGCAGCTCCCGCCGAGGAGGCGCGTATGAGCGACCTCGCGGATCGGGTGATGGTCTTGCGCGACGAGGTCTTGGACATCGTCGAGCGCGGCGATCGCGATCAACCGGGCGCCGATCTGTTCGACGCGATCGTGCGCGCGCTCGCCGCGTACGGCGAGACGGCGCCGGGCATCGATCTGACGTTGCACGACGCGATCGCGCGGCGGTTGGCGTGGGGCGATACGGAAGACGTCGTGCTGTCGGAGTGCGGCGCGGTCTTCGATCGGTTGGCGACCGCGGCCGAGCGCTCGTTGCGCGATCGCGCGGAGGAGATGTTGGTGCTGGAGGTGGCGGCCGAGGTCTCGACGCAGGTCGCGCGGATCGTGGCGCTGGCCGCGCTCGGGCGCGCGCAGCGCGATCGCGCGGCGCGATCGCGCGAAGAGCTCGCGCAGCGACGACTGCGAGACGCGCTCGCCGATCAGCGATCGACCTTGACGCGCATGTCGGTCCCCGACGTCGAGGACTGAGTCAGACCGGCGGAGGTTCGCTCGGGCGGCGGTTGCGCGGCAGTAGATAGCGATCCTCGACGGCGTCCCAGACCTTCCAGCCGAGCGAGTGCGCGATCTGCTCGGCGATCACGACGTACGGCTGGGGGCCGGGGTCGGGGAGGTACGCGAGCGGGATCGACAGCAAGATGCGATTGACGTCGGACCAGGCCTCGCGCCCCGGCGGCACGCCGAGGGTCGCGCGGGTGATGTGGCCGGTGACGCCGCGGTACTGCGCGCGCACCTCCATCACGAGCGAGCGCTCGTCGTCGCGCCAGACCGCGAAGTCGCTGTCGCCGACGTGCATGCCGGCGATCGCGCGCAAGATCTCCCACAGCTGGCGCAGCGGCACGGCGCGCGAGCAGTCGTCGTCGAACTGCAACCGGAGATCGTAGTGGCTGGCGATCGGGCGCACGAGCTTCCAACGCCTCAGGCCGCCGATGGGCCTAGATCTGCGGTGAGCGCGTCGAGCAGCGCGTCGATGCCCGCTTCGCGATCGACGAAGCGGTGGACGAGCGGCCCCGACGACGGCGCGGGTCCGTGCAGCGCGCCGCGCACGATGCGCCGCGCGGTCGGCTGTGCGCGCTTGGCCTCGGCGAGGATCGGCTGCCAGCGGGGATCGCCGAGATCGTGCTCGGCGATCACGGCGTCGATCGTGAAGTCGTGCAGCGCCTCGGCCGCGCCGTCGAGATCCGACGCGAAGCGGACGTCCCAGCCGCTGGTGACGTACAAGGCGAGCGCGCCGCGCCGCCGGTGATCGTCGCCGACGACCAGGACCCGCATGCGCTTCGGCCGCGGCACCTCGCCGCCCGACGACGACGCGCGCGCCCGCAGCGCGACCAGCATCGCCCAGTCCTCGGGCGGCTCGAGCAGCTTGACGCCGACGCCGTGGTTGCCGCCGAGCGGCCGCGTGACCTCGCCGACCATCTCGATCGCGACGCCGCGCGCCGGATCCATGATCGTGATCCCGATCCGCGTGCCCGGATCGAGCGAGGCCTCGGTGTCGAGCGCGACGCCGACGTTCGAGACGTCACGCGTGCGGCAGACCAAGATCGCGGAGTTGCCCCCGTGCGTGGTGACCGTGCAGGTGAGCTGGGCCCGGTACCGGGGAGCGCGGCGTGACACGACGAGCATTCAGAGTATCACGATCGACGGTTGACCGGGCCCCCACGCGCACGTCACCCTCCGCCCATGCGCCGAGGTGTGCTCGTCCTCGCGATCGTATTCGCCGGCACGGTCGCGCGCGCGCGCGCGGATGTCGACTACTTCAAGGCCGCGCAGAAGCCGACGACGGTCACCTACCACGTCGGCAACGACCGTCCCGAGCGCACGCGATGGCTGATCGGCGGCCTCGGCGGCGCCGCCGGCCTCTCGCTGCTCGCCGGTGCCTACTTCAACTTCGAGGCCCACGACGCGGCGACCAAGGTCTCGGCGCACACGCTGACCGGCAAGGTCTGGAGCGACGACCTGCAGGGCGATTACGATCGGATCCATTCGTCGAACGTGAAGGCGATCGTCGGCTACAGCCTCGCGGGCGCGTTCGCGATCGCGACGATCGTGGTGGTCTTGAAGAGCGATCCGGGTGAGACCGACGTCGAGGTCGATCCGACCAAACCGACCGCGATGATCGCCCCGACCCCGGGCGGCGCCATCGTCGGCGCGAGCTGGGGCTTCTGATGAAACTATCACTCGCGCTCGTGCCCGTCGTGCTCGCGGCGCTGACCGGATGCGCAGCAGAGATCACGAGCGACTCGTACTACTGCGGCCCGGCCGAGGCGTGCCCGCCGGATCTGGAGTGCGACGGCGTGACCAACCTGTGCGTCGCGCCCGCCAACGTCATGACCTTCACGTGCGAGGAAGGCCCACCGTTGGGCGCGGCGACGTGCGATCCGGCGTCGCTGCAGTCGCACGGCTGCATCCTGACCCCCGACGGCGCCGACCACTACACGATCGCGACCGGCGCCGGCTGCACGATGTCGGTCTCGATGACGCTGACCTTCCCGGTCGCGTTCATGCCGCTCGGCGCGACGATCAAGGACGGCGACACCGTCGTCGCGACCACGACGCCGTGCGGCGAGATCCACAACGGCGCGTGGGCGGCGTGTGCGACCTTCTCCGCCGCGCCGAACAAGACCTACACGCTCGACGTCGGCGCCGCGACCGGCGCGACGACCTGCGGTGGGACGTGCGGCTTCAACCGCTTCGCGCTGACCGTGCAGGTGACCCGCCCGTGATAGCCTGATCGCGTGGGGGCGTTCCAGCTCCGCGCGCTCAGCCTGCCTCTGTGGTCGGTCGTGATCGCGATCGCGATGCTCGGCGTCGCCGGCGCCGTGCTGCGCGGCGATCGCATGCGGCGTGTCGGCGTGCTGGTGCTGGTCGCGTCGGCGCTGCCGTGGAGCGTGTGCATGGCGCTCGCCGCGTCGACCGACGATCCCGCGCTCGCGACCTCGATCTATCGCGCGGGCATCGGCACGATCTCGGTCGCCGGTCCGTCGCTGCTCTTCATCGTGCTGTCCGACGCGGGCAAGCTCGAGCAGCACCGCACGCTCGTGATCGTCGCGATCGTGTGCGCGCTGTCGTCGATGATCGCGTGCTGGTCGACCGACCTCGTGATCACGGGCGTGCGCCCGGTCGCGGGCGGGCTGCTCTATCCGACCGCGGGCCCGATCAACGGCATGCACATCGGACAGATCGCGCTGTGGGCGGGCACCGGCATCGTGCTCGCGCGCCGCGGCCAGCGCCACTCGCGCGACGAATCGCGCCGCCTCCTGATGCGCACGTCGCTCGTGATCGCGGGGCTCGCGGTGATCGGCACCTCGGACGCGCTCGTCTCCGAGGGCGTCTGGGACATCTACCCGATGGCGTGGCTGCCGGCGGCGAGCGCGGGCCTGCTCGGCGTGTGGGTCCTGTGGCGGACCAACCGGCTGCGCGGCGAGGGCTTCGATCGACGCGGCGCCGTCGAGCTCGTGCTGACGCTCGCGGCGGCGGTCGCCGTGATCGCGATCGTGTACGCGGCGCGCGGCAGCGCGGCGGCGCGCCCGCTGACGATCGCGGCGTTGACCGCGCCGCTCGCCGCGCTCGCGTTCTTGATCGGCATGCCGGGGCGGCAGGGCGCGCGCACGCGCCGGTTGGCGTCGGTGTCGGGCGACGCGATGGTCGGCTTCGCCGAGCAGCTCGGCGCGGCGTCGACCGACGACGACATCGCGCAGGGCATCGTCACGTTCCTCGGCGAGCGCGCGGGCGCGTCGATGGTGCGCCTCTGGCGCATGACGCCCGAGGGGCTCGTGCCGCTGACCGACGACAGCCCGGTGCCGCCGCTCGACGCGCGCGTGCGCGCGTGGCTGGTCGCGAACCGCGCGCCGATCGTCGCCGCCGACGCGCCGTCGATGCGGCTCGGCGGCATGCGCGCGCTGGTCGAGGGCTTCGTGGTCGCCGCCGATGCCGACGTGATCGTGCCGCTGATCGATCGCGACGCGATGGTCGGCCTGGTGACGGTGACGTTCCCCGACGGGCGCGCGCCGCGTCCGCCCGAGCGCGAGGTGATCGCCGAGGCGTCGCAGGCGACCGCGCAGGCGCTGACCTTCACGCAGCTGCGCCGCGAAGCCGAGGCGCGCGCGCAGACCGCGCGCGAGGTCGAGGTCGCCGACGCGATGCAGGCCGCGCGCGCCGACGGCGACGTGCGCACCGACGTCGGCACGTGGCGCGTGATGGCGTGCTATCGCCCGGGCGGGAAGGTCGCGGGCGACGTGTGGACGTGGAGCGAGCTCGGCGGCGGCGAGCTCTTGCTCGTCGTCGGCGACGTGATCGGTCGCGGCCTGTCCGCCGCGCTGATCGCCGCCGCGGTCTCCGGCGCGGTCGAGTCGGCCGCCGCGCTGCGCGGCGGCGCGCTCGATCCGAAAGACCTGCTCGAGCTCTTGCACGACACCGTCACCAGCGTCAGCGGTCCGGTGCCGACGCTCGGCGCCTTCGCGGCCGTGCTCTCGAACGGCCGCGTGCGGTTCGCCGCGGCGGGCCATCGCGGCGCGTATCGCGTGCGCGCAAATGGCGGCGCCGAGGCGGACGTCACGGCGCTGGTCGCGTCGGGTACGCCGCTCGGCGACAAGCGCCTGCACATCGGACGCGCCGAGACCGATCTCGCCGCCGGCGATCTGATCGTGATCGCGTCCGACGGCGTCGTCGACGTGACCGACAAGCAGGGCCAGCGATGGGGCGAGCGCCGGCTGGTGCGAGCCCTGCGCACGTGGGTGCCGAAGGCCGGCGACGGCGCCGCCGAGCAGCTGGTCTCGGCCGCGTCGGTGCACGCCGGCGACACCTCGCTCGACGACGACCTGGTCGTCCTCGCGGCCCGCGCACGCTAGCGCTGTGTCACGGCGCCACAGTCGTGGCGCCCGCGCGCATCGTGCACACGGTAACTTTCCGACGATCGAGGCCCCCGCGGTGGCCCGCCGTTTGAAATGCCCCTCGCCCGGACCATGGAAGCACATGATGATCCGGAAGCGCCGACGCGCGTCGTCGGCATCGGCGCATCGGCGGGAGGCCTCGAGTCGCTCGAGCAACTCTTCGCGGAGATTCCGCCCGACACCGGCATGGCGTTCATCGTCGTGCAGCACCTGTCGCCGGACTTCCGCAGCCTGATGGACGAGCTGATCGCGCGTCATAGCGACATGCCCGTGGTCCTGGCCGAGGACGGCATGCCGGTCGCGCGCAACCGCATCTACCTGATGCCGCCGCGCAAGGAGATGATCATCCGCGATCGGCGCCTGGTCCTCACCGACAAGGATCCGACCCAGGCGTTGTCGCTGCCGATCGATCAGTTCTTCCGCTCGCTCGCGCAGGACCAAGGTCCGCAGGCGGTCGCGATCGTGCTCTCGGGCAGCGGCAGCGACGGCTCGCGCGGCGTCGTCGACGTCAAGCGCGCCGGCGGGCTCGTGCTCGCCGAGAGCCTGTCGACCGCGAAGTTCGACGGCATGCCGCTGTCCGCGCAGGCGACCGGCGTCGTCGACGACAGCCGCTCGCCGCGCGATCTCGCGCGCGTGCTGCTCGGGCTCCCGCCGCTCGAGCAGGTCGACGATCACGAGCCGCTGTCGGACGACCCCGCGATGGACACGACGCTGCGGATGCTCCGCGATCAGTTCGGGCTCGACTTCTCGCTCTACAAGGCGACGACGGTGTCGCGCCGCGTGCAGCGCCGCATCGAGCTGCTGCGGCTGGCCGACCTCGCGCAGTACGTCGACCGGCTCCTCGAGGATCCGGAGGAGCTCAACGCGCTGTACTCCGATCTCCTGATCGGCGTGACGCAGTTCTTCCGCGATCCGGACGCCTTCGACCTGCTCGAGCGCGAGGTCGTGCCGCACATCCTCGACTCGGTGCCGCCGCACCAGGACATCCGCATCTGGACCGCGGGCTGCGCGACCGGCGAGGAGGCGTACTCGATCGCGATGATGTTCCACGACGCGCTGCTCGCGCGGCAGCGTCCGATCAACCTCAAGGTGCTCGCCACCGACGTGCACCCGGCGTCGCTCGAGCACGCGGGCCACGGCATCTACGGCGACGATCAGATCTCGCACGTGTCGCCGCAGCGGCTCGAGCGCTACTTCACGAAGCGCGCGAGCGGCTACCAGATCACGCAGGAGCTGCGCCAGCAGATCGTGTTCGCGCGCCACAACGTGATCAAGGACGCGCCGTTCACGAAGATGCACCTGATCTCGTGCCGCAACCTGCTCATCTATCTACAGCCGCACGCGCAGCGCACGGTGCTCTCGCTGTTCCACTTCGGCCTCGCGTCGGCGGGCACGCTGTTCCTCGGCGCGAGCGAGAGCCCGGGCGCGCTGTCCGACGAGTTCACGACGATCGACGAGCACTGGAAGATCTATCGCAAGCGGCGCGACGTGCAGCTGCTCTCGCAGGTGCGCTTGCCGCTCGGCCGCCGGCCGGCGACCCGCCCGACGATGCACGTCGACATGCCGCGCTCGCACGGCGCCGATCCGCTGATCCTCGCGACCTACGATCAGCTGCTCGATCAGTTCATGCCGCCGAGCTTGCTCGTCGACGAGGAGCGCTGCCTGATCGACAGCTTCGGCGGCGCCGAGAAGCTGCTCAAGGTGCGGCCGCGGCGGCCGTCGATGGGCGTGGTCGACATGCTCGAGGGCGAGGTGCGCACGGTGGTCGCGGGCGCGATCCAGCGCGTGCTCAAGGACCGCGTGCGCGTCGAGTTCGAGGGCGTGCGCATGCCCGACGAGACCGGCGACAAGCGCGTGACGATCGCCGCGTTGCCGCTCGTGCACCCGCGCACCAACCAGCGCCACATCCTGATCACGTTCGGCGCGTCGCGCGAGGCCGAGCGGCCGGTCGAGCCGGCACCGTCGCATCCGGCTTCGGCGCCGCGCCTGGTCGATCAGGTCTCGCAGGATCGGATGGAGACCCTCGAGACCGAGCTCGCGTACACGCGCGAGACCCTGCAGGCGACGATCGAGGAGCTCGAGACCTCGAACGAGGAGATGCAGGCGACCAACGAGGAGCCGGTCGCGTCGAACGAGGAGCTGCAGTCGACCAACGAGGAGCTGCACTCGGTCAACGAGGAGCTGTACTCGGTCAACGCCGAGTACCAGCAGAAGATCGTCGAGCTGAAAGAGCTCAACACCGACATGCGGCACCTGCTCGAGGGCACAGACGTCGGCACGCTCTTCCTCGATCGCGATCTGCGGATCCGGCGCTTCACGTCGCGCATCGCGTCGGTGTTCCGGATCGTGCCGAACGATCTGGGGCGCGAGATCATCGACTTCTCGCACAACATCGAGCGCGCGACCTTGATGGAGGACATCGAGGCGGCGCGCAACGAGGGCCGCACGCTCGAGGTCGAGGCGCGCGATCGCAGCGGCACGCCGTACTTCCTGCGCATCCTGCCGTACCGCACCGCCAAGGAGCACGCGATCGACGGCGTCGTCTTGACGCTCACGGATCTGTCGGCGCTCGACAAGGCGCGCGCGCGCCTCGCGCAGCTGTCCGCGATCGTCGAGTCGTCCGACGACGCGATCATCGGCAAGGACGTGCACGGCACGATCATCGCGTGGAACCGCGGCGCCGAGCGCATGTTCGGCTACACCGCCGACGAGGCGATCGGGCGCGACATCGCGCTGATCACGCAGCCGGGAGATCGGCGCAACTTCGACAAGTACCTCGCGATGATCCGGCGCGGCGAGAAGGTCGAGCACGTGCAGTCGATCCGGATCCGCAAGGACGGCGGGCGCATCGCGGTCTCGCTCTCGGTGTCGCCGATCCTCGATCGCGACGGGACCTTGATCGGCGTCTCGTCGATCGGACGCGACATCACCGCGCTCATGACCGCGCAGCACGAGCTCGAGGAGGCGGCGCTGCGGCGCGAGCAGTTCCTCGCGATGCTCTCGCACGAGCTGCGCAACCCGCTGGCCGCGGTCCTGAACGCGATCAGCTTGATGCGCGAGACGAAGTTCGAGGAGGGCATCGTCGAGAAGTGCCACTCGGTCGTCGAGCGCCAGGCCAAGCACATGGCGCGCCTGCTCGACGATCTGCTCGACGTCTCGCGCATCACGCGCGGCAAGTTCGAGCTCCGCCTCGATCACCTCGATCTGCGCAAGGCGGTCGAGGCCGCGATCGAGTCGACCGCGCCGGCCCTGCGCGCGCGCGACATCGAGCTCGGCGTCGATCTGCCCGGACAACCGGTGCCGGTGCACGGCGACGTCAGCCGCCTGCAGCAGGTCATCGTGAACCTGTTGTCGAACGCCGCGACCTACTCGCCGCGCGGCCGCAAGGTCTCGCTCGCGCTCGAGCTGCGCGGCGGCGAGGCGCAGATCGCGATCCGCGATCACGGCATCGGCATCGAGCGCGAGATGCTCGGCAAGATCTTCGAGCTGTTCGTGCAGGCGAACCAGCACCTCGATCGCGCGCACGGCGGCCTCGGCGTCGGCCTGTCGCTCGCGCGCAGCGTGATCGAGCTGCACCACGGCACGATCGACGCGTACAGCGACGGGCCCGGGCACGGCTCGACCTTCACGGTGCGCCTGCCGCTGTCGACCGCGTCGCCCGAGCAGCGGATCGAGCGCACGCCGGCGGTCGCGCGCTGGCGCGTCGTGCTCGTCGAGGATCAGGCGGACTCGCGCGACATGCTGCGCACGCTGCTCGAACGCCGGCAGCACCACGTGATCGTCGCCGCCGACGGCGCGAGCGCGATCGAGGTGATCGAGCGCGAGCACCCCGACGCCGCGCTGATCGACATCGGCCTGCCGGTGATGAACGGCTACGAGGTCGCGCGCAAGATCCGCGCGCGCAATCACCTCGACGGCGTGCTGCTGGTCGCGCTCACCGGCTACGGCTCGCAGGCCGACATCGCCGCGGCGCGCGACGCCGGCTTCGACGAGCACGTGATCAAGCCGGCCGAGCTGCACACGCTCGAGCGGGTGCTCGGCCGCTGCCGCGAGAAGCCGCACGCGGAGAGCTGATCAGCGACCGCGGAGCTCGATCGCTTCGGCGATCAACGTCTCGAGCTCGCCCTTTGCGTCGAACGGCATCGCGACCGTCCGGATCTCGTCGAGATCCGCGTCTGGATTCGCGACGAGCAGGTCGACCACGTCTGCGAGATCCTGTCGGCTGCCTGCATCGAGCTTCAGTGCGACCAGATCGGACAGCCGAACGCATCGGAGCGCGAGCCCCTCGAGCTCGATGGCGCGCTCGATCGCGGCGCGGCCTGGGTTGCGTCGCGGACGAAGCGGATTGACGAAGTTCACGATCTCGATCGGATCGATCGGGTCGCCATCGTCGTCTTCTCGCTCCCACACCACGACGACTCCACCGAGCGGATCATCGTCATCGGGCAAGCGAAGCTTCGCGCGAAGACCGGCCGCCCGCAGCGCGCGCTCGAGCTTCGGAAGCTCGACGCTCGGCGCAACGGCGCTCGCGAGATCGACGTCGTTGGTCGCGCGCACGTGCTTGTGCACCGCGAGCGCGAGGGCGCCGATCAGCGCGGTCTCGATGCCCAGCTCGCGAGCGATGGCGGCGACCTTCTCCGCACGCGCCAGCCTCTCAGCGATCGCCGCGGACATTCTTGCCCAACTGCTGGACGAGCCGACCTAGCTGGCCGAGCTCCAATGCGAGGAGAATTCGCTCGCGCGCCGTCTTCGGCACCGCGCGCGCCTGACGGGACGCGCTGGCGCTCGGGCGCCGCAATTGCAACTCCTTGCTCACGTACGCAGGATACCATCGGCGCATGAGAATGATGCTGGCGTGTCTCTTGGCGGCGGCCGCGTGTGGGAAGTCGGGCGGAAAGGGCGGCGGCGGCAACGAGGACAAGATCGCGCAGATCACCGTGAAGAAGCTCGCGTACGAGGCGTATCCGCAGTGGTCGATGCAGAACCCGACGAAGCAGTGCCCGGCGTCGCTCGCCGAGCTGTCGCCGTACATGAACAACGACGACCTGAAGGATCCGTGGGGGCACTCGTACGTGATGATGTGCGGGGCGTCGGCGCCGCCGGACGCGCGAGGCTTCGGCGTGACGTCGCTGGGGCCCGACGGGGCGCAGGGCGGAGGCGACGATCTCGACTCGTGGTCGAAGTGATCAGGTCGCGGCGGCGCCGGCTTCGTCGTCGAGGACGAGGCGCAGGCCGGCGGGCAGCGTGTCGCCGAGCGCGACGCGCTCCTCGCGCGCCTCGAGCGCGACGACCTGCTCGACCAGCACCGCGGCGCGCTCGCCGCCGGGCAGCGCGCGCACGAACGCCGCGACCCGCGCGCGCATCGCGTCGTCGAGATCGCGCGTGCGATCGCCGGTGCGCCGCGCGAGCTGCGCGAGCGGGAACGCGATCTTGTCGGGCTCGGGCCAATCCCACGCGAGCAGTTGATCGAGCCACGCGCCCGCCTTCGACGCCGGCAAGACCGCGTTGAGCGGGCCGTACAGCGGGACGCGCGCGCCGAGGCGGCCGAGCGCCCACGAGCACGTCGCGTCCTCGCGTCCCTTGCGCGTGTCCATGCGGCGCATCAGCTCGTCGCCGAGCTTCATCTTGAAGCTCGGATCGAGCCGCTCCATCGACGCGACCGCGCGCCACATCTCCTGCTGCTCCTGCTTCGACGCCTTCACCTCCGACAGCTTCTTCTGCTGCTTCGGGTTGGGCAGCAGCAGCGCGCCGAGGCGATCGTAGATCTGCTCCTGCTGGCCCTTCGACATGCCGCCGGCGATGCGGCGCCACGCGATCCACCAGGCGAGCCGGCACGGCTCGGCCTTGCCGTTGGCGAGGCCTTCGTTGAAGACGCCCCACATCTGCTTCGCGCGCCACGCATCGAGCGGCGCGCCGGTGCCGGGGCGGAGGCAGAAGCCGGCGAGGTTGAGCCAACGCTCCTCGTGCTGCGCCGACTTCTTGCGCGTGGGCATCACGTCGGCGTCGGCGAGCGCGTCGAAGACCGCGCGCGCGGTCGACACGCTCCACTCGTCGCGTCGCGCCTCGAACATCGTCTCGAGATCGCGCGTGATCGTCGCGAGCGCGTCGGCGGGACCGCGGAACGCGGCGGCGATCTTCTGCTTGGCCTCGTCGGATTTCGGGTGGGGCGCCGCGACCTCGTCGCCCGCGGGCGCCGGGGTGCCGCCGGAGCGCATGTCGAACGCGAGCTTCCACTTCTCGCCGCTGGCGTGATCGACGCAATGCAGCTCGAGCGCGCCGAGCTCGGTGATGTGCACCTCGATCCGCACGGTCACCTGGCCGCGGCCGCGCGCGCGCAGGACCGTGACGATCGGCGGCAGCTCGAGCAGATCGCTGCCGTCGTCGAGCGTCTCGGGGTTGGCGTCTCCGACGGGGACGATCGCGCCCGGCGCGTCGTCGCGCGACGAGCTCGAGTACAGCTTGAAGCTCACCGGCCGATTGGTGACGAGCACGAAGTCGCGCGCGAGCTCGACGCGCGATCCGTCTTCGAGGCCTTTCGGCGCGAGGCAGACGGCCAAGCTCTTCTCGTCGGACCCGGTCGCGACGCCGACGTAGAACGCGCGCGGCGTGCCGCCCTTGATGCGCGCGGCGCGCCCGCGGCGCACGAGGCCGTAGTACGCCGCGCCTTGCGCGACCGCCATCTCGGGCATCGCGGCCTCGAGCTCTCTCGGCGCAACGCCTTGCCACGATCCGATCTGATCGAGCACGCGCGTGCGCAGCGCGAGCGGCGTCATCGCGCCGCCGTTGAAGAGGACCGCCGCGATCGGCGCGTCGCCGTGACGCGCGAGGAAGGTCGCGAGGTGACGCGTCACCGCCGCATCGGACGCGTACGGCAGTCCGAACTCCTGCAGACCGCCGCGCCCGCGCTGCGGCGTCGCGTCCTTGGCGACGACCGGGAAGAAGCCGCCCATCAAGACCTTGTCGAGCTCGTCGCCGGTGATCTCGTCGCGCATCGTGCCGCCGATCAGCTTCGAGCCGCGGCCCGCGACCGTGATCGGCACGCTCGCCGGCGGCGCGTCGCCGAGCAGCGTCTCCTTCGCGAGCCGGCACGCGTGGACGAGCGCGTGCCACTGCAGCGCATCGAGCTTCTTCTCGGTCTTCTGCGCGAGGCGTTGCTCGACGATCTTCGCGAGCGTCAGATCGATGTTGTCGCCGCCGAGCAGCAGGTGATCGCCGACCGCGGTGCGCGCGAAGCCGTCGCCGTCGGGCTCGACGGTGATCAGCGTGAAGTCGGTCGTGCCGCCGCCGACGTCGAACACCAAGACGCGCTCGCCCGGCGTGAGCTGCGCGCCGCGCTTCGCGTCGATCCACGCGTAGAACGCCGCCTGCGGCTCCTCGAGCAGGACGATCGGCGGGAAGCCCGCCTTCGCCGCCGCCGCGAGCGTCAGCTCGCGCGCCGCTTCGTCGAAGCTCGCGGGCACGGTGACGACGACCTCTTGATCGAGCAGATGATCCGCGTGCGCCGCATCCCACGCCTCGCGGATGTGCGCGAGCACGCGCGCCTGCGCCTCGACCGGCGACAGCTTCGGCCCCTCGCTCTCGCCCCACGGCAGGATCGCCGCGTTGCGATCGACGCCGGGATGACACAGCCAAGACTTCGCGCTCGCGATCATGCGGCTCGCGGTGCGCGCGCCCTGGTTGCGCGCGAGCTCGCCGACGACCGTGCGCGAGCCCGGGTCCCACGGCAGCGCGGTCTCCGCCGGCGCGAGGTCGTGCTCGCCCGCCATGTACACGAAGCTCGGCAGCTGCCTGCGCGGCGCGAGCTCGCCGGGCGCGACCAGCTGCGGCACCTCGAACACGCGCACGCGATCGTCGCCGGCGCGCGTGTCGACGAAGGCGACCGCCGAGTTGGTCGTGCCGAGATCGATGCCGATCAGGTACCGCGCAGCCATCGGGCGTGTGCATCCGTACATCAGATCTGCGCGTCGTGCCACGTCGCCTGTACGCCTAGACGAACTGCCTGGACACCGCGCGACACCGCGCGACATTCCGCGCGCTTGCGTTGGTGCGCGCCTTGCTGAGCGGACGCGCATGCGTTCCACCCTCGGCGTCACGCTCGGCTTCGTCGCCGCGCTCGGCTCGTACGCGCTCGCATCACCGAGCGATCCATTCTCCGTCGCGCTACCGGGCCGCGACACCAAGCCGCCCGAAGGGCTGAGCGGCAGCTCGATCGATGCGAACGTGAGTCGCCAGCACGGCGGCGCGTCGTACTCGTTCCCGATCGCGGTGCCGCCGGGCCGCGGCGGCATGGCGCCGCACCTCGCGCTCTCGTATTCGTCCGACGCCGCGCTGCGCGGCGGCCTCGCCGCCGGCTGGACGCTCGCCGGCGTGCCCGAGATCGATCTCGATCCCGACAACGGCCATTATCGCTACGGCGGCGAGATCCTCGTCGGCGCCACCGGCGACGTCGGCGCGGGCAAGCACTTCCGCCCGCTCGTCGACGGCGGCCTCACGCGCGTCGCGCTCGCGAGCGGCGCGTGGACGGTCAGCACGCCGAACGGCGTCGTGCGCACGTACGCGAGCATCTTCGGCACCGGCGACGGCGCGTCGCGATGGGAGCTGACGAGCGAGCGCGACGCGTCGGGCAACACCGTCACCTACAACTGGGTGCCGGTCTTCTCGAGCGATCTGCACGTCGACTACGTTCTGAAGTCGATCGACTACGGATCGAACACCAACAGCGGGCTCGCCAACTACGCGCGCGTCGAGCTGACGTGGGTGACCGACACGTGCGGCGGCGGGCCGGTCCCGATCGGCGCGCGCTTCGACAACCACTTCGGCCGCCTGCGCATGTACGGCGCGCAGCGGTTGACGTCGATCAAGACGCGCGTGAAGGACGCGCCCGGCGGCACCTACCGCGACGTCACTCGCTACGATCTATCGTACGACCCGACGGAGCTCGGCTGCTCGACCGATCGCCCGCCGCTCCGCTATCTCACCAAGATCGACACCGTCGGTGATCCGAGCGGCACGCCGCTGAGCGCGCCGCCCGTGACGTTCACGTACGGCCCGAAGGAGCGCGATCTGTCGGCGACGATGAATCCCGGCACCGCGAAGCTCGGCGAGCGCGGCACCGATCGCGGACCGGAGTCGCAGCTGATCGACTTCGACGGCGACGGCATCAACGACGAAGTGCGCGTCTCGACGGTGTTCGGCATCGGCGGCGGATGCCGCCTCGCGTGGCGCAAGGGCACCTACGGCGGCACGTTCGCGTCGACGGAGACCGAGACCTGGCTGCCGAGCGCCGCGTGGGCGGGAGACTTCAACACGCAGCTGTCGTCGCTCGATTCGTGCACGCTGAACGGTCAGCTCGCGATGCGTCCCGAGGTCGCGTTCGGCACCGCGAGCGATCCGCACTGCATCGACAGCGCCGTCGAGGTCAGCTACCGCTTCCTCGATTGGGATCACGACGGCGATCTCGATCTCGTCGCGACCTACGATCTCACCGGGCCCGCCGTCGCCGACGGCGACTTCACGCCCGACAACTTCGTCGCCGCCGACAACGACGACGGCGGTACCCAAGGCGGCTGCCCCGACGGCTCGACCGAGTCGGGCACGACGGTGGAAGGCAACACCACCGTCCACCATTGCTCGTGCGACGCGGGCACCGTCCCCAACGACAGTCAGGACGGTTGCCAGGCGTGCGGCGGCGGCTCGACGTGGGATCCCAACTCGGGAACGTGCGGACCGGATTGCTCCATGTTCGACGACTGCTCGAGCGGCGGATGGAATCCGCCGGGTATGCCGCAGCTGCCCGGCGCCGGTGACATGCCCGGCGTCAACACGTGCACGCACGCCGTCCAGAAGGCGCGCGACCTCCGCGTCTACTACAACGACCAAGGCACGTTCCATCAGGGTGAGTTCCTCTCCGACGGATCGCCCGCGCGCCTGATCATCCCGACGCCGGCGCCGGTGCCGCCCAACGGCGGCGAGATCCAGGGCCTCACGTTGCCGACCAACCTGATGCCCGGTCTGCCCACGCTCGTCGACATCGACGGCGACGGCAACCAGGACCTCGTCACGCTCGACGACACGCCGTACGACGACATCACGCCGCCGGGCTACCTCAGCTCGGCCGATCATCTGAACGTCTTCCGCGGCAACGGGTGGAGCTTCGGCGCCGCCGAGCTCTGGACGCTGCCCAAGTGGTCGGGGGTCGCCAACGGCGGCAGCTTCGTGCCGACGTCGTCGACGTCGGAGGTCATCACGCTGATCGAGGCGGGCACGATGATCGACGTCAACGGCGACGCGCTGCCCGATCTCGTCTTCCAGGTGCCCAACGATCAGAGCACCGATCACCGCACGCTCCGGCTGTACGTCTCGTACAACCTCGACGGCAGCTTCGGATCGCCCGAGTGGCTCGGCGCACGTGGGCCGACCGGCCAACAGCGCATCGAGCTGAACGTCGCGAACAACACGATGTCGGGATGGCGCGCCGACGAGTGGGCGATGACGGATCTCGATCGCGACGGCATCCCCGATCTCGTCGACCTCGTCACCGGTACCAGCGTGCAGGCCGCCTCGACCAGCCGCGCGATCGCGCACCTCGGCGACGCCGGCGGCGCGATCGCGTTGCCCGCGCAGTGGGAAGCGGTCGAACGCCTCGTGCGATCGATCAATCCGAACGCGTGGTATCGCACGAGCGATCTCGTCGATCTCACCGGTGACGGCCGCGCGGACGCGGTCTCGTTCGACGCGAACGGCTACGCCACCGTCAAGACCGACGCCGCCGGCGCGGATCCCGAGCGCTTGCTCGTCTCGATCGACAACGGCCGCGGCGCGACGACGCGGTTCACGTACGGCGTGACGACGAGCTCGACGATCGCGAGCATGCCGGTGGGGCAGAACCATCCGCGCTGGGTCGTGCGCACCGTCACCGTGACGCCGGGCGGAAGCAGCCCCGTGCAGCCGGCGATGACGACGACCTACAGCTACGGCGCGCCGGTCTACGGCCGCGAGCTCTCGACCGACGTCGCGCCGCACTTCCTCGGCTTCGACGGCGTCACGATCGATCGCTCGGGCCAGCTCGGCGCGCTGTCGAGCCGCACGGTCGCGACGTACGCGTACGCCGGCGATCCCGAGGGCTACGAGACGACCGAGTGGACGTACATGAAGCAGGGCCGCGGTCTCGTGCCGGTCAAGAACGAGACGTGGACCTGGACGTTCGCGCCGCTCGTCGGAGGCAACGCGATCTTCCCGTACGCGGACACGCACGTGACGCGCACGTGCGATGCAGGCGCGGATCAGGCCGCGTGCGCCGCCGAGGCGGAGAACGTGCTCACCGATCACGAGACGTACACGTCGTGGAACCCGACCGCGGGCGGGCCGGCGATCGTCTACGAGCACACGCAGACGATCAGCGAGTCGCCGTCGCAGCAGCACGTCACGCAGCGGTCGTTCCAAGCGCGCGCGGGCCAGTCGCCCTACGACGCGAGCGACTATCGCCTGTTGCCGACCAGCGTGACGCGCAAGGCGTCGACCAGCACGTTCGAGCTCGCGAAGACGGCGACCAGCTACGACGCCGCCGGCATGCCGATCGACAGCGCGGTGATCATCGCCGACGGCATCATCACGATCGCCGCGCACACGCAGCGCACGTTCGACGCCAACGGCAACGTGCTCACGATCAAGCGTCCCAAGATCGTCGCGAGCGGCGGCACGCAGGTCACGACGATCACGTACGAGTCGTGGGGCGTCTATCCGTGGCAGACGACCGACGAGGTCGGGCACCTGGTCAAGGAGACCCACGACATGGGCACCGGCGCGATGTCGCACCGCGAGGGCCCGAGCAAGCGCACGTGGATCGGGACGTGTGGCGGCGGCATCCCGTGCAAGATGTCGCAGCTCGAGCCGGAGGAGTGGAGCTACGACGGGCTCGGCCGCGTCACGCAGCACCGCATCGCGATCGATCCGACTCCGCCCGCGCAGGGCTACACGCTCACGCCGAGCGAATGGTTCTCGTACTACGCGTCGGCCTCGACGAACTACACGCTGACGCAGCGGCTGCGCGACATCGGCGGCACGACGAAGCTGACGTCGTACGACTACACGGACGGCCTCGGCCGCGCGGTCGCGCACTACGAGCTGACCGACAGCGGCGCGTGGGCGACGACGAGGTACAACTACGACCTCGGCGGTGGCTTGGCGTCGACGGTCTCGCCACACCCGAACGACGACGCCTCGACGGTGATGTCGACCTTCACGCGCGACGGCCTCGGTCGTCCCGTGCAGATCCTCCGCCCAGATGGCACGTCGCAGCTGATCTCGTACGACGGCCTGTCCGACACCGCGCAGGAGTCGGCGCCGGTCGAAGGACTCGGTCCGTCGACGAAGACCGAGCACGATCCATTCGGCCGCCTGGTCGCGGTGCACGAGCCCGACGGCAACGGCGATCACGTGACGACCTACGCGTACAACGCGGCGGATCGCATGACGTCGATCGTCGACGCCGACGGCAACACGACGACGATGAGCTACGACCTCGCGGGCCGGCGCACCGTCATCGCGCGCGGCGCTCGACAATGGATCTACGCCTATGACCTCGACAACCAGATGACGTCGGTCCAATCACCGATCCCGACCGGCGGCGCGGCCGCGGACTACACGTCGACGACGACGTACGATTCGATCGATCGACCGTTGGTGCACACGCCCGCGTATCGTGCGACGACCTCGACCCAGCGGACCGATCTGGGCATCGGACCGATCACGACCGCCTACGCGGACACCGGCGAGGGCGCCGGCAAGCCGTCGACGATCACGCTGCCGTTCGGGACGATCACGTACACGTACGGCGTCCGCGGCTCGCTCAAGCACGAGCAGCGCACGCTCACGCTCGGCCACAACGTCGCCAACCCGATCACGCAGTCCGTCGACCGCACGTACAACGCGCTCGGAGCGCCGGTCGACGTCACGTTCGACGACGGCACCTCGTTCGGCACGACGTACGACGTGCGCGGCCTGGTCGCGAGCGAGCTGTGGCACGCGAGCGGCGGCGACAAGTCCGTCGGCACGTATCATCGTCACTACGCGGGCAACCCCGACTCGCGCACGAACGGGTACGCGCAGAAGCGCGAGTGGACCTACGACGCGATGGGGCGCGTCGTCGGCGACAGCATCCACGCGAGCCTCGGCACGCCGAGCTGGTCGGCGCGCACGTACGGCTTCGACGGCTTCGGCCGCCTCGCGACGGTGACGGGCACGACCAACGGCCACGCCGCCGACGCCGACTTCGACTTCGACGGTCGCGGCCGTCTGGCGGCGGCGACGGTAGGGACGACGTACGGCGCCTCGATGACGTATTCACCCGCGGGCAACGTCACGCACGCGTCGGTGTCGGGCGCGCTCGACGCGGCGACCCGCGACGTCGACTACGTCTACGGCGCGGTCGATCCACAAGCGGTGGATCGTCTCGTCGACACGAACGGCACCACGTTCGCATCGCTCTCGTACGATCCGTCGGGCAACTTGACCTCGCGCCAGCTGCCGAGCGGCACCGAGACGATCCTCTCCGACGGCGATGATCACATCCGTCAGATCTCCGCGCCGTCGGGCACCGACACCTACTTCTTCGGGCCGGGCGCAGAGCGCATGGTCTCGTTCGGGCCCGAGGGCATCAAGATCTGGTTCGGCGAGAGCGAGACGCATCTCTCGTCGACGGGCACGCAGCTCCTCCGCTGGTATCACCTCGGTGCGGGCGAGCCGCTCGCGCGCGTCGAGAAGCTGCCGGGCTTCGTGCCGACGGTCGAGCTCCAGTACGCGGATGCGCTGCAGAACCTGATCGTCACGCTGTCGGCGAACAACGTCGTCACGTCGTCGTTCGTGTACGGCGCGTTCGGCGAGGTCGTGTGGCAATCAGGTCAGTCGAACCATCGCCGTCAGTTCAACGGCAAGGAAGCCGACTCGACCTCTGGTCTCCGCCACTACGGCTATCGCAGCTACGACCCCGTGCTGCTGCGCTGGACCGCGGCCGATCCGATGTACCGCTTCGCGCCCGACGCGGCGTGGGGCGAGCCGCAGCGCGCGAACCTCTACGCGTTCTCGATGAACAACCCGATGCACTACTTCGATCCGGACGGCCGCGACGACTACACGCCCGAGCAGACGGCCGCGTTGGCGAACGCGTTCCAGACCGTCATCGGCGAGGGCTACGCCACGCTCGCCTCCGGCGCGGCGTGGATCGGCGGCAACGACAGCGACTGGGCGGGACACGAGATCCTCGCTCGCTACCTCGGCGGTTTCGGCGGCAGCAAGTACATCGACAACGATCCGAAGTGGACGAAGTACATGATGAGCTCGAAGGCGCTCCGCTCTCAGGTCGGCAACGACATCCAGAACCGCTTCCAACAGGGCCTCGTGCGCGGGACGGTGAAGGAGGGCCCCGGCGTCTTCGCGGACACGTTCCACGCGCACTTCTCGGAGAACAGCCAGTGGCCCCTCGGAAAGGCCCTCCTCCACGGAACGAACAGCACCGTCGGCGACTTCCACATCGACGGCGCGTACACCGCGAGCGCCACCGACAACGGCTACCACGTCGCCGGCACCTTCACGATGACGTGGAACGACATCATCGATCCGAACGCCAAGCAAGGCGACGGCATCTACGACGACGTCGCGGACTTCATGACGAACGGCCTGAAGAAGTCATACGAGATCCACATCAGCTGGGAGCAGCCGATCGAGTTCGACATCACGAAGGACGGGGACATCGAGAACTGGACCGGCTTCGATGTGCCGGCGCCCGGCCAGGGCGACGACGATCGTGGACGACGCTGAGTGACGCGCTGGAAGGCGCGCAAGGACGCTCAGCCCTGCGAGCCGCAGCCGGGGCAGAAGCGGGCGCCGGCGGGCTTCTCGGTGCCGCACTGCGAGCAGAACGTCTTCGCGGTCGCCGCGGGCGCGGCGGCGACCGGTTTGCCGCAGCCGGCGCAGAAGCGTGCGCCGGGGGCGAGCTTCGCGCTGCAGTGCGGACAGCCGGCGCCGATCGCGATCTGGTTCGCGCCCGACACGTCGAGGCCGCCGGTCTGATCGTGCTCGCGCGCCTTCGTGTTGACCTGCTCGCGCGCGGCTTGCGCTTGCGCGGCGGCGGCCTCCTCCATCAGATCGGGCGCGCAGTTCTCGCACAGGCCCTTCGACGCGTTCCAGCAGACCTCGGGGCAGACCCAGATCCCGCAGCGCGTGCACTGGTGGAACTTCGGCTTGATCTCCTCGATCGCCTCCTTGAAGGCGTCGTCCCAGGCTTGGCCGCGGAGGCCGTCTTTCAGGTGATCGGCGGCGTTGCCCGCGTTCCACAGCGAGCTACCGCCGAACAGCGAGCCCGCGGCCTTGAAGAACTTCCCCGCGACGCCGACCTTGTTCGCCTTGAACGTGGAGCGGAAGCCGTTGTGGCACTTGTCGCAATGGAACTCGAACTGGAAGCCGGTGTCGTTCGAGTGATCGGTGTAGTTCCGCGTGAAGGCCGTGGCGCTCATACGTCAAGGACACATCTTACACGCCCTCGTCTCGCTCTCGAACCGCGTATTCGAGCTTCCACCGGCCGCGTCCGTCGCGCGCGGCGCACCACAGCTCGAGCGTGCCGACCTCGGTGACTTCCGCACGCAGCGTGACCGGTACGAGCTCACCCGGCTTGCGATCGGCGGAGGCTTCGACCGTCTTCTCGACCGGATCGAGCTCGGTGATCGCGGGATCGTCGGCGTCGACGAGCGCGCCGGCGTCGTCCTTGCGCGAGGACGACGCGAAGAAGCGGAAGTGCGAGGGCTCGCCGACGATCAAGCCGAGCTCGTCGTCGGGGAGATCGACGCCGGTGCCCTCTTCCATGCCGAACGGCGCGACGCACATCGCCTTCACCGGCGGCGCGAAGCCGGGGATCGCGGGCATCGCGCTCTCGATCCCGATGTAGTAGCTGCGCGCGGTGCCGCCGCGGATCCGCACGCCCTTCCCGCGCCGCACCAAGCCGTACGACGCCGCGCCGATCGCGACCGCGAGATCGAGATCGGTGCCGGTGAGCTCGCGCGCCGCGCTTCCCCACGATCGCAACACGCTCGTCACGCGCGATCGGATCAGATCCGCCTTCATCACGCCGCCGTTGTAGAGGACGGCGGTCGGCATGCGCGCGTGACGGCCGAGCAGCTCCGCGAGGTGCTTGGTCACCGCCGGATCGTGCGCGTAGGGGAGGCCCATCTCGCGCAGGCCGGCGGTGCGGCGCCGCGCGGGGCGGGCGTCACTCCCCACGGAAGGGAAGAAGCCGTCGAGCACGAGCTTCTCCGCGTCGTCGCGGCGGACCTCGGTGCGCAGCGTGTTGCCGATCAACTTCGAGCCGCGCCCGAGGATCGAGATCGGGACGCTCTCCGGCGCGTCGGCGCCGAGCAGCTTCTCCTTCGCGGCGCGACACGCGTACACCAGCGCGCGCTCCTGCATCGCGTCGATCGTCTTGCCCTGCTCGACGAGCCGCTGCTTCGCCGCGTGCGCGAGCGCGAGATCGACGTTGTCGCCGCCGAGCAGGATGTGATCGCCGACCGCGACGCGCTCGAGCGCGAGGTTGCCGCCGTCGTCGACGACCTCGATCAGCGAGAAGTCGGTCGTGCCGCCGCCGACGTCGCAGACCAACACGACGTCACCGGCGCGGAGCTGCTTGCGCCACGCGTCGCCCTGCGCCGCGAGCCACGCGTAGAACGCCGCCTGCGGCTCCTCGAGGAGCGTCACGTGATCGAGGCCGGCTTCGCGCGCGGCGATCACGGTCATCTCGCGCGCCGCGGCGTCGAACGACGCGGGCACCGTGATCAGGATCTCCTGCTCCTCGAGCGGATCGTCGGGGTGCGCGTCGTCCCACGCGGCGCGCAGGTGCGCGAGGTAGCGCGCCGACGCGTTGACCGGCGAGACGCGGTCACCGTCTCCTTCCGAAAGTCTTTCGGTCCCGCGCCACGGCAAGATCGCCGCGTTGCGATCCGCGTTCGGGTTGCACAGCCACGACTTCGCGCTCGCGACCAGGCGATGCGGCAGCTCGGCGCCGCGATCGCGCGCCATCGCGCCGACCGCGTAGCGCATCGCGCCCGACCACGGCAGCTCCATCGCCGACGGCGCGACCTCGTGCTCGGTCGGCAACAGCAAGAAGGAGGGCAGCGTGCTGCGCGCGGCGACCTCGCCCGGTCCGACGACCTGCGGCACGTCGAAGATCGCGACGCGCCCTTCCTCTATAGATGCGAACGCGAGCGCGCTGTTCGTCGTCCCGAGATCGATCCCGATCACGTACCGCGACATGTCGATCAGACCTCGACCTCGGCGGGCGCGACCACCGATCGATCGACGCCGTCGGAGAGCTGCGGCAGCGCGGCCTCGACGGCGCGCCAGCCGTGGTGACGCAACGTGCCGCGGAACGGCGGCTCGCCCTTCGCTTCGCCGATCAGGCGCACCTCCGACGGATCGAAGCCTTTCGGCACCGCGACCTTCTCGTCTTCCTTGCCCGGCATCACCGGCTCGAGCTTGAAGATCTGATCGATCACCTTCTTGCAGCCGCGGTGGACGTCGCGGGCGGCGGCGCCGATGTCCGCGTCGGCGAAGGTGTCGAGCGGCTCGCGCAGGAAGTCGACGAGACGTCCCTCACGTTGCAGGAGGCCGAGCAGCGCGAGCGCGCCTTCGCGCTGCGCGACTTGATCGGGCTTCTTCTTCGACTCGACCGGCTTGGCCTCTCGCTCGACGATCTTCTCGACGATCCGTTCCTTCACGACGAGCTCGGGCTCCGGCAGCGCCTTCGGCTTCGCGTCATCGGGCAGCCAAGCGACGACGTCGGCGCGGAGCTTCTGGCCGAAGAGGAGCCGAAAGAAGCACGAGAAGGCGAGGAGGAACCGGTTCATGAGCCTCGGAAATCTGAGGCTCCCGCGCGCCGGTGGCAAGCCCTACGCGCACTTGCGTGAAACCCGCGCGTGGCGCGGCGATTGCTGAACCGGAGCACATGATGAGGTCCTGGCTTGTCCTCGGCTGCCTGTTGTTCGCGGGCTGTAACCTCTACTTCGGCGACGACGACGACCAACCGCCGCCGTGCGGCAGCGGGTATGCCGACGACGTCTACGACCCCGGGTTCCGCAACCCGCAGACGGGTGAGTGCGAGTACGGCTGGGGCGGCGGCTGCGACTACGGCTGCGGCTGTCCCGCCGACGTGAAGAACACGCCCGCGATCCTCCCCGACTGGGCGAGCTGCGGCGGGCAGTGCGACTGGCTCGACGAGCAGTCGTGCCTCGCGACGCCCGGCTGTCGCGCCGAGTACACCGGCTTCGAGTGCCCGCCGAACGCGGACTGCGCGCAGCTGTGGAGCGGCATCACGTTCTGGTCCTGCAGCGCGGTCGCGCCGAGCGGTCCGAAAGAGGGCGGCGATTGTTGGAGCTACGACGCGCAGACGTGCAGCGAGCACGACGACTGCGCGACGACGTACCAGATCCCCGTCGATCCACAGGGGCAGCACAGCTTCAATCAATGCATCCCGGAGCCCGGCACGATCGGCGATGTCTGCGCGGGCGTCGACTGCGGTCCGGGCGCGCACTGCGAGCAGCAGTGCTACCCGTGCGACAAGGCGAACCCGAACGACGGGTGCATGAGCTCGTGCAGCGCGGTGTGCGTGCCCGATCAGGACTCGTGCGCGAACGTCGACTGCGGCCCCGGCTATCACTGCGAAGAGACGTGCAAGACCTGCGGGGATCCGAACACGCCGTGCCCCGACTACTGCACGGTCTCGTGCGTGCCCGACACCAGCGATCCGGGCGATTGCTACGGCACCGTCACGTGCAACTCGGCGCCGCCCGCGTGCCCCGCCGACACCACGCCCGGCGTCGCGAACGGGTGCTACACCGGCTACTGCATCCCGATCAGCGAGTGCAAGCACGACCCCGGCACGTGCGACGGCCCGGTCGTGTGTGGACAGCCGCCGCCCGCGTGCCCCGCGGGGACCGAGCCCGGCGTCGCGAACGGATGCTGGTCGGGCTACTGCATCCCGGACTGGGCGTGCTGGCAGTCGTGCGAGTCGATCACCGACGAGAAGTCGTGTCTGTCGCGCGCGGACTGCAACACGGTCTACACGGGCACCGATTGCACCTGCGACCAGAACGGCTGCGTCTGCAAGACGGAGACGTTCTCGCGCTGTGAGACGAACGGTATATCACCGCCGCCGTATTGATATGTTTCGTATATCGATCCCAGACGCCGCTCGCGGCGCCCTCGCCCTCGCCCTCGTCGGAGGCTGCACGTTCTTCGGCGGCGGCGGCCCCAACGGCGACGACATCTGTCCGGCGACCGCGGACATCGCGACCGCGCCGCTGCGCGATCCGGGGACCGGGCAGTGCGAGAGCTTCGGCGGCGGATGCCGCGGCATCCCGTATCCCGACTGGGCGGTGTGCGAGGGCTCGTGCGACGGCCTCGACGAGTACACCTGCCGCACGACCGACTTCTGTCGCGCGATCTACACCGGCAACGCGAAGACGTACTTCGGTTGCTGGGGCACCGCGCCGCAGTCGCACGTCGCCGGCGGTGACTGCGCGGCGATCGTCGATCCGTGGCAGTGCTCGGAGCACGACGACTGCGCGGCGCTGTTCGCCGCGGCGGTCCCGCCGCCGATGCAGTGGGTCGGCTGCATCCCCGAGCCGCTCGATCCGGGCACGTGCGAGGGGCAGGTCCTGTGTCGGGTCGCGACCCCTGCGTGTCCTCCCGAGACCGTCGCGGGGATCGAGCACGGTTGTTACACCGGCTTCTGCATCCCGAAGCTCCAGTGCAACGGGGCCTTGAACCCCGGCACGTGCGAACAGGCCCTGTGTGACGCGATCGGCCCCGCGTGTCCGACGGGAACCACCGCCGGCGTCGCGAACGGATGTTTCACCGGTTACTGCATCCCGAACGGCAGCTGTTAAGATCCCCGGGTGGCAGGGGCCGACGAGCAGGACCTCGCCGACGAGGACGATACCGTCGCGCATGATGACGACCCACCGACGCCCCCCGCGGCGCCGGCGGCGAGGCGGCGCGCCGAGGAGAGCCTGTCGGGCGCGTCCCACTCGGGCGTGAGCGCGGCCGCGTCCGCGAGCGGCGTCCACAACCAGCCGACCCAGCAGCTGCCCGCGTCGCGCGGCCTGCCGCCCGGACCCGACGCCGACTCGAAGCACACGACCGCGACCTCGCCGATCGAGGCGATGCGCATGGAGGAGGTCGAGCGCACGCGCGTGTTCCTGCGCGTGTCGATCGCGATCGTGCTCGCGGCGCTGCTCGGCGTCTTCATCGCGGGCGGCGATCCGATCGCGCAGCTCGTCGTCAGCGGCGGGTGCGCGCTCGTCGTCGTCACGTCGATCTGGCTGCTCGTCGTGCTGCGCGACGCGGCCAACTACTCGCAGGATCGGATCACGCTCGGCTCGTCGATCATCGCGGTCGGCGCGTTCGGCGGCGTCTACTACTGGGGCATCGTCTCGCCGGCGACCGCGCTGATCCTGTTCGGCATCTACTTCTTCTCGTTCGGCGGATCACGCCGCGCGACGCTCGGCATCTATCTCCTGTGCGCGGGCCTGCACGCCGCGCTCGCGCTCGCGATCGGCCTGGGATGGATCGCGGATCGCGGCATCATCCGCACCACCGGGCTGCCGTGGCGTCACGAGCTGCTCTCGCACGCGGTGACGCAGTTCCTGTACCTGTGCGCGTACCTGGTCGGGCGCGCGTCGCGCAAGACCACGCTCGACGCGGTGTCGTCGCTCGAGAAGGCGGTGCGCCAGGTCGCGCAACGCGAGGCGCTGCTCGCCGAGGCGCGCGCCGATCTCGATCGCGCGCTCAAGGTCGGCGGCCCCGGGCGCTACAGCGATCAGGTCGTCGGCTCGTTCACGCTCGGCATGCTGATCGGACGCGGCGGCATGGGCGAGGTCTACGAGGCGGTGAGCGCGCACGACGGCTCGATGGCGGCGGTGAAGCTGCTCACGCCGGCGACGATGTCGGATCCGCAGCACCTGAAGCGGTTCCTGCGCGAGGCCGAAACGGCGGCGAAGATCGAGAGCGAGCACGTCGTCGCGGTGCTCGAGGTCGGCACGACCGCGGGCGAGATCCCGTTCCTCGCGATGGAGCGCCTGCGCGGCTTCGACCTCGCGCATCACCTGCGGCGCAAGCGCAAGCTCGGCGCCTCCGAGGTCGTCGCGCTCGTCGAGCAGGTCGGCGCCGGGCTCGAGGCCGCGCGCAAGGTCGGCGTCGTGCATCGCGACATCAAGCCGCACAACCTGTTCCTCGCCGAGAACAAGGACGGCCGGCGCGCCTGGAAGGTGCTCGACTTCGGCGTCTCGAAGCTCGCCGGCAAGTCGGGGACGCTGACCAAGGGCCACGTCGTCGGCACACCGGGCTACATGGCGCCCGAGCAAGCGCGCGGCGAGGACGTCGACTGGCGCGCCGATCTCTACGCGGTCGCCGCGATCGCGTATCGCTGCCTCACCGGCCATCCGCCGTTCACCGGCAAGGACGTGCCGACCACGCTCTACGACGTCGTCTACAAGATGCCCACGCGGCCCTCTTCGCTCGCCGACATCACCCTCGATCTCGAGCGCGCGCTCGCGATCGGCATGGCGAAGCGCGCCGAGGATCGCTTCGAGTCCGGCGCCGAGCTCGCCGCCTCGCTCGCCGCCGCCGCGAAGAACGATCTACCGATCGCGCTCCGCGTGCGCGCCGACGCGCTGATCGCGAAGCACGCGTGGGGCCAGCGATTGTGATCGTCGTCCGTCGTCCGTCTTCCGTCGTCCGGATCCCAGACTCATTCCTGTAGGTCGGTGGAGAGCGCGCAGCGCACCGCGACGCGGAGCTCGTCGCGGGTCGTCGTCGGCGTGTGCGGCGCGCCGGCGATCGAGACCGCGGCCATCGCGGGCGCGTCGGCGCCGATCGTGCGCGCGACACCGACGAACGACTGACCGCGGGTCGCCTTCGTGCCCCACGCGCCCTCGAGCTGCGCGTCGACGATCACGTTCGTGCCGATCAGATCGATGTGCACGTGCTCGCCGTCTTCGTCGACCTTCCACGCGGTCGCGGTCGCTTCGATCGGCACCTGCGCGCCGACTCGTAGCCACTCGGGTTCGTCGTGATCCGTGTCGCCGTGTACGCGAGCGAGCATTCACCTCCGCCGGCAGCTCGCGCACAACGCGATCGCGATCGCAGCCCTCATGCGCTCCCAACGCGGCGACGCTCGCGCCTATTCTGGGAACCGGACGACGGACGACGGACGACGGACGACGGCTCTCACGGAATCGGCACGCGCCGCGCGCGCATCTCG
>DATJIA010000224.1:0-3494 GCA_035493675.1 Kofleriaceae bacterium | reverse complement strand
TCGCTGTCGGTCATCTTGCCGCTCGCGTGCGCGCCGACCGCCTCGAAGACGTCGAGGATCGTGACGTCGCGATCCTGGAAGCGGCCCGGCATGATCGGTCCGCCGTAGAGGACGAGGCCGGGACGATCCAAGCGCGCGAGCGCCATCGCGGCGGCGGGCAGCGTCTTGTCGCAGCCGACCAGCGCGACCACGCCGTCGACGAGGTGGCCGAACGCGACCAGCTCCATCGAGTCCGCGATCACCTCGCGCGAGACGAGCGACGCGCGCATCCCTTCGGTGCCCATCGTCACGCCGTCGGAGACCGCGATCGTCGTGAACTCGACCGGCGTGCCGCCCGCCGCGCGCACACCGCGCTTCACTTCCTCCGCCAGCGCGCGCAGGTGCAGGTTGCACGGCATGACGTCGGTGTGCGTGCCGACGACCGCGACCAACGGCTTCTCGAGATCCGCGTCGGTGAGGCCGGTGGCTTTGAGCATCGCGCGCGCGGGCGCGCGACTCGGTCCCTTCTTCAGTTGATCGCTTCTCATGGTTTCTCGACGGGAATTGCGTTGAATGCAAAATGCCCCGCGACCCTTTTCGGGTGCGGGGCCTAGTCACGTGAACCTTTCAGTTCAGACTGGCTGCCCGCACCCGGGGCTAATGAGGAGCGCAATAAGCCCCTCGAGCCCGAGCGCGATCGACGCTACGTACGCTACGCAGACGGGCGCAAAGATCGCGAAGGAAGCGCCGTTCGGCGTCCCCTCGAGCGATCCGTGCGCCTGATGATGCATCGCGCAATCAAACTACGAGCGACGCATCTTCGGGTCAAGAAGATTTTAACGCGATATGTCGAGAGTCCAGTTCACTAGTGCGATTACGCAGCTCGCACGAGCGCGGCAATTCGATATCCAACATGCGGCTTCGATTGGACAACCCCGTCGCCGCCGACCGACGCGAGCTTCCTCCGCACGCGGCACACCAGCTCGCGAACATTTTCGCCGCTGGGCTCGATCGACTTGAAGCCGAGCGCGCCCGCGAGCTCGTGCGACGCGACGTACGCCCACTCGGGATCGACCTCCTGCGCGCGGCGCGCAGCGAGCAGCTGCACCAAGCGGACCTCGCGCGCGGTCAGCTCGATCGTGCCCGCAGGTCCGCGCGCGATGCCCCGCGAGCCGCGCGCGACGATCTCGATCAACGGTGCTTCCATATGCCGCTGTCTTCATCACGCCGCGTGCCACCGCGGGCGCGACGGCGGCGCGGCCACTTGACGCGCGGCGCCTGTCGAACGTCTGACGTGGGGCTGACGCCACTCACCTCTTGAGGGTGAAGATCCTCGTCGGGAAACGCGCGACGATCGTGAGTGAGACGTGAAGGGGGCGGCGTGAACACTCGGCCTGACGCACCGTCGAAGTCCAGGCGCATGACAAATCCCGAGACGCCCGCGAGCAAAGCGATCGAGTTGCCGCACTTGCTCGCGGGTCGCTACGAGCTGAGACGCTGGATCGGCGCGGGTGGAATGGGCGACGTCTACGCGGGCATCGACGTGCTGCTCCATCGCGACGTCGCGGTGAAGCTCTTGCGGCGCGCCGACGGCGGCGCCGCCGACGTCGCGCGCTTCCACGCGGAGGCGTGCGCGCTCGCGTCGCTGACGTCGCCGTACGTCGTGACGATCCACGACTTCGGCTTCGCCGACGAAGGGCTGTTCGTCGTCATGCGCCACGTCGAGGGGCGCGCGCTCGACGCCGTGCTCGCGGACGAAGGCGCGCTGACGGTGCGGCGCGCGCTGCGCGTGACGTCGCAGGTGCTCGCCGGGCTCGGCGAGCTGCACGCGCACGGGCTGGTGCACGGCGACGTGAAACCCGGCAACGTGATCGTCGATCACGGCGATCGCGCGGTGTTGATCGATCTCGGCGTCGCCGCGGATCTGCGCGCGGGGCGCGGCGTCGGCGGCGGCACGCCGCCGTACATGGCGCCCGAGGTCGCGGGCGGCGACGCCGACGCGCGCGCCGATCAATACGCCGCAGGCATCTTGCTCGTGGAGACGCTCACCGGCACCGCGGTGAGCGATCGCGACGACTGCGCGCGCCGCGCGAGCGCGCTGCCCGCGCCGCTCGCGTCGATCGTGCTGCGCGCGATCGATCTCGATCCGTGCGAGCGCTTCGCGAGCGCGCGCGGGATGCGCGATGGGCTGCGCGCGGCGGGCCGAACGCTGCGCGCGAACGGCTTCGACGGAGGGGTCGCGCTCGTCGTGCCTCGCACCCCGTCACCGTCACGCGTGACGGTTCGGTCGCGGCGGTCTCCCCCAGAGTAGTCAGGCAGCCCACCAACGTTCCCGCCGCGGAAGTGCACTCCGCGCGCTTTTACAGGACTGGTGGACTCGCCACGTGGCGACGCGATGCGGTGTGCATGACGCGTTCGGGCACGTCGTCGAAAACCTCTTCTCAGCACAGGCTGCACGCGTATGGTGGAAAGAAGGCGGCAGCGGGCAGCCGCGGGTGTCGGGAGGATTCATGAGCCAGGGCAACCGAGGCGCACCCCACGAGAACGATCGCCGCCGGCACTTCCGTGCCGGGGTTTCGGGCGGAGCGGTGGTGCACGGGCGCGGCGGCACGATGCGTGGACACATCCGAGACTTGTCGCTCGGAGGTGCGCTGATCGAGCTGCATCATGATCCTTCCGAAGACGAAGACGACGTGCTGGTCGAGCTCGAGATCGGCACGAGCGGATGGGTCGCGCAGCGCGGTCAGGTCGCGCGGCGCAGCGCGCGACACGTCGCGATCGCGTTCGGCACGGTGCCGCCCGATGTCGAAGACGTGATCGAAGACGAGGTGGTCGCCGCGGTCGAGGCGCGCAAGTCGCCGCGCGTCGTCGTGTGCGATCCGCGCGAGGATCGCCGTCACCAGCTCGCCGAGAAGCTGCGCGCCGCCGGCACGACGCCGATCGAGGCGCGCACGCCGCTCGAAGCGATCGCGCTGGTCGAGCAGCAGCGGAATCACGTCGTCGCCGTCGCGATGGCGGACACGCTCACGCAGACGGGACCGCACGAGCTGGTCGACTACCTGAGCGAGTCGAACCCGCACATCAGGATCGCGATGTTCGCGGACGACGCCGCCAACGACGCCAAGGACGCGCCGCACGTGCAGCGCCACGGCACCAGCGACGAGCTCGCGAGCTCGCTCGCCGAGACGCTGCGTCGCGACCCGCGCTAGTTGCCGCTGCCGATTGCCGCGGCCGAAGCCGCGGCGAGCGCGATCAATGCGTGAGGCGCCAGAGCATCGCGCGCACGCGATCGAGGAGCGCGGGTGCTTCGCCGAGGTCGTCGAGCCAGCCGAAGGCGACCGCCAAGCGCAGCTGCGTGCCGACCTCGCGCGCGCTGCCATACGCGACTCGGTAGTAGTGCAGCTGCTGCTTGCCGATGGCGCCTCTGCCTTCGTCGATGTTGCTTCCGATGCTCCTCGTGGCCCGATCCTACTGTTCGGACGCCGTGCGACTGCGCGCAGCGACTATGCGAATGA